>DATFKQ010000163.1:0-59496 GCA_035268565.1 Desulfotignum sp. | reverse complement strand
ATGAAATTTTTTTTATGTGTCATGGGCATGGTGATGATTGTGGAAGGCCTGCCCTATTTTGCCTTTCCTGAGAGGATGAAAGAGATGGTCCAGATCATTGCGGGCCAGGAAAATGCCCGGCTGCGGCGGTTCGGCTTTATTCTCATGGCAGCCGGCTTAGGGGTTGTGTACGCAGCCATGAAGGCAGCCTGATGTATCTGTTATCTGATTACGACTTTCAGCTGCCTGAAGAATGCATTGCCCAGCAGCCCTGCGGCAGCCGCAGTGATGCAAGACTGATGCGCATTCAAAAAAACAGTGCCGCCATTTTCCATCACCGGTTTTCCCATCTGCCCGATATTCTGCAGACAGGCGATCTGCTGGTGGTGAACAACACCCGGGTGATCCCGGCCCGGCTGCTGGGCAGAAAACCCACTGGCGGCCGGGTGGAGGTGCTGATCATAGACTATGCAGCCGGCATTAAACATCTGGAAGAAACAGGAAGTTTTCAATGCCAGTGCCTGGTGCGGGCATCAAAAATGCCGAAACCAGGCAGTGTTATTCATTTCACTGACCAGATCACAGGCCAGGTGCGGACAGTTGACGAAGGGATCTGTGAGATCTGTTTTTCAGGAGGCAAAGATTTTGTTCATTATATGAAAACAGCCGGACACCTGCCGCTGCCTCCCTATATCAAACGCAGCCCGGATACCGACCTGTCTGCCATGGACAGGGAAAGCTACCAGACCGTGTACGCCCAAACTGACGGGGCTGTGGCCGCGCCCACAGCAGGGCTGCACTTTACCCGGCCCCTGATGGACCAGCTGGCCGAAAAAGGCATTGATACGGCCCATATCACCCTGCATGTGGGATACGGGACCTTTGTGCCGGTGCGGGTGGAAGATATCCGGGCACACCAGATCCATTCCGAATATTTTTGTGTGTCACCGGCAGCGGCACAAAAAATCAATGCAGCCAAAGATCAGCAAAGACGGGTGGTGGCAGTGGGCACCACCTCGGTGCGGACCCTGGAATTTCTCTCAGATGACCAGGGCCGGGTAACCCCTGGTACCGGCATGTGCGATCTGTACATTTATCCGGGATACCGGTATAAGTGCGTGGATGCCATGATCACCAATTTTCATCTGCCCAGATCCACCCTGCTCATGCTGGTGTCAGCGTTTTATGACCGGGAACACATGCTCCATGCCTATGAAACAGCTGTGGCCCGTGGATACCGGTTTTTCAGCTATGGCGATGCCATGTTCATTGAATAAAAAGACAAAGAGGTAAGCGTGCAATTCACCCTGTTAAAAGAGTCAACAGAAAACCGGGCCCGCCTGGGAACCATTGACACCCCCCGGGGCCGGATCCAGACCCCGATATTCATGCCCGTGGGCACGGTGGGGTCGGTAAAGGCGTTGACTGCAGATGATCTGGTTCACTGCGGAGCCCAGATTATCCTGGGCAATACCTATCATCTGTATCTGCGGCCCGGATGTGAGGTGATCTCCCATATGGGCGGGCTGCATGAATTTATCCGATGGGACCGGCCCATGCTCACGGACTCCGGCGGATTTCAGTTTTTTTCCCTGGCAAAGCTGGCAAAATTCACAGAAGACGGGGTGGCGTTTCAGTCCCACATTGACGGATCCAGCCATTTTTTTTCTCCGGAAAAAGCCGTGGAGATCCAGACCATTTTAGGTTCGGACATCATGATGTCTCTGGACTGGTGCATGGGATTTCCAGCCACACAGGCCCAGGCCGAAGCAGCCGTGAAAAAAACCACGGCCTGGGCCCGAAAAGGCTATGATTTCTGGCAGGAACAGGGGGCACAAAACAACCTGTTCGGCATTGTCCAGGGGGGGATGTTCAAAGAACTGCGCAGTCTTTCTGCGCAACAGCTGACCCGGATCGATTTTTCAGGGTTTGCCATCGGAGGCCTGTCTGTGGGAGAACCCACGGACATGATGTATGAGATGGCGGATCACACCCTGCCGCTGCTGCCCCCGGACAAGCCCCGGTATATCATGGGGGTGGGCACCCCGGAGAACCTGGTGGCACTCACCCGGATGGGGTGTGACATGTTCGACTGCGTCATGCCCTCCCGCAATGCCAGAAACGGCAAACTGTTCACATCCCGGGGCGATATCAACATCCCCAATGCCCGGTTCAGGTTTGACAAAAACCCGGTGGATGAAACCTGCGGGTGCTATACCTGCCAAAACTATTCCCGTGCCTATCTGCGCCATCTGTACAAATCCAGGGAACTGCTGGCCTACCGGCTGAACACCATCCATAATCTGTATTATTACCTTGAACTGATGGCAAAAATGCGCCAGGCGATCAGAGATGACCGGTTTGACGCATTTCAGCGGCAGTTTCATGAAAACCGGGAACAAGGTATCTGACCCCAAAGGAGTTGAACGTTATGCACGAAATGGGAATTGCCCAGGAGCTGGTGAAAATCGCACTGGATGCGCTGCCCCAAGATCTTGACAATCCGCAGGTGGCATCTTTGCACCTGAAAATCGGAAAACTGTCTTCTGTGGTATCCCACAGCCTGACTTTCTGTTTTGAAATCATCACCAAAGACACCCCCCTGGAAAATGCCCGCCTGGAGATTGAAACCGTGCCGGTGCGCATCCGCTGCACCGGCTGCGGCACAGAGTGGGAAGCGGACACCCCGGTATTCCAGTGCCCGGATTGTGAACAGGGAAAGATTGAAATGCTTTCAGGACGGGAAATTGAAATTGTTTCCCTTGAACTTTTTGAATAATGCACAACTATTGTTATCAGCAGGCAAAGCAAATACCCTAAAAAGGGAACAAAGAAAGGCCAGATGATATATGGAAATCAAGATCCGAAAACAGGTGCTGGAAAAAAATCTTTCAGAGGCAGATAAAAACCGCAGCTATTTCAGGGAAAACAATGTTTTTGTCCTGAACATGATGTCTTCGCCCGGTTCCGGCAAGACCGAAACCCTGTGCAGAACCCTTGGCTGTCTGATGCCCGATATACGGACAGGGGTGATTGTGGGCGATATCTGCACCACCAATGATGCCGACCGCCTGTCTGTTACCGGGGCCAAAGTAACCCAGATCAACACCGATCAGTTCGGGGGGGACTGCCACCTGGCGGCCCCGTTGATTGATACCGCTGCCAGAAAACTGGGATGTGAAGATCTGGATCTGCTGATTGTGGAAAATATCGGCAACCTGGTCTGCCCGGCAGAGTTTGACATTGGCGAAGATGCCCGGGTGGTGGTGTTGAGTGTCACTGAAGGAGAAGACAAACCTTTGAAATACCCCCTCATGTTCCAGGTGTCGGATGCCGCCATTTTGAACAAGGTGGATCTTTTGCCCTATCTGGATTTTGATGCCCCCCTGGCTGTGGATAACATGAAAAAAGTGCATGCCGGCATGCCGGTATTTGCCTTGTCCGCCAAAACCGGGGAGGGATTTGATCCCTGGCTGGCGTGGATTCGCCAGAAAGTAAAGGAAAAACCCGCAACATAGAAAATGCAGTAATGAGGGTGGGGGCAGGCCCGGCTTATCATGTGGGGGTCAGCAGATGTGGGTCACAGTGGGGGTCACACAGTGGGGGTCAAGCCTGACCCCATGTACATGTATACCTCATACCTCAAAAAGGAGGAACCATGGAAAAAAAACGCACCGCCTTTGCCGGTACCTGGTATCCGGCCTCGGCAGAAGAATGTGAAACCTTTATCCAGAAATTTTTGACAGACAAATCAGGCCCGGCCAAAGACAGCTTTGCCGCTGGTATCGTTCCCCATGCCGGCTGGGTCTATTCCGGCAGCATTGCCTGCCGGACCATTGCCAGTCTGGTACCGTCTTCGACCACCCCCGTGGATACCATTGTCCTGTTCGGGGCCCACATGCACCAGCAGTCAGAACCCTTTGTCATGACCAGAGGGGAGATTGAAACCCCCCTGGGGGACATTACAGTGGATGCAGACCTGGTGGAAGCTGTAGCAGACAATATCAGCATCCGCAAGCGGTCTCCTTTAAAATTTGTGGATGATAACACGCTGGAACTGCAGTATCCATTCATCAAATATTTTTTTCCGGATGCGCAGATAATGGTCTGCGGTGTGGCCCCGTCTTTTTTTGCCCCTGTCATCGGAAACACGGTGGTGGAAACCGCAAATGCCCTCAAAAAAAACATCAGGGTGATCGGGTCCACTGACATGACCCATTATGGGCCTAATTTCGGGTTTACCCCGGCCGGGACCGGAAAAAATGCCGTGGAATGGGTTACAACCAGCAATGATGCAAAAGCCCTGGAAGCCATGAAAGATATGGATGAAAAAGCCATCATTGCCCAGGGCCTGGATAATCACAATATGTGCTGCCCCGGGGCAGCGGCTGCCACTGCTGCTGCTGCAAAAAAAATGGGCACAACCAGGGCCCAGGTCCTTGATTATGCCACAAGTTACGAAAACACCCGGTCTGATTCCTTTGTGGGTTATGCCGGCCTGCTGTACGGGCAATTGTGACAGCTTATTTTCAAGAAGACCGGGATGCAATCAAAGAAACCGCACGCCTGATGCGCGCAACAGTTTTGTCTTTTCCCAGTGCCAGCAGCATCTCGAATATTCCCGGACTCACTGTGGTGCCGGTGACTGCCACCCGCAAGGGCTGGGCAATTTTGCCGAAACCCAGATTAAAATCCGCCATTGTTTTTTTAAAAACTTCCTCCAGTTCCTCCTGGGTGTAATCAGGCAGATTGTCAATGGCATCAGCTGTCTGGGTGAGCATGGGACCGGCAGCGGTGGTAAGAAATTTGGCAGCGGCTTTTTCATCCAAAACTGGTGCATCCACATAATAAAACCGGGCTGCTTCAGCCATTTCCACAAGGGTTTTGCTTCTGGGCTGCAGGGTTGCGATCACCTTATGGGTAAAGGTATCATTTTCTGCTGCAATGCCCAGATCCTTCAGAAGGGGCAGCAGTGCCGGTGCCAGCTCAGGTGCTGATTTTGCCTGGATATGCCTGGCATTCAATGCGGTCAGCTTGTTCATGTCAAACATGGAAGCAGACCGGCCCAGGTGGGCCAGATCAAATTTTTCGATCAGTTCTTTGCGGGTAAAAAATTCCTGGTCTCCGTGGGACCATCCCAGCCGCACCAGATAGTTGATCACGGCATCTGCAAGATACCCCATTTTTTGGTATTCCCCCACGGACATGGCCCCGTGCCGCTTGCTCAGCCGGGCTTTGTCCGGTCCCAGCACCATGGGCACATGGCCGAACTCCGGCAGGTCCGCGCCCAGCGCTTTATAGATGAGGATCTGCTTGGGGGTGTTGATCAGATGGTCATCTCCTCTGATAATGGTGTTGATGCCCATGGTTATGTCATCCACCACCACAGCCAGGTTGTACATGGCAGACCCGTCAGAGCGCTGGATGATAAAATCATCCATTTCAGCATTCTGAAAAGCCGTGTCCCCCTTGACCACGTCTTCCACCACGGTTGCCCCGGTGTCAGGGGTGCGCAGCCGGACCACCGTGTTTTCAGATGCCGGCAGGCCGCGGTCCCGGCATCTGCCGTTGTACATGGGTTTCAGGCCTTTGGCCCTGGCTGCCTCGCGCATGGCATTGACCTCCTCCTGGGTGCACGAACAATGATAGGCATGGCCGGATGCAACCAGTTTTTCGATATGACCGGCATAAATGTCTTTTCTCCGGGTCTGGAAATACGGGCCTTCATCCCAGTCTATGCCCAGCCACTGCAAAGCGTGTAAAATTGCATCCACAGAATCTGATGTGGACCTGGCCGCATCAGTGTCTTCAATACGCAGAATAAATTTTCCGCCGGTTTTTCTGGCATACAGCCAGTTGAACAAGGCGGTCCTGGCACCGCCGATGTGCAGAAATCCTGTGGGAGAGGGCGGAAAGCGGGTGACAACGGGTTTCATGGTATCTCCTTAAAATATATTTATCTGTAAAATCGCGCCTTTAGGTACCACAAAACCGCCCGACAGGCAATACCATGTCCCATCTTTGTCCCCTGACAGGGATTTTGTTTAGATCTTGACACATGCCTGAAATTACGGTAATTAGGTTTGTTTTGTTATCATACGGTAAGATTGAAAATACAATATGAATGTATGCATACTTTTAGGAGAGACCAATGGCAGTACCAAAACAGAAAAGCTCCAAGTCAAGGGGCAGAAAAAGACGGACCCATTACAAGACCCAGGCCCCTGCCGTGACCACATGCCCGGAATGCCAGGAAGCCAAACTTCCCCATATGGCCTGCCCGGAATGCGGTGCCTACAAGGACAGAAACGTTAAGGCAGAAGATGAGGTGTAACCTCTGCTGGTGTCCATAAAAAATGTAAGGAGCAGAGGTTTTTCATGACGATTGAAACCAAGGTAAAAAAAATAATTGCGGAAAAAATTCCGGACATTGATATTGAAGATGTGGTGCCGGAAGCTTCTCTGATCGAAGATCTGGGAGCAGATTCTTTGACAATTGTTGAACTTGTCATGTCCATGGAAGAAATTTTTGCAATTGAAATTGATGATGATGCAGCTGAAAACCTGAGAACGGTTCAGGATGCCATCGATTTTATCAAATCCAAGTCCTGAAACTCCGGAAAATTCCCATGGATACATCCATTATTATCGGCAGTGACCATGCTGGTTTTGAATTAAAGGAAAAGATTCGCACCCATCTGTCTACCAGAGGGTATACAGTTGAGGATGCCGGCACTTTTAATGCATCCTCAGTCAATTATGTGGATTACGGCAAAAAGGTTGCCGCCGCCATATCACAGGGCAGGTTTGCCAGAGGAATTCTGGTGTGCGGTTCCGGCATAGGCATGTCCATGGCAGCCAACCGCTATCCCGGGGTCCGGGCTGCTGTGTGTTCGGATCTTTTTTCCGCCATGATGAGCCGGCGCCATAACGATGCCAACATTCTGGCACTGGGGAGCCGGATTTCCGGAGATGGCCTGGCGATTGCCATGGTGGACGGTTTTCTTGACACAAAATTTGACGGCGGCAGACACCTGGACCGGATCCGGTCCATGGACAGCCAGGACTGACAAACCCGGACCTGTTCAAAAAAAACCTGGTTTTCAGGTCTTGCTGGACAGGAAAAAGGAAGGGCACATGGCAGATCTTGTTACAAATGATCCCCGGATAGCAGCGATAATCGAAAAAGAAACCCGCCGGCAGGAATCAACGCTCAACCTGATTGCTTCGGAAAACACGGTCAGCCGGTCTGTACTGGCAGCCCAGGGGTCAATTCTCACCAATAAATACGCGGAAGGCTACCCTTCCCGGCGGTATTACGGCGGCTGCGATTTTGTGGACCAGGCAGAAGACCTGGCCATTGCCAGGGCCAAAGAACTGTTCAATGCAGAATATGTGAATGTGCAGCCCCATTCCGGGTCCCAGGCCAACATGGCTGTGTATTTTGCCCTGCTGGAACCCGGAGACAGGATCCTGGCCATGGACCTGACCCACGGCGGGCATCTCACACATGGTGCAGCTGCCAGTTTTTCGGGCAGATTGTTTCATTTTTCCCATTACGGGCTTTCTGCCCATACCCAGACCATTGACATGGACCAGGTGGCTGATCTGGCCAGGACCTTTCAGCCCAGACTGATTGTGGCCGGTGCCAGTGCCTATCCCAGGATTATCGATTTTAAAGGGTTTGCAGATATCGCCGCATCCGTGGGCGCGTATCTCATGGTGGACATGGCCCACATTGCCGGGCTTGTGGCAGCCGGGGTGCACCCCACGCCGGTGGGACATGCAGATGTGGTCACCTCCACCACCCACAAAACCCTGCGCGGCCCCAGGGGGGGATTGATTCTGGGATCAGACACCTTTGCCAGGAAGATCAACAGCCAGATTTTTCCGGGTATCCAGGGAGGCCCCCTCATGCATGTGATTGCAGCCAAAGCGGTGGCCTTTCATGAGGCCCTGCAGCCGGACTTTGTAAAATACCAGAAACAGGTGGTGAAAAATGCGGCGGTACTGGCTGCCGCACTCATGGAGCGGGGCTATAAACTGGTGTCTGACGGCACGGACAACCACATGGTCCTGGTGGACCTTACCCAAAACAGTTTTTCCGGCAAAGACGCAGAAGAACGTCTGGGCCGTGCCAATATTATCGTGAACAAAAACACGGTCCCCAATGAACAAAAAGGCCCCTTTGTCACCTCCGGCATCCGGATCGGTGTTTCCCTTGTCACCTCCAGAGGGATGAAAGAAGATGCTGTACAGGCCATGGCACAATATATCTGTGATGTCCTGGATGATGCATCTGCTGCAAAAAAGACCGCCTCTCTGGTGGCGGATTTGTGCCGCCGTTATCCTCTGTATGGCGGGGAATGCTGATGCTGCCTGATTTGTCTCCCCGGCCTTCCTGGAACGAATATTTCATGGGTATTGCCGATCTGGTGGCCGGGCGTGCCACCTGTATTCGCCGCAAGGTAGGGGCTGTGCTTGTCAAGGAACGGCGCATTCTGTGCTCGGGTTACAACGGGGCGCCCGCAGGCGTGGCCCATTGCAGGGAAACAGGGTGTCTGCGCGAGCAGCTGTCTGTGCCTTCCGGAGTCAAACATGAGTTGTGCCGGGGGGTGCATGCAGAGCAGAATGTTATTGTCCAGGCAGCCTTCCATGGTGTGGCCGTGGCCGGGGCAACCCTTTACTGCACCAACCAGCCGTGTTCCATATGTGCCAAGATGCTCATCAATGCCGGCATAAAAGAAGTGTATTTTCGGGATGGTTATGATGATCCTCTGGCCCTGGACATGTTTGACAGGGCAGGGGTGGTGCTGTCAAAAATGTGAGGAAATCCAGGCCATGAAATGCCCGTACTGCAAAACCCCCAATACCCGGGTGGTGGATTCCAGACCCGGGAAAATAGAGCTGGAAGTCCGGCGGCGCAGGGAATGCCAGGAATGCTCCCAGCGGTTTACCACCTATGAACGGGTGGAGCAGGTGCCGGTCATGATCATAAAAAAAGACAGCCGAAGGGAAGAGTACGACCGGGAAAAGGTGCTCAAAGGCATTAAAAAAGCCTGTGAAAAGCGGGCCATCAGCATGAACCGCATTGAAGAGATGGTGGACGGCATTGAACGGGAACTGCGGCATACCAATGAGCGGGAAATATCATCCAAAGTGGTGGGCGAAAAAATCATCCAGGCCTTAAAAATACTGGATGATGTGGCCTATGTCCGGTTTGCTTCGGTTTACCGGGAATTCAAGGATATCACAGATTTTATTCAAGAATTAAAGGGCCTGCTTCCCAGGGAATGCCCGAGCCAGGAAACAGACCAGATGCCGGAAAACACCAGATGACCGATCATGACCATATGCAGCTGGCACTGCAGCTGGCTGCTAAAGGCAAAGGATTTACCTCCCCCAACCCCTGTGTGGGGGCAGTGGTGGTCAAAAACGGTCAGGTGGTGGGCAAAGGCTGGCACAAGGCCGCAGGCATGGCCCATGCAGAAGCAGCAGCCCTGGAAGATGCGGGGGACCGCGCCAGGGGCGGAGATTTGTTTGTGACCCTGGAGCCCTGCAACCACTTCGGCAGGACCCCGCCCTGTACCCGCAGAATACTGGCAGCAGGCATACGCCGGGTGGTGGCAGCCTGCCCGGATCCCAATCCTGCGGCATCCGGGGGCCTGGCCTTTTTATCCCGAAACGGGGTCCAGACAGAATCCGGTCTTCTTCAGGACCAGGCCGAGATGTTGATGGAGGATTTTCTCTGGTATGTCCGCCATGACAAAACCCCGTTTGTTATCCTCAAATGTGCTGCCACCCTGGACGGGCGTATTGCCACATCCACCGGAGAATCCCAATGGATAACCTGTGCTGCATCCCGGGCTTTCGGCCATGAGATCCGGCACCAGGTGGATGCCATTCTGGTGGGATCCGGCACCCTGCATGCAGACAACCCCGCTTTGACCTGCAGAATTTTGGGGAAAAAGACCCGTGACCCGGCCCGGGTGATCCTGGATACCCGTCTTTCCATCCCGGAAAATGCACAGGTGATCAACCAGAGATCAGACGCCCCCACCATCCTGGTGACCGCTCCCCATGCACCAGCCCAAAAAAAAGAACGCCTTGCAGAAAAAGGTGTGGTTGTGCTGGAAACAGAGTTGAAAAACAACAACCTTGATTTGCGGCAGCTCATGGTTACATTGGGAAAGATGTCCATCACCAGCCTGCTCATTGAAGGAGGGGGGACGGTGGCGGCAAATGCGCTGGCCGAGGGCATTGTCAACAAAATTGTGTATTTTATCGCTCCCAGACTGATGGGGGGAAGCGATGGAAAAGCGGTGTTTGAAGGCAAAGGAGTGAAAAAACTGGCCGAAGCCCCTGTGCTGCAAAAAATGACAGTGAAACAGTGTGATGCAGATATCCTGGTACAGGGATATCTTAAATAACGAGCCTGCCCTGACGGGCACAACAAAATATGAAAGCTATTAGCCTTTAGCTGTTAGCTGAGTACTGATGGCTGACGGCGTTCATATAAAGGATTGATAACGGGCAAGCTGCCCCGGAAAAAAATCAGATGTTTACCGGTATAATAGAAAGTCTTGGCACCATCCAGCAGGTGAGATCCCAGGGAGAGGGAAAAATGCTTCATATCCGAAGTGATCTGGACCTTTCCCAAACCAGGATCGGTGATTCCATTGCAGTGAACGGGGCATGCCTGACCGCTGTCCGTCTGGGAAAACATGATTTTTTTGTGGACATGGCCCCTGAAACTGTTTTCCGGACTACCTTTAAAACTGCCAAACCCGGCATGCGGGTCAATATCGAGCGGGCCATGCAGTTGTCCGCGCGCGTTGACGGCCATCTGGTTTCCGGCCATATTGACGGCACCGGCACCATCACCGCCCTGGAGAAAAACAGCAATGCCGTTGTCCTGACCATTGCCGTGGACAGATCCCTGGCCGGGGAGATGATTGAAAAAGGATCTGTGGCCGTGGACGGGATCAGTCTGACCATCAACCAGTGCACAGACACAGCGTTTGGTGTGAGTATCATTCCCCATACTGCCGGGCTCACCACCATCGGTATCAAGCATATCGGAGACCAGGTGAACATTGAAACCGACATGCTGGGAAAATATGTGAGAAAATTTTTAACGCAAACCTCTGCCATGAATCCGGGTACGGGAAAATCAGATATCAGTATGGCGCTGCTTGCAAAGAACGGATTTTTATAACCAAAGGATAAGATCAGATATGCCGCATTTACGTATTGAACAGGCGATTGAAAATATAAAAAACGGCCAGATGGTCATTCTGGTGGATGATGAGGACAGAGAAAATGAAGGGGATCTCACCATGGCTGCAGAGGCGGTTACGCCTGAGGCCATAAATTTCATGGCAAAATACGGCCGGGGACTGATCTGTCTTTCCCTGGACTCCAGTATTGCAGACCGGCTGGACCTGCCCATGATGGTGGAAAACAACACCTCCCAGTTTGAAACCGGATTCACCGTATCCATTGAGGCCAAAAAAGGGGTTACCACAGGGATCTCGGCAGCAGACCGGGCCACCACTATATTAACTGCCGTGGCAGATGATACCACGCCGGCCGATATTGCCCGGCCAGGCCATATTTTTCCCCTGCGTGCCCGGGACGGCGGGGTGATGGTCCGGGTGGGCCAGACCGAAGGGTCTGTGGATCTTGCCCGGCTGGCCGGACTCAAACCTGCCGGGGTGATCTGCGAGATCATGGATGATGACGGCACCATGGCCCGGATGCCTTCTCTGGAAAAATTTGCCAAAAAACATGATATCGGCATCTGCACGGTGGCGGACCTGGTGAAATACCGCCTGAAAACGGAAAGTTTTGTGAAACGGGCGGCCCAGACCGTTATTCCCACAAAAGTGGGAGGCGAATTTAAGATCATTGCCTATGAAAATGATCTGGACAACCTCACCCACATCGCCCTGGTCAAAGGCGATATAGATCCGGATAAAGCCGTTCTGGTGCGGGTGCATTCCGAGTGCATGACCGGAGATATTTTTTCCTCCCAGCGGTGCGACTGCCAGGACCAGCTGCACTGTGCCATGGCCATGATGGAAGAGGAGGGCAGCGGCGTACTTTTGTATCTGCGCCAGGAAGGACGGGGCATCGGCCTGGTGAACAAACTCAAGGCCTATGAATACCAGCGCCAGGGACTGGATACGGTGGAGGCCAATGAAAAACTCGGTTTTGCCGCAGACATGCGCGATTATGGGGTCGGGGCCCAGATGCTGGTGGACCTTGGGGTGAAAAAAATGCGTCTTTTGACCAACAACCCCAAAAAAATGGTGGGCCTGGAAGGGTATGGTCTGTCAGTGGAGGAACAGATTCCCATTGAAGTGACCCCCAACTGCCACAACCAGGGATACCTGCAATGCAAACAGGCCAAAATGGGCCACCTGCTCCACATGGACAAACACTGCTAACCTTTAGGAGAAGGAAAAAAATTTCATGCCACAGATTATCGATGCAAAACTGACCGCCCAGGGCAGAAAATTCGGCATTATTGTGTCCCGGTTCAATGATTTTATTACGGCAAAGCTGGTGGACGGGGCAATGGATGCACTGGTCCGCAGCGGTGCCAGCGACCAGGATATTGTTATTGTCAAAGTGCCCGGTGCTTTTGAAATACCGCTGGCTGCCCAGAAAATGGCTGCCGGCAAAAAATATGATGCCATTATCTGTCTGGGCGCGGTGATCAGGGGGGCCACCTCTCATTATGATTATGTGTGTGCCGAAGTATCCAAAGGCATTGCCAGTGTGAGCCTGGATACGGGGGTGCCGGTGATGTTCGGCATTTTAACCACGGAAACCATTGAACAGGCCATTGAGCGGGCCGGTACCAAGGCCGGCAACAAAGGATTCGAGGTGGCCATGGGTGCCATTGAAATGGCCAATCTGGGAGAAATCCTCGGGAAAATGGCATAATTCATGGGTGACCGCAGACAGTCCAGAGAACTGGCGCTCCAGGCCCTGTTTTTTGTGGACATGAATCCGTCCACAGATTTCCAGGCAGATATGGATGCATTCTGCCGGGAAAATGCAGATATGCTTACACCAACGGTAAAACCGTTTTTTTTAGATCTGGTATACGGGGTCCACGAAAATTTCCAGGAAATTGACCAGCTGCTTAAAACCTATTCCAGAAAATGGAAAATTTCAAGAATGCCGGCAGTGGACCGCAATATCATGCGTATTGCAACCGTTGAGCTGCTCAGACATCTGGATATTCCCCCTTCGGTCACCATCAATGAAGCAGTGGATATCGCAAAAAAATACGGATCCCGGGAATCCGGTCCGTTTATCAATGGCATTTTAGACCAGATCCGCCTGTCCCTTGACCGGTAAATGGATCCCAAAGACATAATGTAACCACACAAAATGCAATACCACAAGGAGGGTGTTTTGATAATAAAGAAACTGTCAGTCGGTCCCATCATGGCCAATTGTTTTATTCTGGGGTGTGAACAAACCAAAGAAGCAGTGGTTATCGATCCCGGAGATGAACCGGACCGGATACTCATGGCGCTTGCCGAGGCAGAACTGAAAGCCACCTACCTGATCAATACCCACGGCCATTTCGACCATGTGGGCGCCAATAAGAAAATGAAAGAGGTCACCGGAGCGGTGCTGGCCATCCATCCCGACGATGCTGTCATGCTCTCGGAATTGTCCAGATCAGCTGCGTCCTTTGGTCTGGCTGCCGAAAACTCCCCGGAGCCGGATATGCTGCTCAATGACGGGGACAAGATAACTTTCGGCAGCATCACCCTGCAGGTGATCCACACCCCGGGACATTCCATGGGCGGTATCTGTCTTTATACCAAAGGCCATCTGTTTGCGGGAGATACCCTGTTTGCCGGATCCATCGGCAGGACCGACCTGCCTGGCGGGGATTACGATACATTGATTGCCAGCATCAAGGAAAAGCTGCTGAACCTGCCGGATGACACTGTCGTTTATACCGGACACGGGCCGGAAACCACCCTGATGAATGAAAAACGGATGAATCCTTTTCTGAGATGAACCAGTGGGTGACACAACTGCCAAAGGTGGTTTCTGTCTGGCAGGAAGACATTGACCTGCCAGAACCCCTTGGGCAGTTTGCCGCCCGGTTCAGCCACATGCCGGGCACGGTCATGCTTTTATCCGGCGCTGACCTGGATGCTTCCCAATATCATATTCTGGGCATCCTTCCCTGGCTTTCCATAAAGGCATTTGGCAGCAAAATCAGCGTTACCAGCCGGGAAAAAACCTGGACCCTGGATACAGATCCCTTTGCCTGTCTGCAGACCCTGCTGGATCACTGTCATCTGAAAGATGCCCAAAACTTTTCGCCCATGGCAGCCGGTCTTATGGGATATTTTGCCTATGATATCAAGGACCTGATCGAAGACCTGCCGCAAACCTGCGTCAGCACCGGTCTTCCTGATATCTGCGTGTATGCGCCGTCCATGATTCTGGTGCAGAACACAATCTCAAAAAATACCACCCTTTTTATTCCCATCCTGGAAAACAATGCATCTGATGTGCCGCCGAAGGTCTATATCAATCGGTTAAAACAAAAATTTTGGGAGGATGTCCGGCAAACAGATACAGACACAAGGTTTTGTATCGATGCCAGAGGACTTGTGTCCGGGTTTGAAAAAAGCGAATACCTGGCAGCGGTAAAAAAAATCATCCAGTATCTCAAAGCCGGAGACATCTACCAGGCCAATTTGTCCCAGCGGTTTGAAACCGGGTTTTCAGGCAATGCCTATGCCCTGTTCCTGGCATTGTTCCAGCGGAATCCAGCCCCGTTTTTTTCATATGTTCAGGCAGGGGACCACCAGATTGTTTCCACCTCACCGGAACGGTTTGTCCGGCAGAGGGGAAACCAGGTGGAGACCCGGCCCATAAAAGGCACCATTGCCAGGGGAACCACGCCGCAAGAAGATAAAAAAAACGGAGAGATGCTCAGGTTGAGCATCAAGGATGATGCCGAGCTGACCATGATCGTTGATCTCATGCGCAATGATCTGTCCAAAGTCACCACCCACGGATCTGTAAAAGTTGTGGAACACAAACGCCTGGAGCCCTATGACAACGTGTTTCACCTGGTGTCTGTGGTCCAGGGTACGCTTTGTCCTTCCAGTACCGGCATGGACCTGGTAAAGGCCTGTTTTCCCGGCGGCTCCATCACTGGATGTCCCAAGATCCGGGCCATGGAGATCATTGATGAACTCGAGCCGGTCAAGCGCCATGTGTATACCGGTTCCATCGGGTATATCAGCTTCCATGACACCATGGACCTGTCCATTGCCATCCGCACGGCCACAATAAAGGAAAACCGGATTTTTTTCTCTGTGGGGGGCGGCATTGTATATGATTCAGATCCTGAAAAGGAGTTTCAGGAAACCCTGGACAAGGGGCAGACCATCATGGAAACCCTGACCCGGGGTGCACACGGCCATTGCAAAAAAGGTCCCAGAGCCTGGGTTAACGGAAAAATGGTGTACCAGGACCAGGCAGTGGTAGCGGCGGACATTCCCGGATTTCAATACGGGGCAGGGGTTTTTGAGACCATCCGGGTGGAAAAAGGAGATCCTGTGCGGCTGGGCGCGCATATTCTGCGCATGTACCGTTCCTGGCAGGCGTTGTTTGGCACCGACCCGCCGATTATCACCTGGTCCAGGGTGGTGGACCTGCTGGTGAAAGAAAACAGCCTGGAAACCGTTACAGCTGCGGTAAAGATTATCATGGCAAAACCGGGATTTCTGGCCGCCTTTGCCAGGCCCTACCGGCACCGCCTTACAATGCTGGGCAAAACCGGACTGGATCTTGTGACCTATCCGTACCCCAGGCACACCCCCCTGGCAGAGCACAAGACACTGAATTACCTGTATTATGACCAGGCCGGCCAGTATGCCAGGGATCAGGGGGCAGATGAAGCAGTGATTCTGAATCCTGATCAGACTGTTTCAGAAACCAGCACCTGCAATATTCTGATCATCCAGGGCTGCCAGGTGATTGTGCCGGATTCAGCCCACGCGCTGCCCGGGGTGACACTGGCTGCTGCCCTGTCCGGTTTGGAGCGCCAGGGCTATGTGACAGAACACAAACCCGTCCATGCCCATGAACTGGCATTTTTTTCCAATATTTTTCTGACCAATGCCCTTATGGGGGCGGTGCAGGTGAACCATGTGGATGGAAAAGCGATATTCCATGAAAAAGGACTGTGTGAAACGGTAAATGCTGGAATTGTAAATTAGACCTTATACGTTGATTTTTTCCCTTTTTGTATCCAAACCCCAAAAAATAATGAGATAAGTATGAATATATCAAAGATAAAGGCGGTGGTATTCGACTGTGACGGGGTGCTGTTTGACACAGCCCTGGCCAACCGCAAATTTTATGATGAAGTGCTGGACCATTTCGGCAAACCTTCATTGACAGACGAACAATTTTCCCAGGTACACATGATGACGGTTGCCAGTGCGGTTGTATATCTGTTTGACGACATCTCCGACCATGCACCTGTGTTTCAATGTCTTAAGCAGATCGGATACCATAAATTCATTCAGTACATGAAAATGGAACACGGGCTTACAACGCTTCTGGCAGACCTGGCATCCCACGGTTATATCCGGGCTGTTGCCACCAACCGCACCGACACCATGGAAAGGGTGCTCACAGATTACGGCCTGGCTGATATGTTTGACATGGTGGTAACAGCGGCTGATGTGCAAAATGCCAAACCCCATCCGGAACAGCTGGAAAAAATCATGGCCCGGTTTTCTCTGCTTCCGGATCAGATTTTGTTTGTCGGGGACTCCGTGTATGACCAGCAGGCAGCCCGGGCTGCCGGAACTGTATTTGCGGCCTTTAAAAAACCCGGTCTTGAAGCAGACATCCATGCACAGGCCATGCAGGATATTTCCCGGGTTTTACAGATAAATAAATAAAATTCTTGACAAATTTGCCAATCATCATTAAATCTTACAAGATTTTTATTACAGATTTTCAATAAATGTTGAAGCAACATTTATTAGGTTGGGTTAATACATAAATTGTAAGGAGAATGCGTTATATGTCTAAATTAGTAGCCCCCCACGGTGGAAAAGGTCTGGTATGCTGCAAGCTTGAAGGTGCTGAGCTGGAAGCGGAACTCAAAAAAGCCCAGGGTCTGAAAAAGATCGAAATCTCTTCCCAGGTAAAAGGTGATCTGATCATGCTGGGAATCGGTGGCTTCAGCCCGTTGAACGGTTTCATGACCAAAGCGGACTGGAAAGGTGTATGTGAAGATTACCTGCTGGCTGATGGTACCTTCTGGCCGGTGCCGGTGATGCTGGATGCTGCCAGGGAAGATGCGGCCGAGATCAATGAAGGCGATGAAATCACCCTGGAAAGAAACGGCGAGATCTTTGCCACCATGAAGGTGGAAGAAAAGTTTGAAATGGGTGAAGACGAGAAAAAATGGGAATGTGAAAAAGTATACAAGGGACACGGAGAAGAATCTGCTGACGATGTGTTCTGGAAAGTGGCCATGGAAGACCACCCGGGAGTCCAGATGGTTATGGCCAGAAAAGAGTTCTGCCTTGCCGGCCCTGTAAAAGTGCTGTCCGAGGGTGAATTTCCGGAAAAATTCAAAGGGGTTTACCTGACACCTGCGGAAACCCGTGCCATTTTTGATGAAAGAGGCTGGGCCAACGTGGCTGCCATGCAGTTGAGAAACCCCATGCACAGATCCCATGAACACCTGTGCAAAATTGCCCTGGATGTCTGTGACGGTGTGCTGATCCATTCGCTTATCGGCAACCTGAAACCAGGTGATATTCCGGCGGATGTCAGAGTCAAATGCATCGATGCCCTGATCAAGGATTACTTTGTGCCTGAAAACGTGCTCAATGCCGGTTATCCCCTTGACATGCGGTATGCCGGTCCCAGAGAAGGCCTGCTCCATGCCACCTTCCGCCAGAACTACGGGGTTAACAGAATGATCATCGGCCGTGACCATGCCGGTGTTGGTGACTTTTACACCCTGTTCGAGGCCCAGGAAATCTTTGACGAAATTCCCCAGCCCGAAGAAGAAGGCAAAAGACTGCTGTGCGAACCCTTGAAGATTGACTGGACTTTCTACTGCTACAAGTGTGACGGCATGGCTTCCATGAAAACCTGCCCCCATACAAAAGAAGACCGGGTGATTCTGTCCGGAACCAAACTGCGCCATGCCCTTTCCAATAATGAAGAGGTGGTTGACCATTTCGGCCGTGACGAAGTACTGGTTCTTTTAAGAGAATACTATGCCGGCCTCACCGACAAGATTGAGGTGAAACTGCAGAGCCATGCAGAAGGCAGCAAGATGTAATCTGATTCAAGATTCTGTGTTTTGGTAATCAAAGGCCCCTGTTCCGGAAAATGGAACAGGGGCCTTTTGTTTTACCGCTTAATCCAGGTGGCGGTCTGAGCAGACAGAGCCATCTTTGTGGTTTTTGGACCGTTCCAGTTTAAATGCCTCATTGAAGATGTCCAGCAGTTTGACCAGCTGTTTGGCCATCATCACACAATTGCCGGAGATGGCATAAAACAGGATGCTTAACCGTGTTTTTGAGGAATCGTTGCGGATACGTTCAATCTGGTTGGCATTGAAATCATCCACCAGTTCCCGCAGGTAATGAAACTGCTCCACGATTTCCTGGCAGTCCACGATCTGCTTTCTGGCCAAAGCGGTTTCCACTGTTGAAAAAATATAGAGGATAACTTTTTTGATTTCCATGAGCTCTTCCACCTGCACCGGTAAAAGGCCTTTGTGGCGGTTGGACACATGCATGGTGCTGCGGATAACCGTGTCTCTGTATCCGTCGGACAGTTTCTGCAGGCGCCGGATGATCTGGTAATAATTATAGGAAATCTGGTTGTCCTCCTTCTGGAGCAGGCGCAGCACCTTGAAAATGTTGGCAACAATGACATTGGTGCTCAGCTGGAACTGTTTGGTGCGCCTGCGTTCCTGGCGCAGGGTCACAATATCCTCCTGGAACAGGGCGTCAAAGGTCCTGTCAAAGGATTCTCTGATGCCTTTGAGCTGCAGGGCCAGGTGGTCAAAGGTGTCGGACACGGCAGCTGGGAAATCGTCTACTTTTTCAAACTGGAAGATTTTTATGTCTTCCTTGTCTTTTGACTGGACATCATGTTTTTTCTTGTTTTTCCAGATCATGAATCCGGCAAATACCAAAAGGCCTGCTATGCCGAATGCATTGAAATAAAAAAGAATATTGGCAAAAACAAAAGCCACCATAAAGGCGATGAATGCGGTCATGAACCAGCCCCCCACCACGGCCAGCACGCCGGTGATGCGGAAAACCGCACTTTCTCTTCCCCAGGCCTGATCGGAAAAAGAAGATCCCATGGCCACCATAAAGGTGACATAGGTGGTGGACAGGGGCAGTTTCAGGGAAGTGGCAAAGGATACCACCGCACTGGCCACCATGAGATTGACAGATGCCCGGATCAGGTCAAAAGAGGGTTTTTCACCGGCTGAACCGGCATGGTGGGCTGTGGTGGGGGTGATCCTGGCGGCAACATGCCGGCGCACGGGCTCAGGCACAACCATGCGCAGGGAGCTGAAAAAATGGTAAAAAACGGTCACAATTTTTCTGGACAGCCAGATGGATTCGAACCGCTCCGGGCCTTCATCCTGTTTTCCCAGGCTGATCTCTGTTTCTGTCACTGTTCTGGCTTTTTTGGATACCCACAGGGTGATGACCATGATGGACCCGGCCAGAAGCAGGAGAAATGTCTGGGTCTGGACAGCCTTGCTAAGCGCTCCCATGGTGATGTTCATGGGGTCTGCGGATGCAAGCGCGGTGGTGAATGCCTTGAGACCGGCCAGGGGGACACCGATGAAATTGACCAGGTCATTGGCGGCAAAGGCCATGGCCAGGGCAAAGGTGCCCACCAGGACAATGGGTTTGAGGATATTGACCTTGAAAATAGAAATCAAACCCTGTAAAAGGATGGCGGAAATGACAAATATTGCTGTCAGGATGGAAAAGGTGTGAAGGGCGATCCATGCCAGTGTCTTTTCATCCATGAAAGTAGCCCCTTTGGCCCCTTTGAGCAGTATAAAAAAGGTGATGGCAGTCATGGCTACCCCGCCCCATAAGGCCCCATAGCGCACAAGCCGTTTTTTATAGTCAAAGGTGAATATCAGCCGTGAAAAAAACTGCACCACAGCCCCAGAAAAAAAAGAAATCACAATGGACAAAAGGATCCCCCCCACAATGGCCATGGCTTTGGCGGTATTGATATAATCCCATAAAGCCATGGCACTGTCAGGGGAGTGCATGATTTTGATCAGGGACATGGCCACAGCCGCCCCCAGCAGTTCAAAAACAATGGAAACCGTGGTGGAGGTCGGCAGGCCATAGGTGTTGAACAGATCCAGCAGCAGGATATCAGTGATCATGACGGCCAGAAAAATCAGCAGCAGCTCCGGCATGGTGAAAAACTGGGGATGGAAGATGCCTTTGCGGGCCACCTCCATCATGCCCCCTGAAAAGGTGACCCCTGCCAGAATACCCAGGCTGGCAACCACCATGATAACAACAAAAGGGGCGGCTTTGGAACCGATGGATGAATTTAAAAAATTCACCGCATCATTGCTCACCCCGATCATAAGATCAAAAAATGCAAACAACAGCAAAATGCCGATAATGACATAACAGAGTTCTAGGCTCATATATCTCTCATTTCAATGTGTGTGTGATCAACAATATTATGGTGTATCAATTTTTAACCATATGCCAACAAATGATCCGTTACATAAACTTTTTGGCAAAAACAATCAAGAGGTACCGCTAAGTTTGAACGGTATTTCAACGGGATTTGAGGCGGAGGATGGTATCATAGACCAGTTTTCTGGACACTTTGTGATGAAAGGAAATTTCTTTTGCCAGCATTGCCGTGGGAACACAATCCTGTGCCAGGCGATCCTGGATCACTGCTTCCAGATCTGTTAAAGACAGTTCTTTTATTTCAGACGTGCCTGCCACAAACAGGGTGCATTCTCCTTTGGCAATGCCTTTTGCCGCAAGACAGGCTGCAATATAAGAAAGGGAGCCCCTGATAAATTCTTCATGCAGTTTGGTTATTTCCCGGGCCAGACAGGCCGGGCGGTCTCCGAGTTCAGCCATGAGCCGGTCAAGCAGAGATCTGATCCTTTTCGGGGATTCGTAAAAGACAAGAGTGGCCTGTCTGGATGCAAGTCTTTTGATGGCCCGGATCTGCTGCTGTTGTTTTCTGGGCAAAAACCCGGCAAACAAAAATCGGTCGGTGGGCAGGCCTGCCGCACTCAGTCCTGCAATAATTGCGCAGCATCCCGGTATGGGAACCACCCTGATGTTTTTTTCCAGCACTGCTGTGACCAGCCGATAACCGGGATCAGAAATACAGGGCGTGCCTGCATCGGTGATCAGGGCGGCATCTTTCCCCTGCTGCAGGAGGGGAATCAGTTTTTCCGCCCTGGGAATCTCATTGTGTTCATGACAGGAGATAAGATCGGTGAGAATATTGTAATGGGACAACAGTTTTCTGGAATGGCGGGTATCTTCTGCTGCAATCAGGGCCACCTCTTTTAAAATCCGCACCGCCCTGAAGGTGATATCCTCCAGATTGCCCAAAGGGGTGGCTACAATATACAGGGTGCCGCAACAGGGCGGGGTATTATTCTGAGAAGAAGGCATGGGGGATATGGGTGATATGGCAGGTGTCATCTGTAAAAAATATTTCCATCACATCAAACCGGATACGCTTTTGTCCATCCAGTGCCCGGGTTTTTATATACTGCTTTGCTGCCAGAATGATCTTTTTCTGCTTGGAAGCTGTGACCGCTTCTCTGGGCAGACCTTTTTTTGCACTGGTGCGGGTTTTTACCTCCACAAATACCAGGCAGTCGTCAATGGCGGCAATGATATCTATTTCTGCAAACCGCGTGGTGAAATTGGTTTCAACAATAATGTGTCCGGATGCTGCCAGGTGCTGTGCAGCCATCTGTTCTCCGGACCGGCCCAGGTCTTTGCAGTATCTGGTCATGGGCGGCACACCCCTTTGAAGGTTTTTCTGTGAACCGGGCAGGGACCGTGATCAAGAAGGGCTTTTATGTGAAACACCGTGGGATAGCCTTTGTGCTGGATGAAATTGTAAAGGGGATATGTCTGGTGCAGGGTTGTCATGATCCGGTCCCGGGTCACCTTGGCAATAATGGAAGCTGCTGCAATAGAGATACTTTTTGTATCCCCTTTTATGACTGTCTGTTGTGAGATGTCTGTGGAAATGGGGAAATTCCCGTCCACCAGTAAAAAATCAGGGGTGATATCCAGATTGCGCACCGCCCGTTTCATGGACAAAAGAGCTGCAGCAAGGATATTGGCGGTATCAATTTCTTTGTGATCGCAGATGCCGACCCCAACGGCCACAGCCTGCTGCATGATTCTGGGAAAAAAAAGATGGCGTTTTTTTTCAGACAATTTTTTGGAGTCGGTAATTCCGGAACAGCTGAAATCATGCGGCAGAATTACGGCTGCAGACACAACAGGGCCGGCAAGGGGTCCCCTGCCGGCCTCGTCAATGCCTGCAATCTGTGCATATCCTTTTTGACGGACCTTTTTTTCGATCTGCCACATGGAGCCAGTGCTAAGCAAAGCGTTTTTCTTTGATCCTGGCCGCTTTTCCGCGCAGGTTGCGCAGATAATAGAGTTTTGACCGGCGTACCCGACCCTTGGACACGATTTCAATTTTATCAATGGCAGGGGAGTAAAGGGGAAAAATTCTTTCCACCCCCACACCGCCGGAGATCTTTCTTACCGTGAACCGGGCCCCGGCAAATCCTCTGGTCTTTTTAATGACCACGCCCTGGAAGACCTGGATACGTTCTTTTTCACCTTCCCTGATTTTAACATGCACCTTTACGGTGTCCCCTGAATCAAATCTGGGTATATCAAGGCGCAGCTGTTCTTTTTCCAATTTTTCAATTACATTTGTCATGTTTCCTCCTGGTTTCCTTCTCTGTATGGCTGAATCTCAGTCATTTGTCAGTCTGTCTAAGTATATGGATGCAGCAGACCGTACAGACAAATGGTTATATTCTCCTGTGCCTGTAATAGGGTCCAGCTGCAGGTCACAATTGTCCATCAGTTCCTGTGCCAGTCCCCATGCGGTGCCGAACACCAGTACATGGGAAGCGTTGCTGCCAAGCTTTTGTTTCAATATCCGGGTGGAGATACTGTGTTTGTTTTTTTTAGCGCTGGTGGCAATGGTGACCACCGGCTGGTTCCTTTCTTCATAAATCTGCTGCATAGCTGCTTCAAATGTCTGTGTTACCCTGACCAGTTCCAGGGCCTGTTTTCTGGAGGGGTTCAGGCGTCCTCCCTCTCCATGGGTCCAGTGACGGATGACCTGGTCTGCCAGCTCTGCCTGGTCCTGATACGGTGTGATCACATAAAACCCTTTGACCCCGAACGTCATGGATGCCCTGGCAATATCATGTAAATCAATGGTGGTCAAGGCAGAACCAATGGGTTCATTTTTTCTGTTCACCACCGGAAAATGGACCAGGGCCATATACAGGTTATCCATGGATCAGTGCTTCCAGATGTTTACACCATTGCCGGAGTATCACCTTTTCCTGCGGACTGGGGCTGTTTTTTTCAAACAAATCCGGCCGCTTTATAAAGGTACGTTCCAGAGAAGACCGGGTCCGCCACTGGGAAATCTTTGCATGGTCCCCTGATAAAAGCACCTCCGGCACGGTATCTCCCATAAAGTTTTTTGGTCTGGTATACTGGGCATATTCCAGCCGGTCATCCATAAAGGAATCCGATGCATAGGAGTCGCTGCTGCCCAGTACGCCTGGTATCAGGCGGGACACCGCATCCATGACCACCATGGCAGCCAGTTCTCCGCCGGTCATGACATAGTCACCCACAGAAATTTCTTTGTCCACCAGCCGGGTGATAACCCGTTCATCAATGCCTTCATACCGGCCGCACACAAAAACCAGTGCAGTTTCACTGCGGGCCAGATCCAGGGCCGTCTGCTGGTGAAAGGGTTCTCCCTGGGGGGTCATCAACACCACTCTGGCATTGGGGGATTCTGCCTTTGCCTGACTGATGGCCGCTGCCAGAGGTTCGGGCTTCATCACCATGCCGCTGCCCCCGCCATAGGGCCTGTCATCCACGGTGTGATGCCGGTCCCGGGCAAAGTTTCGGATCTGTATGGTCCGGCCTGAAATAAGGTCCTGATTGATGGCCCGGCTGATCATGCCGTGGTCAAAAAATGCCTGCACCAGCTCCGGAAAAAGGGTTAATACAGAAAACTCCATGACCAGACTTATTCATACCCCTGCGGCAGACAGGTGGTGACGGTTTTGTCTTCAAGGTCCACTTGTGTGACAAACTGCCGGTGCATGGGAATCAGAATTTCTTTGTCCCTGTTTTTGACCACCAGTACGTCATGGGCACCGGTGGGAATTATGGTTTCAATAATTCCCAGGTCTCCGCGGTTTTGGTCAATGACTTTCAGACCGAATAAATCCTGCCAGTACCAGGCATCTTCTTCCGGTTCCGGCAGCTGCTGCCGGGGGATCAACACCTCTTTGCCAACCAGATCCTCTGCCAGATCCCGGCTGTTCACACCTGAAAGGCGCATTAACAGCCCTTTTTTCCGGTCACTGCATTTTTCTATGACATAGGGTGCAACCGCATCTGCATTTTCTGTTCTTAAAAACAAGCGGTTTCCCGGGACAAACACATCTAGGGATTCCGCAAAGGACCAGACCTTGAGTTTACCATCCAGTCCATGGACACCGGTTATCTTTCCCATGACCAGCAGATCATTGGGATCTGGGTCTGATGCAGCCGGTTTACTCAATGATCTCCAGAACCGTTCTTTTTTTCAGCTTGGTGGAAGCGGCACTTAAAATGGTTCTCATGGCCCGGGCTGACCTGCCCTGTTTGCCTATCACCTTACCCAGATCCTCTTTTGCCACCTTCAGTTCCAGAACAGATGTCTGATCTCCGATCACTTCTGATACATGAACCTCTTCAGGATTGTCCACCAATGCCTTGGCAATGTATTCTATCAGCTCTTTCATATGTTCTTCTCCTTGCAGTCATGCGGGGTGAGAATACCAGGTATGTCACAAATCTTCAGGTTCAGACGGACGCGGTTGGTTCCGGTGCAGCAGCCTGTTTTTTCAAAATACTCTGCACTGTGGTGGAAGGCTTGGCTCCCTGGCCCAGCCAGTATGCGATCCGGTCCTGCTTCAGCACGATGGCAGCCGGCTCGGTCATGGGGTCATAGGTGCCCAGTGCTTCTAAAAATCTGCCGTCCCTGGGGGCTTCGATGTCGGCTGCCACAATTCTGTAAAAAGGTTTCTTTTTGGTACCTTTACGGGTCAATCTGATTCTTACGGACATATTTTATTTTCTCCTTAAAACGGAAGCATGCCTTTTAACGAACGCATGCCGCCTTTATTAAACTTCTTGATCATTTTCATGGACTGGGTATAGCTTTTCAAAAGTTTGTTGACATCCTGGACACTTGTCCCGCTGCCAAGGGCAATTCTTTTTTTCCGGGAGGCTTTTATAATAGCAGCTTTTTCTCTTTCTTCCGGGGTCATGGAATTGATGATTGCCTCGATTTTAACAAATTCTTTTTCATTGATGTCCAACCCCTTGAGCTGTTTTTTGCTCATTCCGGGCAGCATGCCCAGAAGATCCTTTACAGACCCCATTTTCCGGACGGTTTTCATCTGGTTCTTGAAATCCTCCAAAGTAAAGGCGTTCTGCCGCAGTTTTTTTTCAAGGGATTTGGCTTCTTTTTCATCTACTGCTTCCTGGGCCCGTTCAATAAAGGAGATAGTGTCTCCCATGCCCAGAATTTTGGATGCCATCCGGTCCGGATGAAATGCTTCCAGGTCAGTGGATTTTTCCCCCACACCGATAAATTTCAACGGCTTGCCAGTCACCGCCTTGATGGACAGGGCAGCACCGCCCCTGGCATCCCCGTCCATTTTGGTCAGGATGACCCCGGTGAGGGTGAGGCGCTGGTCAAAGGATCCGGCAATATTGACAGCATCCTGTCCTGTCATGGCATCTGCCACCAGAAGTATTTCTGACGGGTTCACGCCTTTTTTCAGGGTTTCCAGCTCCGCCATCAAGGTGTCATCCATGTGCAGACGCCCGGCAGTGTCATACAAAAGGGTGTCGCATCCCTGCTCCTTTGCTGCCAGCTGCGCATTCTGGCAGATGTTAAGGGGCTTCATGTCAGCTGTGGTGTCAAAAACCGGCAGATCCAGCTGGGTGCCGATTTTTTTCAATTGTGCAATGGCAGCCGGCCGGTAGACATCCACCGGCACCAGAAACGGTTTTCTTCCCTGTTTGCGCAGGTAGCGGCCAAGTTTGCCCGCAGTGGTGGTTTTACCGGATCCCTGCAGGCCCACCAGCATGATGGAGCCCATGGTGCCGGTTCCCAGATCAAGGTCCTGGTGTTCAGATCCCATCATCCGGGTGAATGCATCATACACGATCTTGATGACCTGCTGGCCCGGGGTCAGGCTTTGCATAACCTCCTGGCCCAGTGCCCGGTTCTTTATATCTGAAATGACATTTTTTGCAACCTTATAATTGACATCAGCCTCAAGAAGTGCCATTCTCACCTGTTTGAGACCATCTTCAATGTTTTTCTCATTCAGAGTGCCATGGCCTTTTAATTTTTTAAAGACCGAATCAAGCCTGTCACTTAAATTTTCAAACATAAAAAGACCACTCCCAAAATTTCAAATCAAATCATTGAATTTAGACCAGGATCCGTGATAAGTCAAGAAAATAATACATGCGGAAACAGGCAAAAACCCATGGAAAACATTTTAAATTATACCAGAGAAGACCTTTCCCTGTGGCTTGAAAAAAACGGTATCCGTTCCTTTCGGTCCGGTCAGGTATTCAAGTGGCTCTATTTGAAACTGGCAAAAGATTTTGAACAGATGACCGATCTGGGCAAAGATCTGCGCACTTTGCTGTCCAGCCATTTTTATTTCGACTGCCTGACCCTGGAAGACAAACAGGTGTCAGTTGATACCACCACAAAATATCTGTTCAAACTGCAGGATGGTTCCTGCATTGAATCAGTGCTCATTCCGGAAAAAGACCATTTTACCCTGTGTGTCTCCTCCCAGGTGGGGTGTGCCATGGACTGCCGGTTCTGTCTTACTGCCAAAGGCGGGTTTGTCAGAAACCTCAGTGCGGGAGAAATTATTGCCCAGATCCGGGAGGTGCGGGGGTTTTTGGACCAGAACCACATCGATCCATTGAAATTGTCCAATATAGTGTTCATGGGTATGGGGGAACCATTGGCCAATTATGACAATCTGATCCAGGCCCTGGAAATTATCACGGACACCGATTACGGCATGAAATTTGCCGCCAGACGGGTCACGGTATCCACCTGCGGCCTTGTGCCCAATATGCTGGCGCTGGGAAAGGCCTCGTTTGTCAACCTGGCAGTGTCCCTCAATGCCACGGACAACCAGACCAGATCCTGGCTCATGCCGATAAACAATGCCTATCCTCTGGAAAAACTGGTGGCAGCCTGTCAGGATTTTACCATGAAACCCAGAAACAAGATCACTTTTGAATATATTTTGATCAAAGGGGTCAATGATACACCCGGACATGCCAGACAGCTGGTCAGGCTGGTTGCCCCGGTCCGGGCCAAGATCAATCTCATTGCCTTTAACCCGCATCCGGGCTGTGAGCTGGGGCCGCCTGATCCGCAAACGGTACAGGCATTTCTCCAGACCCTGCTGGACAGGAACATGACTGCGATCCTCAGGAAAAGCAAAGGGGCTGACATTCTGGCTGCCTGCGGTCAGCTGCGCGCCAGACAAAGCAGGGACAAAAACCATTGAAAACCGTTGAAAGATACTTATGTTCAATCATGGGATTGACATGAAGACTGCCCCCTGAGAAAATACACCCAACCCGTAAATGTGAATGGAAAAAATCATGAATGATATCAGTTTGGAAAACAAAAGAGTTCTCATTGTTGATGATGAACCGGATGTGCTGGATTCTCTGGAAGAACTGCTGGACATGTGTGATGTGGTACGGGCCCAATCCTTTGAAGAAGCTGACAGGCTTTTACATGAGCAGGAATTTGATATTGCCGTACTCGATATTATGGGGGTGGATGGATACCAGCTGCTGGAAACCGCCAATAAAAAAGATATTGTGACCGTGATGCTCACTGCCCATGCCTTAAGTCCTGAAAATATAAAAAAATCCTATCTCGGCGGTGCCTGTTCCTATATCCCCAAAGAAGAAATGATCAATATAGAAACATTTCTTCTGGATGTGCTCAAGGCGAAAAAAGAGGGAACAAACCCCTGGACCAGCTGGTACAAACGCCTGGCTTCCTTTTGTGAAAAAAAATTCGGCAAGGACTGGGACAAGGATGAAAAAGAGTTCTGGGAAAAAATGATCTATTATTGACCACCTGCCCTGTCCCCATATGATGGCGGCTGACATGACCCATATGATGGCGGTCAAAAAATTGCCGGTCAGATTTTCAGCGACTGGAAATCTGAAACAGCAGGGGTGGTGACGGCAGCCTGTGTCTGACGTCCTTTTGCCGTTACCCGGATCTTTGTAATCTGGCCGGGTCCGGCCTTGGTATAGGCGGCGGTCATGGCTGCTGCTGTCTGGATCTGTGGTTTGTCAAACCTGCCGGTGAGCAAGGTGACAGGACCTGGCAGATATGCATGGTCAAAGCGGACATCCACTGCAGGGTCATACCAGGCCAGTATCTGCTGGTTGTCATGCATGGACCGTCCTATCACCAGTTTGCAGTCATCTGTAAGCCGAAAATGCCGGCCGTATTTGAGCAGATGCAAATGGCGCACCTCCCGGGTTTTCTGGATAAAAAGCAGGTCCCTGAGCCGGATGGAAAATTGTTTGT
The DNA here is from genome assembly GCA_035268565.1 of Desulfotignum sp. Classification (GTDB taxonomy): domain Bacteria; phylum Desulfobacterota; class Desulfobacteria; order Desulfobacterales; family Desulfobacteraceae; genus Desulfotignum. The sequence continues at coordinate 30,498 of DATFKQ010000163.1, read as the reverse complement.
CCGTGAGCAGGCAGCCCCCGGCAGGGGCAGGAAAGTCTGTAATCCCCAGCTTTTCTGCCAGAGCTATCTGGTCTTTTCTGGACCGGCCGCTGATACCCAGAAGTCTGGTTCTGTCCACCAGACCGGATTTTTCCATCCGGGTTTCCGGCAGGCACAAGGCACTTAAGGGCCTGAGGACAGCACCTTTAAAAAGACTGTTTTTCTCCACATACTGGAGGGCGTTTTTCGTCTGGGATTTGGGACGCTGGCCCACCACCTCTCCGCTGAACAAAAAATCAAACCCCTGCTTTTTCATAATGTGGCCGGCTTTTTCAAACATCAGGGCATGGCAGTCCATGCAGGGGTTCATGTTCTTGCCGAACCCTGCTTTGGGAGCGGACATCATGTGCATGTAGGTTGTGGTGATATCCTGTATTACAAGGGGTATATTGCAGTGTTCTGATGCTTTTTTTGCTTTGTCAGCGGAAAAAAACGGGGTTTCAAAACTGATCCATGTTACATCAATGCCCTGGTTTTTGAGCACCAGTCCTGCCAGCATGCTGTCCAGCCCGCCGGAACACAGCCCCAATGCCCTGACAGGGCTTGTGCTTTTTTTTAGTGTCATATATAAAGTACTTTCATGAACAAGTCTGACATTATATTTTTGCTCCAGACATTAAAAGAGCGGTATCCGGATGTCAAGACCCAGCTTGTGCACAAGACCCCGTTTCAGCTGCTGACAGCCACTATTTTGTCAGCCCAGTGCACCGACCGCCAGGTGAATCTGGTCACCAAAAAGCTCTTTGCCCGGTTCCCGGATCCTGGTGCACTGGCAGAAGCTTCTCTGGCAGATATCAAAAAACTGATCTATTCCACAGGATTTTACAATAACAAGGCCAAAAATATCAAGGCATGTGCCCGGGCCCTGCTGGACCGCCATAACGGCCGGGTGCCCCATGACCTGGATCTTCTGGTGAAACTGCCCGGTGTGGGAAGGAAAACAGCCAATGTGGTGAGATCAGCTGCTTTCGGCCTTCAGGCCATTGTGGTGGACACCCATGTGCTGCGCATATCCGGCCGACTGGGTCTGACCAAAAGCCGTGATCCGGTGAAGGTGGAATTTGGTCTCATGAAAATTATTCCTGAATCAGCCTGGAGTGATCTGTCTTTGCAGTTCATCTATTTTGGAAGGGAAATCTGCGATGCCAGAAAACCCTTGTGTAAAAAGTGTCCATTGTCTGCTGTCTGCGTTTTTCCGGGTAAAGGGTAAAACATTATGCATCCGGGTTCCAGGATAAAAACGGCAGCTGTTTTCATGTTCAGGCTGGTGCGGGTGGCCCTGGTGCTGGCGGTTGCCTGGGCCGGCGCCTTCTGGCTGTATGAGAACCGGACCCTGCCTGAGAAAAAAACCAGACCGGCCCCGGTGCCCACGGTCCGGGTAATGTCACTGGTGCCTGAATCCAAAGTCATGACTATAACCGCCTTTGGCACGGTGGCACCCCGCAGGCAGGTGAGAATATCTCCTGAGGTGCGCGGCCGCATCAACACCCTGCACCCCGGTTTTGCTGCCGGGGGGGCGTTTAAAAAAAACGACCTGCTGGTGGAAATTGATCCGGAACCTTTCCGCCTGGATCTTGCGGCGGCACAGGTGCGGATCAGCCAGGCGCAGGCAGATATCCACAGCCTGGAACAGGAGATAAAAAATCTGGAAAAAGACAAAGACCTTTACCAGGCTGCCCTGGATCTGGCCCAAAAAGAGCTGGGCCGGGTAAAAAATCTGCGAGCCCGGGATTTTGCATCCCTGAAAACCCTGGACAGGGCGGAACAGCAGGTTGTTTCCGCCAGAATCCAGAGCCAGGCGGTCATAAGCCGCCTGGCATTGACCAGGCCCCTCATGGCCCAGAAACAGGCGGTCCTGGCCATGGCGCGGGTGGATGCGCAAAAAGCGGATCTGGCACTGCAGAAAACACATATCCGGGCGGATTTTGACGGATTTGTCCTGAGCCGGTCTGCCCAGGCTGGAGAATATGTCATCCCGGGCCAGATTCTGGCCCGCATCTATGAAAAAGGGGCACTGGATGTGGATGTGAAAATCCCCCTGGAGGAGATGCAGTGGATCCATCTGGATTCTGCCGGAGAAACCCCGCCACAGGCCCGGGTGTCCCTGGCCCATGAAGATGGTATGGCTGAGCAGACATGGAAAGCTGCTGTGGCACGGGTGCATGCTGCTGTGGATGAACAGACCCGGACCCTGCCTCTGACCCTGGAGATCCGGGGATCCCGGGAAAATGACCAGGCCCCCGGCATGGACCTGAAGCCGGGAGCCTTTGTCAAGTGCCGGATCTTCGGCCGACAGAAAACCCGGGTGTTTACCGTGCCCAGGCACCTGCTCAAACCCGGCAACCTTCTGTTTCTGGCCACGGACGGGCATCTGGAGATCCGGCCGGTCCGGGTGCTGCGCAAAGTGGAAGATGCGGTATACATCAATGCCGGTCTTGATCCAGGGGACCGGCTCATTACCACGCCTGTGCCCGGGGCTGTGGCGGGCATGGCCCTGGATATTCAGGAAGACGGGAAATAGGCATGCGCTTTCTGGGCAAATGGTCGGTGGAACACCGGGTATCGGTGAACCTGCTCATGGTGTTTGTTATCACGGCAGGTCTTTTCACGGTGCTGCACATGAAAAGAGAAATGTTTCCCCAGTTCACCCTGGATATGATCCATATCGCAGTGCCCTATCCGGGTGCCTCTCCGGAAGAGGTGGAAGAGGGCATCTGCATCAAGATCGAAGAACAGCTCAAGAGCCTGGAAGATATCAAGGCCATGTATGCCACAGCCCGGGAAGGCCACGGGTCTGTAACCCTTGAGCTGTCTGCCGGCACAGACATCACCGACAAACACAATGAAATAAAAACCCAGATCGATCTGATCGATTCGTTTCCTGTGGATGCAGAAGACCCGGTGATAACGGAAATCAAGAACAATGAACCAGCCATTTATGTGGCGGTTTACGGGGATGTGTCTGAACAGGTGCTGCGCGATACAGCCGAAAAAATCAGAGATGACCTGGTGGACACGGCGGCGGTCTCCCTTGCATCCCTGATAGGGGCCCGGGAGTTTGAGATTTCCATTGAAGTGTCTGAGACAGACTTAAGGCGGTACAACCTGTCCTTTGACCAGGTGGCACGGGCCGTAAAAACCGGCAGCGTGGAATCCCCCGGAGGCCTGATCAAAACACCGGGGGGCGAATTTCTGGTGCGGGCCAGAGGCAAACGGTATACTGGAGAGGATTTTGCACAGATTCCCCTGAAAGCCCAGGCTGACGGCACTGTGCTGCAGGTGGGGGATGTGGCAAAGGTTGTGGACGGGTTTGAAGATACGGATCTTTACGCCCGGTTCAATGGAAAACCCGCGGTCATGGTGGCGGTGAACCGCACCGATGACCAGGATACCATTGCCATTTCTGAAACAGTCATCTCCTATATCCGGGAAAACCAGTCCGCCATGCCCAAAGGGGTCACCTTAGGGTACTGGTTTGACATGGCAGACATGGTCCAGGAGCGCATTGACCTGCTGCTGAAAAACGGATGGCAGGGGATTGTGCTGGTGTTTATCGTTCTGGCCCTGTTTCTGGATCTGGGCCTGGCTTTCTGGGTGGCCGCAGGAATCCCCATCTCGTTTATGGGCACTTTTCTGGTCCTGGATTATATCGGGGCCTCCATCAACATGCTCACGTTGTTCGCATTTATCATGACCCTGGGTATTCTGGTGGATGATGCCATTATTGTGGGAGAAAACATTTATACCCATTTTCGTATGGGGAAATCCCCGAAACAGGCGGTTTTAGACAGCATGGACCAGATCGGGGGGCCGGTGGTCATGGCCGTGTCCACCACCATTGTGGCATTTTTGCCCCTGATGTTTATCACCGGCATCATGGGAAAATTTATTTCCATCATGCCCCAGGCTGTGATATGCATTCTGGCCATATCCCTGGTGGAGGCGTTTGTGATTCTGCCGGCCCACCTGGCCCATACCCTGGAACCGGCCCCTGCCCGCAGAACCAAAATCTACAGGGTGCTGTTTTTCTGGTTTGAATGGGTCAGAAAAGAGATTCTTGGGCTTCACAAACAGGCCAGGCAATGGGTGGAAACAATCCAGGACCGTGTGATCTTGCGCATTTACACCCCGCTGCTGCAATATTGTGTCAAAAACCGGTACTTTACCCTGGCCCTGGGCGCAGGATGCCTGATTGTCAGCATGGGACTCATTTCCGGGGGCCATGTGCCGTTTGTATTTTTCCCCAAAACCGATTCCAACTGGATGATCTGCGAAGTGATTTATCCTCTGGGCACGCCTTTTGAGGTCACAGAAGCCACCATCAAACAGATTGAAAACGGGGGCTTTGCCCTGAATGATGTATTCCGGGACCAGGTGGCAGATCACCGGGATCTGGTGAAAAATTCATTTTCCCTGGTGGGGGTCATTCCTCCCCGGGACTGGAAGCCCGGGGTGTATGGGGGACATTGCGGCCAGGTCTGGATTGAGATACAACCGGCAGGGCTGCGTCCCCATACCTCCGCATCCCGGGTTACGGCCCGGTGGCGGGAACTGACCGGGGATATCCTGGGAAAGGAGCAGATCACCTATTCCATTGTCAGCGGTGGGCCCGGGGGAAATCCCATTGAGATCCAGCTGACCGGGTCTGAACTGGACCGGCTCCAGGAGGCAGCTGAGGCCCTGAAATCGGAAATCGCATCATACCCGGGCACCTTTGATGTGACCGATAATTTCCGGCCCGGTAAAATGGAAAAGCAGATCCATATCCGGCCGGAAGCGGCATCTTTAGGGGTGACCATGGCGGATATCGCCACCCAGCTGCGTCAGGCCTATTACGGGGATGAGGCAGTGAAGGTCCAGCGGGGCAGGCATGATATCAAGGTCATGGTCCGTTATGCCCAAAAAGAGCGGGAAACCCAGGCCAGCATCGATGAACTGCGGATAAGGACCCCGGACGGCCGGCAGATTCCCTTGAACCAGGTGGCCCGTCTGGAAACCAGGCAGGGATATTCGGCCATCCAGCGCGTGGACCGGCACCGGGTGATCACGGTGATTTCCGATATTGATGAAGAAACAGCCAATGCACAGAAGATCGTGGAGGATCTCAAGACCGGGTTCCTGCCGGATTTTGCCACCCGGTTTCCCGGTGTGTCCTATGACCTGGAAGGCCAGGCCCGGCGCACCGAAGAATCCATAAACAGCCTGACAAAAGGATTTTTCTTTGCCCTGATGGTGATGTTTCTGCTGCTGGCCAGCCAGTTTCGGTCCTATGTCCAGCCGGTGATCATCATGATCGCCATCCCGTTCGGTTTCATCGGGGCTGTGGCCGGCCATTTCATCATGGGTCTGGATATCACCATCATCAGCATATTCGGCATCGTGGCCCTGTCCGGCATTGTTATCAATGATTCACTGATTCTCATCAATTTTGCCAATGCCGGGGTCCGCCAGGGCAAAAAGGTGGTGGAAGCGGTGGTTACAGCAGGAAAAAACCGGTTCAGACCGGTACTGCTCACCTCTATTACCACGGTGGCAGGCCTGTTTCCCCTGCTTCTGGAAACCAGTTTCCAGGCCCAGTTTCTCATTCCCATGGCCGTGAGCATCAGCTTCGGCCTGGCTGCCGCCACCTGCCTGACCCTGTTGTTTGTGCCGGCATTATACATTATCATCCAGGACCTGGTGGGGGTATTCACCCCGGGCAAAGAGCAACAGACCCTGCCGGAAAAAAGAAGATAGCCGCTGCTTGTTAAAGAATGTACCCTGTCTGTTAAAAGCTGTGAAAAGGATGTAAAATGGACAATATTTTTACTGAAGCGTTCTGGATTCATGAATGGGAAAAAACCAAATCCGATGACACCTGTGCGGTGCACAAAGGGTATGCCACCCCTGAATACTGGGACAAGGCCGCTGCCACCTATAACAGAGACCAAAAAGAGCGGCAGAACAAAAAAGTGCAGAAAACCCTGGACCGGTTTCAGGAAGCCGGGTTGCTGCAAAAGGGTATGACCGTTCTGGACATCGGCTGCGGCACAGGAGATTTGGCCCTGGGCCTGGCCGAAACAGGCGCCCATGTCACAGCCCTGGATTTTTCTTGTGCCATGCTGGACCGGTTTTCCCAAACCATACCGCCGCAGTTATCGGATCAGATTGATCTGAGATGTGAAAACTGGCATGACATCGATATCACAAAACTGGGATGGGAACACCGTTTCGACCTTGTCACAGGCTTTATGGCACCGGCATTGTCCACATCCAAAGCGTTTTATAAAATGATGGCCTGCGGGAAAAACGGGTTTGCCATCCGGGGGTGGGCCGCCAAAAAACCGGATCCGGTCATGGCAGCCCTGTGGGAAAAGATCATGGATCAGCCCCTGGAAGACCGGCCCCAGTCCATTCTTTACAAGATCAATCTGCTTTTCTCCCTGGGCCTTTTTCCGGATATCTGGTTTGACACCATGGCATGGGACCAGACCGCCACTCTGGACCAGGAGATACAGAACCAGCTGGCATTTTTTAAAAAGGTGAGCCCAAGGCCCCAAACCCAGCTCAGACAGATCATCCGCACCTGCCTGGAAACCATGCAAAAAGACGGCAGCGTCACCAGGCGGCAGAAAGGGCTTACCGCCACTGCGGTCTGGGCCAAAGACCGGTGGTGATGCCGCTCAGTGCCGGATATGGGTGAGGCTTGTGATGATCAAAGAGCGCACATGGTCATCATCCAGAGAGTAAAACACAATTTTTCCCTGGCGCCGGTTTTTCACGATTTTAAGTCCCCTGAGAATGCGCAGCTGGTGGGATACGGCAGATTCGCTCTGGCTGCAGATGGCGGCGATGTCACACACACAATGCTCCGTGTCCAGAAGACACAGCACAATCTTCAGCCTGGAGGGATCACCCAGGGCCTTGAATATGGCCGACATCCCCAGGATATCTTCCAAAGCAGGCAAAGAGAGCAGGGTGGCACTTACCTTTGCAGCGTCAATGCATTTTTCTGAACACACATCCATCTCTTTTTCATCCATGTGCGTCATTCCCGGTTCTGCTTCCGGTGGGGGCAGGCATCAAGGGTGTCAATAAAGGCCACAAATTTTTTAAAGGTGTGGGTGTCCATGGCATGTTCCATGCGGCAGGCGGTTTCATCTGCCCGTTCTTCATCCACCTCCAGTATCCTGAATAAAAAATCCTTGAGCACCGTATGGCGGTGTGCAATTTTTTTGGCAATTTTTTCTCCTTCCGGGGTCAGGGTTACGTACCCGTAAGGCTCGTAATTGATCAGGTTCTGGGAAGCCAGTTTTTTGAGCATTCCGGTGACAGAGCCTCTTTTGATATTGAGTTTTGCCGCAATATCCTTGGACCGGGCCACTGTTTTCCTGGTCTGCAGTGCCAGTATGGTTTCCAGATAATCTTCCAGGCTTTCGGAAAGGGAAATGGTTTTTTCCATGGGTTTCCTCCATTTTGTTTGTCCTTTCCTTTTTATATCCTCTTGATATATTAAGTCAAACAAATATTTTTATAAAATTTATATAATGTTATTGACTAAACTAAAAGTTAGTTGTATTAAACTTTGAAACCATAACATAACCAAACCAAAACAAAAAATCCGTACCAGTGCATATGCATTTACGCAAAGGAGAAAACCAATGCCATATATTCCATTGAGACAGATGCAGGTGAATCAGGCCGGCATTATTACCGGTATCAAGGCCAGGGGCGAACTGGGCACAAGGCTTCGGGACATGGGTCTGGTTCCGGGCAAAGAGATCCGAATCCAGGGCAAAGCCCCGCTGTATGATCCGGTGTCGTTGCGGATCATGGGATTCACCCTGACCCTGCGTAACAATGAAGCAGACCATATTCTTGTGGAGGTGACGTAAAATGGGTATTTCCATCGCTTTGGCCGGCAATCCCAATTCCGGCAAAACAACCTTGTTCAATGTCCTCACCGGTGCCAGACAGCATGTGGGCAATTATCCCGGGGTAACCGTGGAAAAAAAACAGGGACAATGCGTATCAGGTACCGATGAATTTCATGTGGTGGATCTGCCGGGCACCTATTCGTTGAGTGCCTATTCCCTGGAAGAGGTGGTGGCCAGAGATTTTATCGTCAAGGAACAGCCGGCCATGGTTGTTAACATTGTGGATGCATCCAACCTGGAGCGCAACCTGTATCTTACCCTTCAGTTCATGGAAATGGGTACACCCGTCTGCATTGCCCTGAATATGATGGATGTGGCAAAAAAACGGGGTATTGGCATTGATACAGAAAAACTGTCTGCCCTTCTGGGGGTGCCGGTGGTACCCATGGTGGCCCGGACCGGCAAAGGCAGGGATGATCTGCTCAAAACCGTGGCAGACCATGCCAAAATCCGGACAAAATCCTTGAAGATATCCTATGGCCGGGATATTGATCAGACCCTTGATGAGATGGTGGAAAAGATCAGTTCTGAAAAGTTTCTGACCGAAAAGTACCTCCCCCGGTGGGTGGCATTAAAATATCTGGAAAATGATGTGCAGATCCTGGAAATGGGAAAAGAGGCGAATTCCCAGATGGATGCCTGGCTGTCATCAAAGGCCCGGAAACTGGCCCATCACCTGGACACCACCCTGGATACCCATCCGGAAGGCATGATCGCGGATCAGCGCTACGGGTTTATTACATCCATCTTCAAGCAGGGGGTGATGACCTGTACCCGGGACAAAAACCGGATGGAAACCTCTGACAAAATAGATAAAATCGTCACCCACCGGTTCCTGGGACCCATGCTCATGGTGGCCGTGCTCATGGGGTTATATCAGTTCACCTTTGCCTACAGTGCGGTGCCTGTGGAATGGTGTGAAAACGTATTTGCCTGGCTGGGGGGCAGGGTGGACAGCCTGTTTTCAGACGGCCTGCTCAAATCTCTTGTGATTTCAGGCATCATTGACGGGGTGGGCGGGGTTCTGGGATTTGTGCCGCTGATCATGTTCATGTTTTTGGGGATATCCTTTCTGGAAGATTCCGGGTATCTGGCCCGAATGGCATTCATGCTGGACCGGGTTTTCCGGCTGTTCGGCCTGCATGGTGCATCGGTCATGGCCTTTATCGTCTCCGGCGGCATCGCCGGAGGCTGCGCTGTTCCCGGTGTCATGGCAGCCCGGACCCTCAAGTCTCCCAAGGAACGGCTGGCCACCCTGCTCACCGTACCTTTCATGAACTGCGGAGCAAAGCTGCCGGTGTATGCCCTTCTGGTGGCCGCTTTTTTCAGTGAGAACCAGGCCAGGGTCATGCTTGTCATCACCCTGATATCCTGGTTGGGAGCTTTGCTGGTGGCCAAGCTGCTTCGGTCCACGCTCATACAGGGACCGGCCACCCCCTTTGTCATGGAACTGCCCCCCTACCGGCTGCCCACCTTCAAGGGCCTGGCCATCCATACCTGGGAGCGCACCTGGCAGTATATCAAGAAAGCGGGTACGGTGATTCTGGGGATTTCCATTATCCTGTGGGCCATGATGACCTTCCCCCGGCTGGACCACTCACAAATGGGCGATCCTGTGCAGGCAGGGACCCGGCAGGCTGCGGCACAGACCGCAGGTGAAGCACATGTGGACCAGGCCTCCGCTGCCCTGCGGCATTCCATTGCCGGCCGCATGGGGACGGCCCTGGAGCCTGTGACCCGTCTGGCCGGGTTTGACTGGCAGACCAATATTGCCCTGGTGGGAGGATTTGCCGCCAAAGAGGTGGTGGTGTCCACCCTGGGGACCGCCTATTCTCTGGGAGATGTGGACCCCGAAGATGCCGGATCCTTGTCCGAGCGGCTGCAGTCTTCCCCTGGATGGGGACCCATCACCGCCTTCAGCCTGATTCTGTTCACTATTTTTTACTCTCCGTGTTTTGTTGCTGTGGTCTGCATTGCCAAAGAAGCCGGATCCTGGAAGTGGGGGGCTTTTTCCATGGCATTCAACACCCTGCTGGCCCTTGGGGTGTCTATCCTGTTTTTTCAGACCGCCACCTGGATCATGGCGTAAATTACCCATTTTTGCCGTCCGTTACCATGTATATATGGCCGGCATCCGGGGTGGGAGGGAGCCAGATTGCCGCAGGGCAGCAGTTTCAGAAGAATATGTCCAAAACATGAATTTTGTTTTTTTGGTTGTCATGGTCCAAATCAACATTATAGTATAAACATTATTGATTAAAAACCCCAATGCACAGCAGAGGTGTTATATGACTGATGACAACAGACCCGTTACCCCTGAAATTGTAAATGCCAGGGGTGAAGAAGAAACAGGAAGCACAGAAAAACAGCAGAGCACCGGCGGCCAGCTTATCAGGCAGAGCCATAAACCCGATATTCTTTATATTGTGCCCATTACCGGGCGCCCCCATCTGCCGGCCCAGGTGCAGCCTCTGGTGGTAAATAAACAGCGGTGGGAAGAAACCCTGGTCAAGGCGGCCAACGATTCCCACAACCTGCTGGGACTCAGTTATCTTTCTGAAGTCAAAGGAAAATATGTTTATAAAGAAGATTTTCCTGAAGTGGGATGTATAGTGCGGATGCTCAATATGGTGGAGGTGGAGGACAATATCCAGTTTATTGCCCAGGGCCTGGAACGGTTCAGGATAAAAAAGTTTTTGTCGGATAAACCCCCTTTTGTGGTGCAGGTGGAATATTTCAAGCCCCTGGAGGAGGATGAGGACAAACTCAAGGCCTATGCCATTTCCATCATCAGTTCCATCAAACAGCTGCTGTCTTTGAATCCCTTATATTCTGAAGAACTCAAGCAGTACCTGGGCCGGTTCAGTCCGGACCAGCCTTCTCCCCTGACCGATTTTGCCGCCGGTATCACCACGGCATCCGGGGATGAGCTCCAGGAAATTCTGGAAACCGAATCTGTTATGGAGCGCATGAAGCAGGTACTCATGCTCCTGCAAAAAGAAATTGAAATTGCCAAGCTCCAGACCCAGATCCGTAAAGACATCAATACCCAGGTGGATGAGAATAAACGCAAATTTTTTCTCAAAGAACAGCTTAAGGCTATCCAGAAAGAACTGGGGATGCAGAAAGATGACAAAACATCTGACGTGGACCGGTTCAAACAAAGATTTGAAGAACTGGACCCACCTGAAGAGGTGGCCAAACGGTTTGAAGAAGAAATTGAAAAACTGTCAGTGCTGGAAACAGGGTCTGCTGAATACGGGGTTACCAGAAATTACCTTGACTGGATAACCGCGTTTCCCTGGGGGCTGTATTCTGAAGACAATATAGACATTGAGCGGGCGGAAAAGGTTCTGGACCGGGATCATGCCGGGCTTTCCGATGTCAAGGAGCGGATTATCGAATTTTTTGCCGCAGGCGTATATAAAAAAGATGTGTCCGGTTCCATCATATTGTTTGTGGGGCCGCCTGGTGTGGGCAAAACTTCCATAGGCAAATCCATAGCTGAGACCCTGGGCCGCAAATTTTACCGGTTCAGCCTCGGCGGTATACGGGATGAGGCGGAAATAAAGGGGCACCGCAGAACCTATGTAGGGGCCATGCCCGGTAAAATGGTCCAGGCCCTTAAAGACACAAAAGTGGCCAATCCCGTGATCATGCTGGATGAGGTGGACAAGATCGGGATTTCCTACCAGGGGGATCCGGCATCTGCCCTGCTGGAGGTGCTGGATCCTGAGCAGAATGCTGAATTTCTGGACCATTACCTGGACCTTCGCATTGATTTGTCCAAGGTGTTGTTCATCTGTACGGCCAATACCCTGGACACCATTCCCGGTCCACTTCTGGACCGCATGGACCGGATCAATCTGTCCGGATATATTACTGAGGAAAAAATTGAAATTGCCAGAAAACACCTCTGGCCCAAGCTTTTGAAACGAAACAAACTGGCAGCCTCAACCATTACCATCACCGATCCCACCATCCGCTATCTGATTGAAGGGTATGCCAGAGAAGCAGGTGTGCGGAATCTGGAAAAACTGCTCAATAAAATCATCCGTAAAAGCATTGTCACTATTTTAAAAGAAAAAAAAGAAAAGGTGCGGATAAACATCAAATCCCTGGAAAAATATCTGGGTCATCCGGTGTTTAAAAAAGAAAAACAGATGCAGGGCGTGGGTATTGCCACAGGTCTTGCCTGGACCTCAATGGGCGGCGTGACCCTGCCCATTGAGGCGGTGAAGGTCCATGAAAAAAATTCCGGCATCACGCTCACCGGCAAGCTCGGAGAGGTGATGCAGGAATCTGCTTCCATTGCCTTATCTTATGTGCGGGCCAATGCCAAAACCCTTGACATTGATAATGCCTATTTTGATGATGCCTTTATCCATCTGCATGTGCCTGAAGGGGCAACCCCTAAAGATGGTCCCAGTGCCGGTATCACCATCACCACAGCCCTGGTTTCCCTGGCCCGGAAAAAGGTGATTTCCCGGCCCCTTGCCATGACAGGAGAAATTACGCTCACAGGCAAGGTATTGCCGGTGGGCGGAATTAAGGAAAAGATCATCGCGGCCCGAAGATCCAAAATCAATGAAATCATTCTGCCGGAAGGATGCATCAGTGAATTTGAAAAATTGCCTGATCATATCAAGGAAGGCATTGATTTTTCTTTTGTCACAAACTATACGGAAGTTTTCAGGCAGGTATTTGAAAAAAAGTAAGCAGACCCGGCAACTTTACCAGCGCGGAAATCAGCAACCCGGGTGCCCCCTCCTCATTTTCTTGTTTTTTTAACAGAAACTGAGGAGTAAGGCACCAACCATTACATAAGTGCTTTGATCCGCTCCCAGCCCTGTTTGGGAATGTGGGCACCCACAACCTGACAGACCTCGTATCCGCAGGCTGATGCCAGCGCACCGCTTTTTTCGATGGAAAAGTCATTGGCAATGCCAAAAAGAAATCCGGCCGCCCACAGGTCCCCGGCCCCGGTGGTGTCTTTGGCCGGCTCTCCAGTGACAGCCTCAATCCGGGTGATGGTGTCATTAAATGAAATATAACTGCCCCTTTTCCCCAGTTTCAATACAGCATAGGTGACATGCTCGGAAAGGGCGTTGATGGCTTTTTTTTCATCTTCAAATCCGGTATAAGCGGCTGCCTCGTCTTCATTGGCAATGAGAATGTCCACATATTCCCGGACCACCTCTTCCAGGATCTGGCGGCAGCTGTTCACCACCTCGAAACTGGCCAGGTCCAGGGCAATCATGGAACCGGCCTCTTTGGCCGCCTGCACCGATGCCATCATCAGCTCCGGGTTGAAAAGCAGGTACCCTTCAATGACAGATATGGCGGTATCAGCAAACAGATGGGGGCTGATCCGGGCCGGATCCAGTTCAGTGGCTGCCCCCAGATGGGTGAACATGGACCGCTGGGCATCCGGCGTAACCACGGATATCACGCTCCCGGTAAGAGAAGAAGACAAGGTAAGGCTGGTTTCCACCCGGGCAGAGCGCAGGGCATCTTCAAACAGGGTGCCGAAGTTATCATTTCCTCTTCTGCCGATGAATCTGGCAGTACCCCCCAGACGGCCCACGCCTATGATGGTGTTACAGGCAGCACCCCCTGTAACAATGACAGGGTTTTCATTGGTTCTTGCCAGAATATTGTCAATATCAGCTGCCTCCACCAGGGTCATGCCTCCTTTTTTCTTGCCGAACAGTTTTAAAAAATCATCTGTTTCATTGATGAGGATGTCCACCAGGGCGGATCCGATACCGGTAATCCGCTTATTGTATTGCTGGGTCATAATCTATCTCCAAAAAAGTTAGGGTGTTCATTCCAGCATAGAAAATTTCCGGATATTGTCAAGTGTTTTCTCATATTCTTAGCTAAATATGAACATATCTTGATATATTTCTGGATAACTATTGACAAATGATGAATATGCAGATATAAATGTAAATCTAAATCACGGTTGTTAACCAAAATACATGCATGACATTGCAACAATTTTTATCACAATTTTAAAAAGGAGCATGAAATGTCAGAAAATCAAACTTTTTTATTCACATCTGAATCCGTTACCGAAGGCCATCCTGATAAAGTGGCAGATGCCATATCAGACAGCATCCTGGATGCCATCATGGCAGAGGATAAAAACTGCCGGGTCGCCTGCGAAACCCTGGTTACCACAGGGCTTGCCATGGTAGCCGGAGAAATCACCACCGACTGCTATGTGGATATTCCCGAAGTGGTCAGAAACACCATCCGGGACATCGGGTATAATTCTTCCACCATGGGGTTTGACTGGAAGACATGCTCTGTTATTACCAGTATTGACCAGCAGTCTGCTGACATTGCCCAGGGAGTGGACAAAGGGGCTGGTCTGCACAAGGAACAGGGAGCAGGCGACCAGGGACTTATGTTCGGATATGCCACCAATGAAACCGAAGAACTCATGCCCATGCCCATTCTTTTTGCCCACAAACTCACCAAACGGCTGACCCAGGTCAGGAAAAACGGTGCACTGGATTTTTTGCGGCCTGACGGCAAATCCCAGGTGACCATTGAATATAAAGACGGCAAACCTGAGCGTGTGGATGCGGTGGTGATCTCCACCCAGCATACCAATGACGTGACTTATGAAGACCTGAAAGATGCGGTGGTCAAAGAAGTTATCCGGAAAATCATTCCCAAGGAGATGATGGACGGTGATACCCGGTTTTTTGTCAATCCCACAGGCCGGTTTGTGGTCGGAGGACCCATGGGCGACTGCGGTCTGACCGGGCGTAAGATTATTGTGGATACCTATGGGGGCCAGGGCAGTCACGGCGGCGGGTGTTTTTCTGGAAAAGATCCGTCAAAAGTGGACAGAAGCGCTTCCTACATGGGGCGGTATGTGGCCAAAAACCTGGTGGCATCAGGCATTGCTGACAAATGCGAAGTCCAGGTGGCATATGCCATTGGTGTGGCAGAACCGGTTTCATTGATGGTGGATTTCATGGGTACGGGCAAAATTGCTGAAAAAAGAGCGGTGGAAATCGTCAGAGAGGTTTTTGATCTGAGACCGGCAGCCATTACCGAGACCCTTGATCTGCTGCGGCCTATTTATAGGAAAACCGCAGCATACGGTCATTTCGGCCGCAAAGATCCTGATTTCACCTGGGAAAGAACAGACAGGGCTGATCAGATCCGCGAACTGGCCGGCCTCTAACCGCAGATGCCGGAGGGGCTGCTTTCTTTTCCTGAAACTGGCCGGTTCCGGCAGCCTTTTTTACAATAAAAATTAATTATTTATAAAAAAATTCAAGTAAATGCAAGGAGTGTAATAATGCTACAGAAAACAAAAGATCAATCTTATATCGATCTTGATTTATCATTAAAGTACAAGATCAAGGATATCAACCTGGCTGAAGAAGGGTTCAAGGACATGCAGCTGTCTGAAAAGGAAATGCCCGGGCTGATGGCTATTCGGGAAAAATATGGCCCTGAAAAACCCTTTAAGGGTATGAAAATTATGGGCAGTCTGCACATGACCATCCAGACAGCCATGCTCATAGACACCCTGTATGAACTCGGGGCTGATATCAGGTGGTCGTCCTGCAATATTTTTTCCACCCAGGACCATGCAGCTGCCGCTATTGCCCAAAAAGGTTCTGCTGCCGTGTTTGCCTGGAAGGGCGAAACCCTGGAGGAATTCTGGTGGTGCACGGAGCAGGCCCTGATCTGGCCTGACGGCAGCGGTCCGGATCTCATTGTTGATGACGGCGGAGATGCCACTTTGTATGTGCACCAGGGGGTAAAGGTGGAAAAAGATCCCTCCTTGTTGTCCCAGCCCACCCACAGTGAAGATGAACGCTGTCTCATGGATCGTCTGCGGGTATCCCATGCACAGGATCCGGAAAAGTGGAGCCGTATTGCCGATGCCATAAAAGGGGTTTCCGAGGAAACCACCACCGGTGTTAACCGGCTGTATCAGCTGGCTGCGAAAAATGAACTGCTGTTTCCAGCCATCAACGTCAATGATTCGGTAACCAAATCCAAATTTGACAACCTTTACGGGTGCAGAGAATCACTGGCTGACGGTATCAAGCGTGCCACAGATGTGATGCTTGCCGGAAAAACCGTTGTGGTTGCCGGATACGGGGATGTGGGAAAAGGCTGTGCCGCTTCCATGAAAGGGTATGGTGCCATTGTCCTGGTCACGGAAATCGATCCCATCTGTGCGCTGCAGGCAGCCATGGAAGGCTTTGAGGTGGTGACCATGGAACAGGCAGCCCCCAGAGGAGATGTTTTTGTGACAGCCACTGGTAATTATCATGTCATCAAAGGGGATCACATTGCCCAGATGAAAGACGAGGCCATTATCTGCAACATCGGCCATTTTGATAATGAAATCGAAATGTCCTATCTTACAGAAAACCCCAAAGCCGAACGTATCAACATCAAACCCCAGGTGGATAAATGGGTGCTGGAATCAGGGCGTTCTGTCATTGTTCTGGCGGAAGGCCGCCTGGTGAACCTGGGATGCGCCACCGGACATCCGAGTTTTGTCATGAGCAACAGCTTTTCCAATCAGACCATGGCCCAGATCAAACTGGCTTCTGAAAAACTGGAAAACAAAGTATACACCCTGCCCAAGGAACTGGATGAAGAGGTGGCCCGGCTGCATTTGAAGAATCTGTCCGTGACTTTGACAAAGTTGACCAAAGAACAGGCAGCGTATCTTGGAATTCCGGCAAATGGTCCTTTCAAGTCTGACCATTACAGGTATTAATATCACAGGTGTTTTTATAAAAACCTGATCTCAGATGTATGAATGAAACCCCCTGTGCCAGCTGGCACAGGGGGTTATTTTTCATGTATCTTTTTTTTCTTCCCAGAACTCGCGGCTTTCTTTGAGGATATCATTGATATCCTCCTCGAGCATGTCTTCCTGGTCATTGTCTTCTTCCAGATCCAGGTCTCCGTCAAATTCCAGACTGTCATCATCCAGATCATCCTGACTTAAATCGGTATTTTCAGGTTCCCCGTCCTCCAGGCTGTCCAGTTCATCATCCAGGGCCTGCAAAGAAGATGAGGCTGAAGAAGCATGCATTTCCTGATCCAGCTCAGCCCGGGCAAGGTCTTCATCAGCATCCGGTTCCGGCTGCAAAAAATCAGGCGCGGCTGTTTCCGGTGACTGGGTATCATTTTCCCCACCATTGTCGCCGGATGTCTGCAGTCCGCTCTCATCCGGAATATGGTTTCCCTGGCGGTCAAACAACAGGCTGCCGCTTAATTGCAGATCAAAATCCATGCGAAAAGCCACCTGATTGTCATGAACCACAATCTGTCCGCCTTTTGACACAAGCTGTGTCTGGGCCATGCGATCGGCAATAATTTTTTTTACAATTTTTTGATCAAGATTTTCCTGTACTGATGCAATCAGATCATTTTCTCCGTTTTTAATGACTTGCGGATCAGTGATTTTCATGGATGTGACTCCTTGCATCTAAATGTTGTATGCGGTATTGGCAAAACGGGTTTCAATGAATTTTTCCAGGTCTATGATCCTGCCTATGTCCATTATATCATGCATGTACCGCTGAATTTTGTCCAGACTTTCAGCCTCTGGATAAAGGCCGTCCCACCGAATGGCCTGGGGTTGGGAAAATACATTTTTCAATACCTCCGGGTTAAGGCCCAACGTGCCCTGGGGGTCTAAAAAATCCACAGCAATGCGGGCTGCCCGGCTTTTGTCATCTTCAATATATTCACCGGTTTCCACCAGCAGGGACACAAACTCCTGGGCTGCATCAGGGTGCTGCTGGATAAAATCTTCCTGCATGGCTACGATACAGCAGGGATGGTCGTCCCAGCGGCTGGCAGAATAGAATTCCAGATCGCCTATCTGGGCGGTAATGGCTTTGGTGGCAACAGGTTCGGCAACCATAAATCCTGCTACGTCCTCATTTTCTTTCATGATCTGGGGCATTTTAACCGGTGGCACCACCTCAAACCTCACATTGATGGCTTTTTTACCCGGAACCCCGGGTTTAAGCCCAAGCTCTTTGAGAAACTTATGGGCCAGCATGTGGTGAATGGACATTTTATGGGGAATATCCACAACCTTGTATTTGTAAAAACTCTGGAGGGAATCAAACCTGTGGTCATAGTGGCGGGATCTGACAAAGGTGCTGCCGTTCTTGTGGGCAAACAACACCAGCCGGATGGGGGAATCATAGGCAAACAGGTCCATGGCAATGGGAGCCAGTACAAAAGCACAATCGATTTCTCCTGATTCCAGCCCCTCCTGAATAGGATTCCATCCGGCTTTCAGGCTGGTGGTCAGATCAAAATGCCTGGGTGCCGCATCTCCGGTGTCAATCCTGTGTTTGAGTGCGCCCAGGGCGAGATGGTCGGTGATCTGGATATGGGCCACATTCAATTCCACCCGGTCCCCCATGATGGTTCTTTGTTTTTTCCGGGTAAACGCCTTTTGCGGTTCTCCGGAAAAGGCACGGGCAATGGCACTGCCGATCTGCTCTTGGTCAAAGGGCTTGGGAACATGTCCATTTCCCCCGGCTTCTGCGATGGCTATCTGCTGGCCTTTGTCAGCCTGGGCTGTGGCCATGATAAAGGGAAGATCCCTGAATTCATCTAATTTGCGGAGGGCCTGTAAAAATTCCAGTCCATCCATCTGGGGCATGTTCCAGTCACTGATCACAAGATCTGGTTTTTCAGTTTTCACTTTTTCCAGACCATCCACGCCGTTGACCGCCATCACAAGGTTGGTATACCCGGCTTTGGCAAGGATTTGCTTGAACATGATGCGCATAGTGCCTGAATCATCTGCCACAACAATTTTAATGTCAGGGTTTACCGCCATTGAAATACTCCTTAAGGTTTTTTTATAAAATCATTATATGTATAGTTGTCTTCATTACTCATTCCAGGACCATCGCAATGTTTTCTGGAGTTTTTGAAACAGCCGGTCCAGGGTAAATCCCAGGATACCGATGGCAATGATCATGGCCATGAGTTTGTCATATTCCATGGTGTCCCGGGCATCATTGATCAGGTATCCCAGACCGCTGGACACCCCTAAAAATTCTGCCGGGACCAGCACTATCCAGGCCACTCCCAGTGCCAGCCGCAGGCTGGTGAGCATATGGGGCACAGAAGCGGGAATGACAATGGTCCGGATGAGCTGATAGTTGCCGGCGCCCTGATTCATGGCCATTTTTATCCACTGGGGATTGATATTGCGCACCCCTGTGGTGGTGTTCAATATTACAGGACAAATGGTGGCCATTACAATCAAAAAATATACAGCTGATTCAAAGCTGGCAAACAGCAGCAGGGCAATGGGCATCCAGGACAAAGGGCTGATCATGCGCACAAACTGAATAGCGGAATAAGACAGGCCCTGGACCCTGGGGTAAAATCCCACCAGAATACCTATGGGAATGCCAAAAAAAGCAGCCAGGGAAATACCCACCACGATCCGGCGCAGACTGGTGAAAACCGACAGCCAGAACCGTTCATCTGCAAATGCCGAAATCAGGGCCCGGAAGGTGGGACCGGGCAGAAATCCCTGGAACTGGCTGAACTGGGGCCGGGAAAATATAACATAAGATACCAGTATCCAGGCAGCAGCAAAAAGCGCAAGTCCCATCAATTCATAGTAAAAACCAAATTTTCGGGGCATAAAAAACACATTGAGGCCCATTTGTCTGGGGTTATGGTATGTATGGCGGTCAGCGGATTTCAACGGTTTCTTCTCTTGTATAGGGTAAGCCCATATGGCAGTCGCAGAAAGGCGCCATTCCCCCCACCTCGTCCATGGCCTGTAATACAAACCGGTCATCCACCAGGTCCTGGACTGCCCGGCCGGAATCAAGGCCTGACAAAAAGGATATATCGCCTTCCACGCGGGTGGTTTTCATCTGGTCGATGATGAACCGGGTGGCCGAGGGAAAGGGAAAAGGCTGAAAATCAATGCGGGGAACTTTCCAGTGAGGATGCACCAGCAGGTCTGGATCAGGGGGTTTAAAAACCCTGCGCAGCACCTCCTGGGAAACCGGCAGATACCGCTCTCCGTCACGGCTTAAAAGATGGGCGGTTTCTGTGGGATTTTCCCGGCACCAGGCCTGGGCCCGGACAATGGCATTCATGGCTTTTTGGACCACCACCGGGTGCTGGTCAATGAACGGCTGGGCTGCAACAATGACACAGCAGGGGTGATTTTTCCAGATATCGCCGGTATACCGCATGATCCTGGCATTGAACCGATGCTCAGCCAGGGCATTGAAAGGGTCTGCCACGATAAAGGCATCCACTTTTTTGCCCAGAAGGGCTGTGGGCATGTCCGGGGGAGACAGGATAAACAGATTGACTTCATGGGGGGCGAGGGGCGCTGACTGGGGCTGAATCTTCGGGGTCAGACCCTGGGCTTTCAACCCCAGTTGCAGTACCAGATTGTGCATGGAATACCACGAGGGAACTGCCACCTGTTTTCCCCCAAGGTCCGCAAAGGTCCTGATGGCTGAATCTCCCCGCACAGTGACCGCACTGCCGTTGGTGTGATCCCATGCCAGTACACGGACCGGTATGTTTTGTTTGAACCGCATCCATACCGGAATGGGAAAGAGCATATGGGTGATATCAAATTTGTTGGCCAGAAAAGATTCAGTGAGTATGTTCCAGGATCTCACCATAACAGGACGTTCAACATCCAGTCCTTCCTGGGAAAAATAACCCAGTCCATGGGCCACCAGAAGCGGGGTGGCATCGGTGATGGGCAGATATCCCAGGCGCAGGGGAGGCTTTTTTGCAGACACGCGGGTCCCGGCAATCAGGGTGGAACACGCTGCTGCAGCTGTCTGCAGAAATGTGCGCCGGGTTATGCCGGCCTGCGGTTGTCTGGGGGCAGGGTGTTTCATCTTACAACAGGGTCCTTTTGGCCAGGTAGGCATTTTTGAACCGTTCCAGGATACTGTTCCGGATTTCCTTGAACCGGGGGTGGTTTCTGTTTCGGGGATAGGTTTCGGTAACCGCGAAGATGTCTGTGATATTGGCTGGGTCTCCGGCCAGAAGAATGATTTTATTGCCCAGGTAAATGGCTTCATCAATGTCATGGGTCACAAAAACTGCTGTAAAATTTTCCGACAGCCACAGGTTCACCAGTTCTTCCTGGATATGGGCCTGGGTAAAGGTATCCAAAGAGGCAAATGGTTCATCCAGCAGCAGTACCCTGGGATGCCCCACCAATGCCCTGGCCAGGCAGACCCGCTGGGCCATGCCCAAAGACAGCCGGCTGGGGCGGGAATCGGCAAATCCGGTCAGTCCCATGATTTCCAGAAACTGGTTGACCCGGTATTCCAGGTTTTCTGTATCCTTTCTTATTTTGCAGCCATAAGCCACGTTCTCCCAGACAGTGAGCCAGGGCAGCAGGGCCGGCTGCTGAAAGAGCATGGACCGGGAGGGATGGATCCCGGTTATGATGTCGCCATCTGCCCGGATACAGCCGCGGGTGGGCTGTTCAAGACCGGCCAGAAGATTGAGCAGCGTGGTTTTGCCGCATCCGGATTCCCCCAGAATAATAACAAAATCACCGGGTGCAATGGTAAAGGAAATATCCTTTAATACCACATGCCCGGGCTTTTCAGCAGAGGCATAGGTCTTGGTTATTTTTTCAATATCAATCTGCACTGGGTGCTTCCATTAAGGCGGTTTGTGCCCAGGTTTTGTCCACAAACAGGTTCAGATCAACCTTTTGGGGCAAAATTTTCATGACATCAGCCATGTAGGTCTGGATCATGTCAATGGCGGCAGTGTCCGGCACCAGCTGTTCCCGGATAAAACCGATTTTACTGTTTGTGAGCACAGACTGCACAAAGGCGGGGTCCTGTTCAAGAAAGCCGGCAGCAAGGGCAGCCTTTTCCGATATGCTTTTGTTTTCCAGGTGTTGGGCAGCTGAAAAAAAAAGGGTCACCAGGGATTCGGCAATCTGCGGAGAGGTTTGTAAAAAATGCCGGGTGGCCACAAATCCGCAGCAGGGATGGTCTTTCCAGAGACTGTCAGACATGCAGACCGGATCGGCCTGGCCCTGCTGAACTGCCAGGCTGCCAAAGGGTTCCGGTGCCATATACCCGCCTGTGGCCATGTCATCAATATCCATGTCATTTTCTGTAAGAAGCATTTTTGGCATAAGGTAGGGGGGAACAATTTCCCAGGTGACATCATTGCCGGGCTGGTCCTGGGGGCCCAGAACCAGCCCGGCATCGGCAAACAATTTGTGCAAAAGGACGGCCTGGATGGAAAATTGTTCTGGAATCAAAACAGATCGCTGCCTGAAGTCAGACAGAGAATGGATACCCATTTTCCGGTTTTTGACCATGAGACTGCCGGATCTGTGAACAAACATGAGAAACCGGATGTCCATGCCTGCGGCAAACAGTTCCACAGCAAGGGGAGTGGTCACAAATGCGCCCTGGATGGTCTCATTTCCCAATTTGTCACAGATCTCATCCCAGGTGTTCATGGGGGATGGAACAAGGTGCCAGGGCGTGCGATCATCTCCCCCGGGGTGATCTGCAGCAGCCATGCCCAAAAGCAGGTGGTCCACAATTTTTAAATGCCCGATACAGATGTCTGGAAAATGGTTCCCCATTACTGCCCCTTGTGAATTGCCCTGGTATAACTGTGGTATAAGCCGGTGCTGCCTGGCTGCAATGTAAGGTTTCTTCATACCACAGCCTTTATTTATTGGCAAGCACCGGGTTTGCATGTTATATACTGATAGTCAGGACAAAGAAAAAAGATATGGCCAACAATTCTGAAAAACTGGTTACCCGGGATTATTATCTCAAACCCGGATATATTTATCTGCCGGAGAAACCCACGGTTATTTCAACGGTTCTGGGATCATCTGTCTCAGTAAGCCTCTATGATAAAAAACGCAAAACCGGCGGAATGAACCATTTTTTGTTTCCGGTTGCTGAAAGCCGGGAAAACACCACTGCCATCTATGGCAATATCGCCGTGATTGCCCTGGTCCGGATGATGATCCAGAAAGGCTCTGATCCCCACCACCTGGAAGCCCAGATTTTTGGCGGGGCAAATAACACAGAGGTGTGTACCCATGATGTGGGAAAGCAGAATTACCATATAGCCAAAGATATGCTGAGGCAAAAAAAAATCCGCATCGTATCAGAGGATGTGGGAGGTGAGCTGGGACGTAAAATTGTTTTCAATACCCTGACCTGTGAAATTCTGACCCTGAAAGTGGAGCGCCTTCGGGAATCTGACTGGTATCCCTACCAGGGGGATCGATAAGCAGCTATTTAGAGCCGTCCTCTCTGTATGATGGCCACCAGCAGCCATATTCCCATGACCGCGGCCGCCACAAATCCGGCGATGCCGATGACAGACACCCCGAACAGCATGGGGGGCACATCAGAATTGATTACAATGGCAGATCCCAGGATCAGAGCGGCTATGATGATGGAAAAAGAGATTCGGTTGCTGGTCTGGTCCTGGTGGACTATCAGCTTGTCCAGTCCCTGGATATCAATGGCGATTTTCAGTTTTCCCTCTTTCACCAGCCGCAGAATTTCTTTGGTATCTGCCGGCAGCTGCTGAAACAGTTTAAATGATTCTTTGGCAATATTCAGGACATTTTCAGCAATTTTTGACGGCGCCATCTGCATATATTTGGCAGAGGTTACGTAGGGAACCGCATGGCCGAGCATGTTAAAATCCGGATCCAGTTTTCTGGCCACATCTTCAATGGAAACAAAGGCTTTCATCATTAAAAACAAATCCGGCGGGATCCGCAGGCCGTGGGCTGCGCACAGCTCCAGAAGCTGGTTCACCATTTTGCTGGTTCTGATCTCCTTTAACGATCTGGTCAGGTGAACAGACACAAAAAGGGAAATATCTTTTTCCACAAGGCCCATGGCCGGCCGGGTTTCATAATCGCACAACTCGCACAAAAGCCGGGCACCAAGTTTTGCATTACCGGTGGCAGCGGCATGGATGATGTCCACGAACAATTCCCGGGTGGTCTGGTCCAGAAAGCCGGTCATCCCGAAATCCACCGGACAGATGCGGTTGTTTTCCAGAATAAAGATGTTGCCCGGATGGGGATCGGCATGGAAGAATCCATGTTCAAACACCTGTTTCATGATAAAGTCAGCCCCCCGCCGGGTAATCCGCTTTCTGTCCAGACCGGCCCGGTCAATGGCAGCGATATCACTGGCCTTTATCCCGTCGATGAATTCCATGGTCAATACCCGTTCAGAAGATTCTTCCGGATACACCCGGGGGATATAGATGGTTTTGTCAGACAGAAACTGGGCTGCCATCCGCTCCATGTTTGCGGCTTCTATGGTGTAGTCCAGTTCCTTTTCCAGGGTTTTGGCAAACTCTTCCACAATCTTCACCGGCCGGTAAAATGCCATCTCCTGGATATTTCTTTCCATGATACCGGCCAGATGAAGGATGATTTCCAGGTCTGCTTCAATGGTCTTGCGGATGCCCGGGCGCTGGATTTTCACGGCAAGCCGGTCGTCACCGGTGACCGATGCCCGGTGCACCTGGCCGATGGAGGCGGAGGCAAAAGGGGTCTCATCCATGAAGAGGAATACGTCCTCAAGGGGTCTGCCGAATTCAGCAGCAATGGTTTTTTTGACCAGGTCAAAGGCAAAAGGGGGGATCTCATCCTGGAGCCTGGACAGTTCGGCAATGAGGTCCATGGGAACCAGGTCCGGCCGGGAAGACAGCACCTGGCCCATTTTGACGAAGGTGGGGCCGAGTTCCTCCAGGGCCATGCGGATCCGCTGGTTTCTGGATAATCTTTCCACCCGTTCATGGGGCCGGGAAAAGGGAATCAGTTTCAGGCCGGATTCAATATAGCGGTCAATGTGCATGGCATCCAGGATATTGTCAAATCCATATTTGAGGATGATGCCGATGATCTGCTGGTACCGGAGCAGGTGCCGGTACCGTTTGCCCACTTTGCCGATTTTTTTGATGCTGAGCATGCAATGGCCGTCAGGTTTTGGTTTCGATCTGTTTGACCAGATCATCTATCCTTTTGTTCAATGCCTGGATATCCGCACTGGTGGGCAGGTCCATCCTTTTGAGAATGTCTTCCACCGTCTTTTCCATGCGCTTGTCCAGGTTGGATCTGGCTTCTTCATATCTTTGCTGGCATTCTTCTAAAAATTCTCTGGCTTCCGCCTGGCTCATCTGGGTGGATTTGGCCAATTCTTCTGCCAGATCCCTGATTTCGCTTTTGGAGCGCAGCGCCATGCCAATGCCGGTGAGCAGACTTTTTTTGACATATTCAAACATGGTATCTCCCCTCATAATGTATTGTTGGTTTATTTGGAGCCAAAAGATACGTCCTGGATGTTTTCCACACAGGCATCACCTGCCAGAATGGCATCCATTCTGCCATAAGTGGCCGGTAAAAGCGTGTTGATGTAAAATTTTGCAGTTTCCATCTGGCCGGCATAAAATGCCGCATCCTTATTTTTGGCAGCTTTTTTTGCCACAGCATCCCTGTCCAGGCTGCCGGCTTTTTTGGCGAGTTTGGGTGCGGCGATGCCGGCCCGCCACAGATGCATCCAGGCAAAGCAGACATCACCGGTTACTTCCAAAAACGGATGGGCAAAAGCATAGGCATTCAATACCTGGTCTGATCTGGAACGGTCCCCTATGACCTGGGCCAGTTTTTCCAGGCGCTCCACAGCATGGGATACGCTGGCACACAACTCTTCCACCCCCGAAACATTGGAAAACGTTTCTATGGTTTTTTTCATGCAGCTGATAAAATACGCAAAGGCCCTGCCCTGGTGCATGGACAGTTTTCTGCCCAGAAGATCCATGGCCTGGATCCCGTTGGTGCCTTCATAGATCATGAAAATCCGTGCATCACGCATGAGCTGTTCCACCGGGTATTCACTGATATATCCGTACCCGCCGTATACCTGGATCCCGTGGGAACACACCTCCAGGGCCTTGTCCGTGATATAGCCCTTGACCACCGGGGTGAGCACTTCCACCATGGCGGCCGTATCTGCTTTAAGATTTTTGTCATCTGTGGTGTGGATCACATCATTGCACCAGGCATAATAATAGATTAAAGACCGCATGCCTTCTGTATAGGCTTTCATGTTGAGCAGCTGGCGTTTGACATCCGGGTGCTGAATAATGGGTACGCTTTTGGCGCCGGCATCTTTTCCCGCTGCCAGGTGTCTGCCCTGGATCCTGGTTCTGGCATAGTCCAGGGCATACATGTAGGAGGCAGATGCCACGGCAAATCCCTGGAGACCCACAAAGGCCCGGGCCTCGTTCATCATCTGGAACATGGCGGGCATGCCCTTGTTTTCTTCTCCCAGCAGGGTGCCGATGCACGGGCCTTTGTCCCCTAAAGACAAGGAGGCAGTGGCATTGCCGTGGATACCCATTTTCTTTTCCAGGCCGGTACATACCACGTTGTTAAAATCCCCTAAAGAGCCGTCTTCATTCACCAGAAATTTGGGAACCAGGAACAGAGAAATGCCTCTGGTGCCGGCAGGGGCCCCCGGGATTCTGGCAAGTACCGGGTGGATAATATTGTCACACAGGTCGTGTTCACCGGCTGAAATAAAAATTTTGGATCCGGAAAGAGAGTAAGTGCCGTCTGCATTTTTTTGTGCCGTGGTGGTCAAAGCCCCTACATCAGATCCTGCTTCAGGCTCGGTGAGCAGCATGGTGCCTCCCCATTCGCCGGAAAACATTTTTTTCATATACAGGCGTTTCTGGGTATCATCTCCAAAGGCTTCCACCAGTTTGGCTGCCCCGTGGGTCATGCCGTAATACAGCATAAAAGCGGAATTGGCTCCCACCATATATTCCAGGGCCGCACTTCCCACGGTTCTGGGCATGCCCTGACCGCCTGCAGCAGGATCATCACACATGGCCAGCCATTCTCCTTCACATAACAGCCGCCAGGCCCGTTTAAAGGATTCAGGCACCCGCACCTTGCCGTTTTCCAAAGTGCATCCCTGTTCATCCCCTTCCTTAAAGGTGGGCAGGATCTCTTTTATGGCCAGGTTTCTGGCTTCCGAGATAATCAGGTCAATGGTTTTCTTGTTGAATTCAGCAAAACTGTCATGGTCCACCTGTCCTATCTGTTCATGGAGTACAAAATCCACATCCCTGCGGTCAGCAATCACTTGTGCCATATGTCTAAATCCCTTTTATCCTGGGTTTTTATAAAAATATCCTGGTCTGCCTGCATCTTTCCTTAGGCAAAAACCAAATGGTTGTCAACGAATGATACGAAAAAAATATTGATTTATCAATTGATTCATACCATGGTATATAAATTATTCGGTAACCGGACAGTATCGGTTTTTATGGGATTGCCCTGAGGTATGGATTTTGACGACTGGATGTTTCCGGGTGGTTGTGATACAGGAGAATTATGATTATTAAATGCTGGGGTTCCAGAGGATCCATACCGGTATCAGGCCGGCAGTATGTTGTTTACGGCGGGGATACCACCTCCCTTGAAATAACCGCCGGATCCGGGGAGACGATTATCATTGATGCCGGCACCGGGATCCGCAGGCTGGGAAATGTTCTGCTGGAACAGCAAAAAAAAAAGTATTATATGCTGCTCACCCACTGTCACTGGGACCATATCACCGGCATACCGTTTTTCAGGCCCCTGCTATACAGCTGCAACCGTTTGGTTGTTCAGGATAGAAAATTTGCAGGATTTTCCACAAAAGACGTGTTGAACCGGGTGTTGTGCCCGCCTTTTTTTCCTGTCCGCCTCAAGGACCTGAAAGCAGATATTCGTTTTGATACATCATTGAACAACCGGTTTGCTATCGGTTCTGTGGAAATCGATAGCATTTTCACCAGCCACTCCCAGGGCAGTCTCGGGTATAAATTCACAGAAGATGGTAAAACCTTTGTTTTTCTCACCGACAATGAACTGGGGTTTTCCCATCCCCAGGGGCAGGGATTTGACGGATACAAACGGTTTGCCGAACAGGCAGATATCTTGTTTCATGATGCAGAATATACCCAGGAAGAATACCAGTTCCGCCAAGGCTGGGGCCACTCATCAGTTCCCCAGGCCCTGGATCTGGCTGTGAAAGCCGGAGTGGGGCAGCTGGGACTTATCCATCTGAATCAGGACCGGACCGACCGGGAAATGGATGCTATTGTGCACAACTGCAGACATTATTTGACTTCCCAGAACAGTACCCTCCAATGTTACGGTGTTTCCTGCGATTTTGAAATCATTCTCTGAACAGCCGGGTTCTTTTGCAGAAAAGAACCATATCGAAAAAAGATGGCGTAAAGCCATGCACGCCTTTTTCCACCCCCGGGTTATTACCATGCTGTTTTTCGGATTTTGCGCCGGCCTGCCCATTCTGCTGATTTTTTCCTCCCTTTCGCTGTGGCTCAGGGAAGCCGGGGTGCAGCGGTCTGCAGTGACCTTTTTTTCCTGGGCAGCGCTTGGGTATTCATTCAAGTTTGTCTGGGCCCCGCTGGTGGACCAGGTGCCCATTCCCTGGCTCACCCGAAGACTGGGGAGACGGAGAAGCTGGATTCTGACAGCCCAGGCCGGCATTGTGGGGGCTGTCTTGTGGATGGCGTTCACAGATCCGGGATCCGGGTACCACCCCCTGGTTTTCATGGCCATGGCAGCGGTTTTACTGGGGTTTTCATCGGCAACCCAGGATATTGTCATTGATGCTTACCGCATCGAATCTGCACCGGTTGATCTCCAGGCCATGATGGCCTCAGCCTATATCGGGGGATACCGCATCGGGATGCTGGTGGCAGGGGCAGGTGCATTGATTCTGGCGGAGTGGTTTGGATCGGCAAAGGATAGTTACCGGTTCGAAGCCTGGCAGACCACCTACTGCATCATGGCCGGACTGATGCTGGTGGGCATAATCACAGCCCTGGTCATAGACGAACCGCAATCAGATTATAATCCGGCAGATGCATACAGTTCAAGGGATTATCTTACCGGCCTGGCCCTCTTTGGTCTGGCAGTGGCTGCTTTTGTCACAACCTTTTATTTTGCCGGCCGTTTCACCCTGGAGGTGAAAGCGCAGCTGGGCCAGTGGCTGAAAAACCCGACCCTGGCAGGCTTTCTGGTGGAATGCTTCCGGCTGGGAACAGGGCTTGGGGCAGCAGCCCTGGTGGGCAGAATCAGTATGGCAGCCCGGCTTGTGAACGAAAAAATGGTGGCTGCAAGCTACGTGGCCCCGGTAAAGGATTTTTTCAGCAGATACAGGCTTTCTCTTGCCTGGTTGATCCTGGCACTCATCGGTCTGTACCGGATATCCGACATTGTTCTGGGGGTCATATCCAATGTGTTTTATCAGGATCTGGGATTTTCCAAAACCCAGATTGCCAGCGTGGTGAAAACATTCGGGCTTTTCATGACCCTTGCCGGCGGCTTTGCCGGGGGGATTCTCTCCATCCGCTACGGGGTGATACGCATTCTGTTTCTCGGGGCCCTGCTGGCAGCTGCCACCAACCTTTTGTTCATGGTCCTGGCATTTGCCGGGCATAATCTGTTTTTTTTGTATGTGGTGATCGCTGCGGATAATCTGGCTGCAGGACTTGCCTCTGCCGCGTTTGTGGCTTTTTTGTCCAGTTTGACCAGCATCCGGTTTACAGCGGTGCAGTATGCGGTATTCAGTTCTTTGATGACCCTGGTACCCAAAGTGTTCGGCGGGTATTCCGGTACCATGGTTGATGCTCTGGGATATCCGGCCTTTTTTTTATTGACCACGCTCATGGGTCTGCCTGTGCTGGTGCTGGTATGGTATTGCAGCCGCCACCTGGATATTGTCGGATGAGCTGTGTTTTTTTTGTGGGAATAAAACCGAAGGCCAGGGTTTCTAAAGTATTGGATATGGCACTGGATATGTTTTTTAACCCCGGACCCCGGGATTTAAAAAGTGATAACCAGGTGTAAATTAAATAATTGTTGACAAAAAAAGGCCTTTTTTTTACTTAAGAGCGGGAGAAATTTAATGGCGTGATGTCCTTTTTTCCGGGCTTTTTTTTGTCACCTGCAGTCCAGGCGACAAAAAAAACTGAAAACATCAGACAACACAGCTTACCGCCCTTGGGCGATAATAAACGGTTAGGAGGTTTTGATAATGACGCAGAAGGTGACACCAAACAGCGGCCCTGTAGGGTCTGTCATGGTCCTTGGCGGCGGGATTGCAGGTATGCAGTCCGCCATTGACCTGGCCAATTCAGGCTATTATGTCTATCTGGTTGAAAAATCATACGCCATCGGCGGTATGATGGCCCGGCTGGACAAGACATTTCCGACCAATGACTGTACCATGTGAGTGATCTCACCCAAACTGGTCGAGGTCGGCCGGCATCTGAACATAGAGTTGTTGACAAATACCGAACTTCTGGAATTGGATGGTGAACAGGGAAATTTCACGGCCAGAATAAAAGAAAAACCGCGGTTTGTTGATATATCCAAGTGTACCTCCTGCGGGGAATGCACCAAAGT
>DATFKQ010000162.1:0-5154 GCA_035268565.1 Desulfotignum sp. | reverse complement strand
AGCGATTCAAGATGTCGATCAATCCCTTTGTCGATACCCAAAAAACCGTGTGAAAAAGCGATGCCGGCATCTGACTGTGTTTTTTCCATCCATTGGCCCATGGACCGGAAGAGTCGGTCAAACAGTTTTGCAGGGGCATTGTCCTGGGCGGACAGGGAAAACCACATCACCGGACAGGAGGCCTGGCGCAAAAACGATGCAGCCAGCGTAGTTTTTCCCTGGGCCGCCTGTCCCGTGATCAGGATGTTCTGTACCGGTTCGTGGGCTTCCAGCAGATCGAAAAGGCGCTTCCGGATGACCGGATCCGGCATATGGGGGGGTGTGAAGCCTTGCACCATGTCTGGAACCCTTTTTTGTCACACTGGTGACGGTTCTGGAAAAATAGCGGCCATTTTATCCATGCCGGCCATTTGAAATATTTTTATATAATTATAAGGAAGCGCATTGAACACAATGGCAATTCCCGATTTTTCAATGGGCCGCAGCTTTTCCATCAGCAGGGAGATCCCGGAACTGTCAATGGAAAAACTGTCTTCAAAGGTCAATACCACCTTTGAAATGCCCTGAAGTGTTGGTGTGTCCAGAGAAGATCGCCAACGGGATACGGACGGAGCGGACAATCTTCCGCTCAGCGTCAGTTCCAGGATACCGCCGGAAGGGGGATGGGAAACCTTCATGTCAAAGGCAGGTTGTCCAGGCATCTGCCGGCGTTTTTCCGCACGGCAGAGGGCGGCATTCAGGGCATCCCTTTCCACAGGTTTGTTGATGAAATCCGAAGCCCCGAGATCCAGTGCCCGAAGGGCTTTTTCCATGTCTCCGTGCCCGGTGATGACCACTACCTCCGGAGACAGGTCCATCTTCCGGATCCGGGCCAGGACCTCAAGCCCGTCCATGCCGGGCATTTTGATGTCGGTGAACACCATGTCCGGCTGCACTTTTTGGCACAGGGAAAGGCCGGTTTCTCCATCTTCAGCAATGTGAACATCATAACCATATGCGGTCAAAAAGAGCTTGAACATGGACAGGGTCGGTTTTTCATCATCTATAACAATTATTTTCATTCTCCGCTCCTTTGTGGTGTGCCGGAAAGATAATCTGAAAGCAGGTGCCTTTCCCGGGTGTGCTTTTCACCGAAATGGTGCCCTTATAGTCTTTGACGATTCCCTGGATGATGGGCAAACCCAGTCCAAGGCCTTCTCCCATCTCCTTGGTCGTATAAAAGGATTCGAAAATACTGTTCATCCGTTCCGGGGCAATACCAATGCCATTGTCGGTAATTTCCAGGACGGCATTGCTGTGGTCTGAAAAAGTGTGAATCAGGATATGTCCTTTTTGATCATCTGTCATGGTTTCAATTTTTTCATTGACAGCATCCCTGGCATTGGTCACCAGGTTGAAAATCACCTGTTCGATCCGGTTCTGGTGCGCCAGCACCCTGGGAAGACAGGTGTCCAGATCAAGTACCAGTGCGATATTCTGGAGTGTTATCTGGCGGCCGATAATTTTGTTGACAGCGTGAATGCAGTCGTTGATGCTGATAATTTCACTTGTAAATCCGGTTTTTCTGGAAAATGTTTTCAACCGGCCCACGATTTCCGCGGCCCGGGTGACCTGGGTACTGATCTGGGTGAGTACCATGTACAGGTCATCCTGGTCCACAGCCCGGTTTTTTTCCTGCATCATGCACAGGTATTCACTGCCCATTTTGATTGCGTTCAGGGGCTGGCTGATTTCATGGGCAATCCCGGCGGACATCTTTTCCAGGTTAGCCATTTTGCTGGCCTGAATCAGCTGGGAATCTTTTTCCACCAGTTCGGATATGTCGGTGGTTCCCACGATGATCACATCTTCATCCCGGTATTTTGAGGGACTGGTATGGATATTGACAAAAACGCCGGTGCCGTCTTTTTTGCAGAACGCCGCTTTGGAGCTTCCGATCATGGCCTGAGCCCTTTCCGGGTCTGTGGAAAAATGATCCTGGCCGCGTTTGGCAAGATCGAACAGTTTCATCCCGATAAGCTCCTGAAGCTCATATCCGAAAAGCTCTATGGCATTGGGGTTGGCATCCAGGATCTTAAAGGAGGCCTTTTCCACCACAAAAATGGGGTTGGGGCCGCTCCTGAAAAGGGAGCGGTATTTTTTCTGGGACTCTTTGAGCCTGTCTGTGGACTCTTTGAGCTGACAGGTCATTTTGATGAACGAATCGGTTAACCTGGCGATATCATCCTCTTTTTCAGGAGATCCAAGTGTCAGTAGCCGGGCCGACCCCTTATCCGGCAGAATATTGAAGTCCCCTTTGGTGATCTGATCGGTATATCGGATCAGCGAGGAGATGGGCTTGGTGATGTGGAGTGCCAGTCTGTGGCTTAAAAAAAAGAAAATAACGGTGATCACGGACAGAAAGCTCAAAAAAATCAGCCGCAGTTTGGCAATCAGGTTTTCAATATGTTTTTTGTCCAGACCGACATGGACCGCACCGATGGTATATATTCCTTCTTTTACCGGTACGCTGACATGAAACACAGAATACCCATGCTGGTCCAGAGAATCGATGAACAGGATGTCGGGGTTTCGCTGCTGGATCACCTCTCTGATACCGGGGAAAAACCCCGTGGTAAAGGTGTGGCCCAGTATCTGTTTGTCTTTGTCGGAAATGACCAGGTAGCTGACAAAATCCTTTCGGTTTCCCAGACGGGCATCATAGGCGATGGCGGTGAGCTCAATCCGGTTTTCTGTCAGGATAAATACCCTGGCGCTGTCAGCGATACTCTGGGCAATGCCCACCCCTCTGTCTTTCAACCCGCTGGTCAGGCTGGAAATCAAAAGCGCCCTTGTGAACAGGGCAATGAGTACACTGACCAGGAGAACAAATCCAAGGCATGTGAAAAAGATTTTGTTTTTCAATGTCAAGTGGTTAAAAAAATTCATTTGATCAGCACCAGGTCGCCGTCTTTGATCACGGTCAGATACACATGGTTGAGCCCCTGGTACTCCCGGGTACCGAAAGACACCGGATTCCGGATTCCCGGATCGTAATCGTCAATGGATGCAATGGCCTGGAGAAACTGTTTCCGTGTGAGATTCCTGCCGGCCCGGTTGAGCCCTTCACATAGTATGCTGGCATTCAGATAACCTTCAAGACCGACAAAACTGGGCCGGGTTTCAGGATAATGCAATGCCAGCAGGCGGCAGTATTCTGCAACACCCGGCAGCGGCGGATTTTTTGTGTCCAGGGTGGGCGGCGGCACCACCTGGGAGACAATCACGCCCTCTCCTTCATGACCCAGCCGCCGGGCCAGCTCTTTTGAGCCGACAAAGGAAACATTGTGGAACAGCGGAGAAAAGCCGGTACGTCTGGCCAGAATGATGAATTTGGCACAGGGATCATAGGTGCCGATCATGACCACGGCCTGGGCCCGGGATGCCATGATGGTTTCGAGTCC
This sequence comes from Desulfotignum sp., assembly GCA_035268565.1. Classification (GTDB taxonomy): domain Bacteria; phylum Desulfobacterota; class Desulfobacteria; order Desulfobacterales; family Desulfobacteraceae; genus Desulfotignum. Next base: position 1,711 of record DATFKQ010000162.1, on the reverse strand, counting down.
GGCCTCCACGTCAAGGGTTCCCCGGACATAGGTCCCCTTGGCCACCGGTATCAGGCCGTATTTTTTCAGGGCGAGTTCCGTACCACGCAATCCGTCAAACCCGTATTCATCATACTGGTAAAATACCGCCACCCGCTCAAGTCCTTTGATCTGGACCATGTAATCCACCGCTGCCTGGGTTTCCTGATAATAGGATGCACGGATGTTGATCAAAAAGGGGTTGACCGGTGATCTCAACCGGTTTGCACCGGTAAACATGCCCACCAGAGGAATCTTCGCTTCTTTTATCAGGGGAATGATCCGGACGGTGGTGGGGGTGCCCACATAGCAGAACAGGGCAAATACCTGCTCTTCCAGGATCAGTTTCTGGGTATTGTACAGGCACCGGGTGGGATCATATCCGTCATCCAGGGCAATCAGACGGATCTTCCGGCCATGAAGGCCCCCCTGGCTGTTGATGTGATGGATATAAGACATGGCGCCCTGGAGCATCTGGGTGCCCAGGTATCCGGCATGTCCTTTCAGTGCCAGAGAGGAGCCTATCCGGATTTCATCTGCTGTTACGCCGCTGGTGTTGTCCGGAACAAGATCGGTCCGGGGTGGGGCGTTGCAGGAAAAACAGGCGCACAGGCAACAGAACAGGAGCAGAAATGTCACGTACCGGACAGGGTTCATGTTACAAAGTCTCCCGTGATACTGTGTGACCGCCTTTCCGGCGTGGTTTATTTTTCCGGTCCGCCATTGGATGCCGGACCGGCTGCAAATCGGATCAGAATGTCTCCTGCCTCAACCGCATGCCCTGTCGTCACCAGCACCGCAGCGATTATGCCATCCACGGGTGAAGCCACGCTGCTTTCCATTTTCATGGACTCCAGGGTAACCAGATTCTGGCCCCGGCTGACGCTGTCGCCTTTTTTCACAGGCACTGCCACCACCAGTCCGGGCATGGGGCATTGCAGCTCATTGGAGGGCGGTTTTTCCAGCCTTTCAGGCATGTGAGAGATCAAATCCCATTCTTTGGGGCAGTAAACCTCGTACCGCCGGGTGAGGCCGCAAAAGGCGATCCAGAAAAAAGACTGGTCAGTGCGCAGGCGAAACCGATGAAACTGCCCATTTATTTTCAGTCTGAGACGGCGGCGGTAAAATTCAAAATCAGGGGTGTTTACCGTCATCTTCTCCTGGTTCACCTGGATGGTCCACATCTGTTTTTCAGGACCCTTCTCCAATTGCACGTCATACACATCCCCTTGTGATCTGACGACATACTGGTGGATCCCGGCCGTGCCTTTTCCCCCGCCGATGCGGGACACCAGGGGCTTTACCGATTCCCGCACCAGGATGGTACGCACATGGTAGATCAGGGCCGCGGCCAGAGCCGACAGTTTCAGGTTGCGTTCATCCGGGGGGGACAGGGGGATGTGGCCGTGGTATAAGCGGTCAATGAACCCTGTATTGATTTCGCCTGCGGCAAATGCCGGCTGACACAGTACACTGTTGACAAAATCGATGTTGGTAACAACCCCTTCGATGTGATATCCGTTAAGTGCCTGGATGAGGCTGGTGCGGGCAGCTTCTCTGTCTTTGCCGTGGCAGATGACTTTGGCCAGCATGGAATCATAGTGGACCCCGACCTTGCTGCCCGTTTTCACGCCGCTGTCCACCCGTACTGATTCGCCCCGGGGTTCGGCATACCGGGTGATCATGCCGGTGG
>DATFKQ010000161.1:0-48850 GCA_035268565.1 Desulfotignum sp. | reverse complement strand
TTTTCAGACGGCCGCGTTATCAAAAACCCTGTCAGAAGATATCCCATAACAGATGGCAGAAAGGAGAAAATCAGATCATATATTTTGTAATGATCTTTTCATCCAGGCCGAATCATATGGATGACCGGGTTTATTGGCGCTGCATCCGTGCCAGGATCTGTGTCAGTTTCTTCTTTTCATCATGAAAGATCTGGTGGGCGGTTTTCAGATCTATTCTTTCAAAGGAAATGGTGTCCCCGGGGGTGGCCTGGGCCACCTTTGGAATATCTGTGGAGATCACGGTGGCGATTTTGGCATACCCGCCCACGGTCTGCTCCACCAGCAGGATGATGGGCTGTTCATCCGCCGGGATCTGGATGCCGCCGGGCATGGAGGGTTCTGATACAATACTTTTGGGCATGCCCGGTTTGATGGAAATTTTTTCTCCCTGCAGCCGGTATCCCATGCGGTCTGCTTTGGGGGTGACCATATATTGGGAGGTGAACAGGGTGGCGGCGCCCTGGTCAAAAAAGTCATCCTGGGGCCCGGGAACTGCGCGCAGCAGCACATGGGACGGATAGTCCGGAATCAGTTCTTCGGGCACCACCCGGTCCCGGGTCAGCAGGGGGGATTTATGGGCATCCAGAATATCGCCGGCCTGCAGGGACCTGCCCATGAACCCGCCGAAACCGCCGCCCGCATAAGTGGAGCAGGATCCCATGACAGGGGGAACCTTAATGCCGCCGGTGACGGCCAGGCAGGCCCGGCACCCGGCCTGGACCTGGGAAATGGTCAGCACGTCACCGGGCTTCACCCGGATGGAGCGCCATTGCTCCGTGGGCCGGTTGTTCAGGGTCATCTCCATTTTCGCCCCGGTGACGGCAATGTCCATGCATGAGAGAAATTTGAGGGACGGTCCCATGATCGTGATTTCCAGCACAGCCCGGTTGATGTCGTTGCCCACCAGCAGGTTGGCAGTGTTACAGGAAAAGGTGTCCAGAACCCCGCAGACAGGTACCCCCATCTGCTGGAACCCGAACCTGCCCTTGTCCTGCACCGTGGTAAATCCGCCGGGGGCAAGCACTTCAAACGCGTTCATCAGAGGTTCTCCTTTTGGGCCAGCCGGTTATATTCAGATGCTGATATGGGTACAAATTTTATCTTATCCCCTGCCCGGTAAAGAAAAGGATCTTTTTTTTCGGGTGCGAAAAGGGTCAGCGGAGTTCTGCCGATGATCTGCCACCCCCCCGGGCTGGCAATGGGGTACATGCCGGTCTGGTTGTTGGCAATGCCCACAGAGCCCTTTGGCACATGCATGCGCGGGGTCTCCAGCCGGAAGGTGTTCAGCCTTTCATCCAGTCCCCCTAAAAACGCAAACCCCGGTGTAAACCCCACCATGTAGATCAGGTATTCCGGGGCCGCATGCACCTGGACCACCTGCTCCTGGGTCAGACCGGAGCTCTTCTGGACATTGCCGATATCCGGACCGAAGTCTCCGCCATAGCACACCGGGATTTCAACGGTTTTGAATGTATCCGCTTCCACGGCCGTCCGGCTTGTTTCAAGCGTTTCAACAAGCAGAGACAACCTGTCCGGATCGGTCTGTTCCGGGTCATAAATGAACAAAAGGGACCGGTAGGTGGGTATCACTTCCAGTATCCCTTCCGGTTTTTCTTTTTCCAGAACCCCGGCCATGGCCCGCACTTTGGCATTTACCCCGGGATCGATCCCGTCACCGAATTCCACCAGGAATCCCCTGTCTCCGGCCAGGCGGCAGACCGGTTTTTCATACACCTGAGAGGTCATACCGTTACCTGTCTCCCATGGGCACCACCTGGATGCCGTTGTCTTCAAGGGTGCTGCGAATCGTTTTCACCAAAGCCACTGCAGCCGGGTTGTCACCGTGCACACAAAGCGAATGCACCTCCAGGTCGATGCGGGTGCCGTCCACAGCAGTCACATATCCATGGGCCATGTCCAGGGCCCGCTGTGCCACAGTATCTGGATCAGAAATTACCGCTCCGGGCTGTTTTCTGGACACCAGTGTCCCTTCGGGCGTATAGGCCCGGTCCGGAAAGGCCTCATATGCCACTTTGAGTCCCAGTTCCGCCCCCATGCGCCGCATGGGCTCCCCTTTTTTCCCTGCCAGGGCCACAAACAACAGATCCGGGTCAATGGCCAGTATCCCGTGGGCAATACCTCGGGCAACGGTATCATTTTCCACCGCATCCAGGTACATGGCCCCATGGGGCTTGACATGCTGCATGTTTGCGCCGTGGGCGCGGCAGAACCCCCGGAGGGCCCCCACCTGGTAAATCACATACTGCCGGATCTCGGTTTCCGAACAGGCCATGTGCCGCCGGCCGAATCCCAACAGGTCCGGATATCCCGGGTGGGCCCCGACACCCACTTTTTTTTCCTTTGCCAGTTTCACGGTCTTATCCATGACCAGAGGATCTCCGGCATGAAACCCGCAGGCAATATTGGCCGAGGTAATATGGTCCATGACTTCCGGGTCCATACCGATGGTATAGGCCCCAAAGCTTTCTCCCATATCACAGTTCAAATCGATGTGTTTCATGGTTCCTTACCTTAAAAATTTTAATTGGCTTTCATCAGGTTGGGCAGATACAGGGCGATATCCGGGAACACCGTTAAAATGGCCGTGGTCAGGAGCATAAGAAAGAAAAACGGCAGCGCATACCTGGCTATTTTCATGATGGGTTCTCCGGTGAGCCCCTGGATCACAAACAGGTTGAACCCCACAGGGGGTGTGATCTGGCTCACCTCCACCATGAGGATAAGATAGATGCCGAACCAGATGGGATCAAATCCGGCAGCCGTGACCATGGGCAGGGCAATGGGCAGGGTCATCACCACAATGGAAAACCCGTCCAGAAGGCACCCCAGCAGGATGTACACGCCCCCCAGCAGAATCATGAGCATGTAAGGGGACAGATCCATCTGGGTGATGGCCTGGGTAATGGCGGCCGGTATACCTAAAAAGCCCATGACCCGGGATAAAAACCCGGCCCCCACCACAATGAGCATGATCATGGCATTGGTTTTCACCGCGCCTTTGAGGCAGTCAAACAAAACCTTTGCATTCATCTGCCGATTGATCGCGGCAAAGACAAAGGCCCCGAACACCCCTAATGCGGCAGCTTCCGTGGGCGTGGCATATCCCCCGTAAATACTGCCCAGCACCATCAGGATCAGAATAAACGTGGGGGCCAGGTCCTTGAGTCCCACAAACCGGTCTGCCCAGGAATAGGATGCCTGTGACCGGGGTGCAATTTCCGGATTCCGGATACCCCGGTAAATAATATAGACGGAATATACCCCGGCCAGCAGCAGCCCCGGCAGAATACCGGCCATGAACATTTTCCCGATGGACACCTCAGCCAGAATGGCATAGATGATCATGATCAGGGAGGGCGGGATAAGAAACCCCAGGGTGCCGGCCCCTGCCAGGGATCCCATGGACAGGCTTCTGTCATACCCGAGCTTGTCAAACTCCGCCAGGGTGATACGCCCCACCGTGGCCGTGGTGGCGGCGCTGGATCCGGAAACGGCGGCAAACAGGGTGCAGGATACGATATTCATGAGGAGCAGTCCGCCGGGCAGCCGGTAGAGCCAGGGCACCAGTGCCCGGAACAGCCGCTCTGATATCCCGGACCGGTACAGGATCTCCCCCATGAGAATAAACAGGGGCAGGGCCACATATTCCCATTTCTCAATGGTGGCCCACACAGAGGAAGCCATGTTGTTGCCTGCCGGCAAAGAGGAAAAAAAGGTCATCCCGATGAATCCCACAATAAACAGGGCAAATCCTACCCATACGCCGGCCGCCAGCAGCAGAAACAGGGATCCGAACACCACCACGGACATCAAAAAAAGGTCAGCTTCCATTACACCACCTCCTCTTTGGTCCGGATAGCCTGCCATGTTTTAACGGTGGTGGCGGCCAGCTGGATGAAGAACATGGCCGCCCCTGCCAGCATGACAGCCTGGGGAATCCACAGCGGGGTGTTGGTGAGGGTACCGGAGGTGGAGTCATACCGCATGGCGGAGCCCACCATTTTAAACAGATACCACCACAGATATCCCATGAAAACCGTGGTCACAAAGGTGGCGGCACAGGTGATGACCCGGGCGGCCGTGTCCGGTAAAAATCCCAGGATCAGGGTTATCCGGATGTGCCCTTTTTCCTTGAGGCAGTAACCCGCTCCCAGGAAAATAATGGCTGCCAGACCGTAGGCACTGTATTCGTCCGCTATCAATGTGGTTTTTTCAAACAGGTTCCAGAGGGTGATCTCCACCAGAATCAGCACGGTCATCAATCCCAGCAGCACGGCTGACACGCCGGCTGTAATATCACTCAGCCGGTCCGACCATTTTACAAGGGTATTCATTGTATCTCCAAAAATTGTGGGAAGTGCCGGTCCAGGCATGGATATGCTGTTGTTTTATCAATCGTTTTGCCAATTGTCGACAGGACCATGCCTGGAACCTTAATATACTATACTGTTTTCTACCTGCCGGTAATTTTGTAATACTGGGCCAGAATAGCCTGGGCATCTTCGCCGGCTTTCTTTGCCCATTCCGCTCTCAATGCTTCACCAATGGCATTGAGTTCGGCACGGAATTTTGAACCCACCGGATTGATGATCATACCGTTTTCCACCAGGGTTGCCCGGCTTTTACGGTCCATGTCGCCGGCCAGATTCCACATCTCATCCTCCATTTCAGCGGCGATCTCCAGCACAATGTTCTGGGTATCCTTGTCCAGTTTGTTCCAGGCATCCAGGTTCACATTGATCATGTTCACCGGCCCCACAATGTTGATGGGGGTAAAGTATTTGAGCACTTCCCAGGCATTGGCATCCACCCCGGACGGTGAGGATGTGTACATGGAGTCCAGGAGCCCGGCTTTCATGGCAGGGTATACCTCGGAAAAGGGCATTTTTCTGGCGGCAATGCCGGTGGCGTTGCCAAAGGCCAGGCCGGTGCCGTCATATACCCGCATTTTCAGCCCCTTGAGATCTTCGGCAGAGGTGATGGGCCGCTGGGTATAGATACCGGAGAAGGGCCATACAGAGGTATACAGGGTGATCTGGTTGAACCGTTTGAGGTGTTTGGCATATACCGGTTTGGACAGCTGGTACAGCAGGCGCTGTTCAAAGCCGTTGGTGGAGATGAACGGCTGGGCTGTCAAAGCCAGTACCGGGGCATCGCCTTCCACCATGCCGGTGGGGATCTCTGCAATGGCCAGCTGGCCTTCGGCCACGGACCGCAGCAGTTCCGGTCCCTTGAACCCCAGCGAAGCCCCGGCATGCAGCACAATGTTCAACTCACCGTTGGTGGCCTCGGCCACGGCATCGGCAAAGCGCTGGGCACCCTGGGAATGAAAATTACCGGCAGGGTAGTTCAGGTGAAGGTCCCACTTGGTCTGGGCCAGGCCTGTGCCTGCCAGGATCAGAAAAAACATAAGACCGGTTAAAATGACTGTTAATTTTTTCATCTTTCTCTCCTTTTTTGGGGGTAGTAAACCAATATGTCAGCGTTTTCACGCATGGAACATCCTGTCAGGAGGTCATAAACACAATAATTCTTTCCCTGAACGTCAGTATATGTTCTGTAATCAGCTGCTTTGCCCGCCCGGCATTTTTTTTTGCCAGGCTTTTTATGATCTGGTCATGTTCATGAAATACCGACTGGTAATGGGTTTTCAATGGCCTTTTGGGATCGATGATATTGTCATAGGACAGATAAGACAGCCGTTTGGCCTCACTTCTGATGTCCTTTGCCGCCCGGATAAGAAACTCATTCTGGGAACACCTGGCAAAATGCATGTGAAATTCATGGTTTGCCTCCACCAGGTCAAAAACATCATTGGCCATGATGGCTTTTTGTGCCCAGAGGTTGGCTGTTTTCATTTTTTCCAGAAAAACAGAGCAGTCCTTGTCCACGGCAATATCCACAATCCCCAGTTCGATCAGTTTCATGCTTTCAAACATGGCCTTGGTGTTCTGCAGGGTGATGGGCCGGACGATAACCCCTTTTTTGGGATGGGATTCCACCATTTTTTCGCCGTGAAGCCGCACCAGGGCCTCCCGGATAGGGGTCCGCCCTATGCCCAGGTCCTCCACCAGCTGGTTTTCCTCCAGGTGCTGGCTGGGCTGGTATTCCAGGCAGATGATCTTTTTCACCAGGGTTTCATAGGCTTTTACAGCCAGGGGCTGTTTGGGAATTCTTTGCACTTTTAACGGGTTTCCCATATACGATGCTTTTTTTTAGCATTACAATAAATGTTGTGACCAGTAAAAATATACTTGACATAGATTCAAAATATATGTCAAGTATTTTTATAAATTTCTATGCGGCATGCAACATTGACCTATAAAAACAAAAAAGGGAGATAAAATCATGGACAACACCATTCACACTGTCACCTCACCGGTCATGGGCACTTTTTACCGCTCATCTGCACCGGATGCGCCCCCGCTGGTGAAAACCGGGCAGTCTGTCACACCCGAAGACATTGTCTGCATGATTGAATCCATGAAGATTTTTACGGAAATCCGGTGCGGCAAGGCGGGCGTGGTGAAAAAAATCCTGGTGGAAAACGAGGAACCGGTCATGAAGAACCAGGCTTTGATGGAAATTGAGGTGAAATAGCATGCAAACACGTGTCCATGCTGGATGCATGGCCAGGGGGCAGACAAAGGAAATAATATGACATTCAAAAAAATTCTCATTGCCAACAGAGGGGAAATCGCCCTCCGGGTCATCCGGACCTGCAGGGAGATGGGAATCAGTACCGTTGCCGTGTATTCCGATGCAGACATGGACAGCCTTTCTGTCAAACAGGCGGATGAGGCAGTGCATATCGGGCCGGCGTTGAGCCGGAAAAGCTACCTGAACCAGGATGCCGTCATTGCAGCGGCCCTGGATACCGGTGCAGATGCTGTTCACCCGGGATATGGATTTCTGTCTGAAAGTGCCTCCTTTGCCCAGGCCTGTCATGACAATGGGATCATCTTTATCGGCCCGTCCAGCCGGACAATAGCCAGGGCAGGTGACAAATCAGCAGCCCGGCAGATCCTTATTAATATGGGTATTCCGGTCATTCCAGGCAGTGAGGATGTAATCGCAGCCCCGGAGGCGGCCTGTGATGCAGCAGACCAGGTGGGATACCCGGTGATCCTCAAGGCTTCCGGCGGCGGGGGCGGACGGGGCATGCGCATCGCCAGGAACCGGCAGGACCTGCTGGCCGCTTTTTCCGTGGCATCTGCCGAAGCCGGGGCCGCATTCGGCAACCCGGCCCTCTACCTTGAAAAATATATTGAAAAGCCCCGGCATATCGAGATCCAGATCCTGGGGGATCATTTCGGCAATTATGTCCATCTCGGAGAACGGGAATGCAGTATCCAGATGCGGTACCAGAAACTCATCGAAGAGGCCCCCTCTTTTTTTGTGGATGACTTCCTGAGAGAGCAGCTGGGCAGCACAGCCATCCGCATTGCCAAAGCGTTTGCATATACCGGTGCCGGCACCATGGAGTTTCTGTTGGACAAGGACAAAAATTTTTACTTCATGGAGGTGAATGCAAGGGTCCAGGTGGAGCATCCGGTGACCGAACTGATCACCGGCATGGATATTGTCAGAAAACAGATCGACATTGCCGCCGGAAAAGAACTGGGCCTGGCCCAGGCAGATATCCTTCTGAACGGCTGGGCCATGGAGTGCCGCATCAATGCATCGGATCCCAAAGATAATTTTATGCCCTCTCCCGGGGAGATCACCTCGGTGATTTTCCCCGGCGGTCCCGGCATCCGACTGGACACCCATATTCATGACAGGTACATGGTCACCCCTTTTTATGATTCCCTCATCGGCAAACTGTGTGTGTGGGCACCGGACCGTCTCCAGGCTGTCCGCCGCATGAAGCGGGCCCTGGATGAATTTGAGATCACCGGGATTGCCACCACCATAGATTTTTACAAAAAAGTGATGGCAGACGACCGGTTTCAAAGCGGAGAAATTGACACCCATTTTCTGGAACATATGGTCAATTTGTGATCGGCAAAAACAGATCAGATAGGTTACAAGCGAGGCAGACATGACAGACAGCATATGGCTCCAGGACCTGACCTGGGAAGAGATCAGAGACCGTATGGAAACCTGCGGCCGCACCATTTTACTGCCATTCGGCAGCACGGAACAGCACGGCCCCCACCTGCCGGTGGGCACCGACACCATGGTGGCCGTGACCCTGGCCGAAGATGCCGCCCAAAGCGCCGGCATACTGGCGGCACCGCCCCTGTGGTTCGGGTGGAGTCCCCACCACATGGTGCTGCCCGGCACCATCACCATCCGGCCGGAACTGCTGGCAGAGATCGCATTTGACATGGTGTCGTCCCTGCACCACCATGGGTTTGAAAATTTTGTTTTCATCAATGGCCACCGCATCGTCAACATCACCTGGATGCAGATCGCCGGGGAAAAAGCCAAACGGGAGCTGGGGGTGAAGCTGGTGATCTTTGACCCGGCCTATATGTCCAAAACCATCACAAAGAAACTGGGCTGGGGGAGTGTGGGACATGCTGAAGAGATTGAAGGCTCCCACATGATGTACCGGTACCCGGATCTGGTGAAAATGGACCGTGCCGTTGACAACCCCCACAGCAAAAACAGCCTGTACAGCGTGGATCCGTCTTTTGCCGGCGACACCCTGTGCTATGTGCCGTCCAGCCCGGCACAAATGCGGCAGCTCACTGAAAAATCAGGCGGCACCACGGGCGAACCGTCCAAAGCCACGGCCGAAGAAGGAAAAGTGTACCATGATCACCTGGTGTCCCGCCTGGTGGAAGTTATCCAGATGCTCCAGGCGGCTGGATGAAATCTGCGTGTCCACCCGGACCGCCATTACCACCGATGCCCTGCAGGCAAAACAAAAAAGAATACCCGCATGTAAATGACATGATTATACCAACCTCGAATTTTGTCACCACCAACCAAAATGAACCTGCGGGTATTTTTTGCCTGAAAACACCACCGGTTAAAGGAGTTGTCACATGAAGCTGCCACCGTTCAGGCTTGAACGCTACTTTGCACAACATGAATTTTCCGCCCCTTTCCTGCTGTGCACCTCGGATTGCGAAAGCATGGAACTTCAGGACCTGCTCGCACTCAGCCCCGGTGCACAGGAACGTTTCCTGTCGCTCCGGCTCGGCTATACAGAGTCATCAGGTGATCCGGCGCTGCGCCAGGCTGCTGCAGCATTGTACGAAAACATCACTGCCGATCACGTCCTTGTGCATGCCGGGGCAGAGGAAGCGATCTTCAATTTCATGAATGTGGCCCTGGACGCGGGCGATCATGTCATCGTGCACGGACCCTGTTACCAGTCTCTTGCTGAAGTGGCCCAAAGTATCGGTGCTGAAGTTTCCCAATGGCGGGGTGATCCTGCCCGCAGCTGGGCACTGGATATTGACATGTTCCGGACCCTGCTGACCCCCCGCACAAAAGTGGTGGTGGTCAATTTTCCCCATAACCCCACTGGTTTTCTGCCAGGCCCTGAATTCCTCCATGCACTTTCTGCGCTTTCAGAACAGCACGGCTTTATCCTTTTTTCTGATGAAGTGTACCGGGGCCTTGAACTGGATCCGTCTGACCGTCTGCCCGCTGCAGCCGATATCAACGACCGGGCCGTGTCTCTGGGTGTCATGTCCAAAACCTTCGGCCTTGCCGGTCTGAGAATCGGCTGGATTGCTACCCGCAACACCCGAATTTACAATGAAATGTCTGCATTCAAGGATTACACCACCATCTGCAGCAGTGCGCCAAGCGAGTTTCTGGCCACCATTGCATTACAGAACGCCGACAAAATCGCCCAACGCAACATCCGGATCATTCAACACAACCTTGATCACCTGGACAGGTTTTTTTCCGGCCATGCTGATCTGTTCCAGTGGTATCGGCCAAAAGCCGGATCGGTTGCGTTTCCCGTTCTGCTGAAAGGAAGGGTGCAGGAATTCTGCACGGATCTTGTGGAAAAAGCCGGCATCCTGCTGCTGCCGGGAACCCTTTACAATGACGGATCGAACGCTTTCCGCATTGGTTTTGGCCGAAAAAATGTGCCGGAAGTTCTCCGGAAATTGGACGCACATCTCAAAAAATAATACATTTTAAGGATCATTTCCCCAATTTCACCGGGGTGGCGCATAGCTCAGATTCTTTTATGAATAAAAACCGCATCATGCGCCTTCACAGGTCGCATTCCTGCGATTCCGGATCCCACAAGAAAACTATCCGTTAAACAACTCTATTGTTAACTGTCTTTAATCATAGATATTCATACACGTTTCCATTTTCATTCCAAACTGGCATATTATTTGCTGATAAGTTTCAGAGACGCTATCAACAAGTGGCTGTTTCACCTCTAAAAAGGGAAAGAAAGCAACATGGAAAAAATACTGATTGTTAAAGGATAGATCTCATGCCCTTATTCGATTTCATATGCAATGACTGCGGCCGGACCAGCGAACTGCTCATCGCCGGTACCGGGGATGAGCCCAGGTGCACCGCCTGCGGAAGCACGCACCTGAGCAAACAGATATCAGCCCATTCCGCCATGTCCGGCCCGGCCAAAATGAGAAAACCAGGACTGGGAGATACAGCCTGCTGCGGCTCAACGCCCGGACAGGCTGCTGGATGCGCAGGACCAGGAAGCTGCTGTGGCAAGGCGTTCTGATCATGGACAAACTGGATGCATTTCTGGATAACCTCCAGAACGAAATTTTCGAAGAGGCCAGGCAGGCCCTTGGAGAAAAAGGATTTCTTCGGTGGCAGAACCCCAGGTTTTGCGGCCGGATGGAAAATCCCGATGGCCACGGGCGTATTACCGGGGAGTGCGGCGATACCATGGAAATCTTTTTAAAGTTTAAGAACGACCGGGTATCTCACGCCTCCTATGTCACAAATGGATGCGCCTCCAGTGCCATCAGCGGATCTTTTGCTGCTGAACTGACCCTGGGAAAAAATCCGGATGAACTCACAGATATTACAGATGAAACAGTCCTGGAAACCATCGGCAGATTACCGGAAAAGGACCTGCACTGTGCCGGCCTTGCCGCAAGGACGGTACAGGAAGCACTGAACGATTACATGATCCGGCAGCTCAATAATCGGTTAGATATTCAGGATCCATATCCAGGGTCAGATGAACCCCATCCATGAGCCGCACAGACAATCCATGGATTCTGGGAAGTTCATATCGGAAAAAATAGTGCATGGCAAACAGCTTGCCCCGGTAAAACCGTTCCTCCTTTCTGGAAGGCTTTGCCGCCAGGGCTTTTTCTGCAGCGATCCCCTGGATCAGCCACTGCCAGGAAATAACAATCAGTCCGAAAAACTCCAGAAACAGGGTGGCATCTGCTAAAAAGGCATCGATTTTTCCCTGTCCGGCTATTTTAAAAAGGGCGCCAGCCACAGTCTCAAGCTGTTTTTTTGCATCTGCCAGGGACTGGCCCGCATGTGCCAGTCCGGGAAATGGTTGTGCCGCCTGAATGCTGTGATCCAGTTCTTTGAGAAAAAGAATGCCGGCCCTGCCGTTTTTCATGACCAGTTTGCGGCCCAGAAGGTCCATTGCCTGTATTCCGGTAGTTCCTTCATGGATAGGGTGGATCCGGATATCCCGCAGATACTGCTCCACAGGAAAATCCTCACAATACCCATAGCCCCCGAAACACTGGATAGCATTGTTGGCGGCCAGAAAACCGTATTCAGAGGGAAATGTTTTGGCCACCGGTGTCAGCAGATCCAGCAGCAGCTGGTATTTTTCTTTTTCATCGCCGGAGGACACCCGTATGAGATCCGCATACATGGCACACTGCAGAATCAGGGAAAACCCGCCCTCTAAGATTGATCGCTGAAACAGCAGCATCCGCTTGATATCGGCATGTTCTATAATGGGTACCTGCGGTGCCATGGGATCTTTTCTGGTGAGCGGTCTGCCCTGGGGCCTTTTTTTTGTATAATCAAGGGCCGCATAAAAGGCAGCCGAGGCAATGGCGCATGCGCCCAGACCCACCAGGATTCTGGCCTCATTCATCATCTGGAACATATGGGAAAGGCCTTTGTTTTCCTTCCCCACCAGCCATCCATGGCAGTCATCTTTTTCCCCCATGGACAACTCCAAAGAAGGTATCCCCCGACCCCCCAGCTTATGGTAAACAGCTGCGGTGGTCACATCATTGGAAATCAGAGCCCCCTTGCCATCCAGCCGTTTTCGGGGCACCAGAAATAAAGAGATGCCTTTGGCACCGGGCGGTGCGTCTTCGATTCTGGCCAGCATCAGATGCACCACATTCTCCACCCCGTCATGGTCTCCGGCGGATATAAACGTTTTGATGCCTTTGATCTTAAACCGCTCACTGCCATCCCGGAAAGCGGTGGAGGTGATATCGGACAGGGAACTGCCTGCCTGGGGTTCGGTCAGGGCCATGGTGCCCTGCCACCGGCCGGCCAGCATGCGGGGCACATAGGTATCGATCAGGTGCCGGCTGCCGAAAGAGGTGATCAGTTCTGCTGCGCCTGCGGTCAGCTCGGGATAGGCAGAGGCGGAATAATTGGCAGCTGCAAACACAAAGCTTGCGGCAGACCGGATAATCAAAGGTATCTGCTCGCCGCCATGGGATTTTGGGAATCCGGATGCAATCCATCCGCCCTGACCGAATTCAGCCATGATTTTTTTTATCGCCTTGTGAACCGTTACCTGTCCATTTTCAAGTACCGGCGGGTTCCGGTCCATCTCTGCCAGAACCGGATACATCAGCTGTGTGGCAAGCTTTACCGCCGCATCCGTCACCATATCAAACATTTTCGGGGTATGCCGGTCATAGTAAGGATGGGTCGTCAGTGAATCTGCATCAAACACCTCCCTGATCATGAACCGGATATTCCGGGTACTGACAAATCGGGTCATTTCGCCCCCTTTTTAGATTGTATAGTAAGATGCATCAAACTCCGGGCGGTCCTTAAACCGCTCCATCATAAACGCCCCGGCCATTTCAAAATTGGTTAAAACAGAGGGGTCCACCGCGATGCCGATGGACTGCAATGCACTGGCCGCCTGGACTGGATCCGGGGGACACCCCGTGATTTTGACAATTTCCTGGGGACCGTCATGGTTCTTGTTGTGCGTACACATGCACTGTCCTACAAGAATGCTTTTTTTCATGCCTTCAGAAGGTTGCAGGCGCTTGCCCGTCAGAAACTCCACCGAATCAAAAGGGGTGCCTTTGTACGACATGGAAATAATGGTAAGCAGCATGCTGATCAGCGGCGTGCAGTAGGTGCACAGTGTTGTATCAAATTTGTGAAACTTCAGCCCCTTGATGCCCATTTTTTCCATGCCCAGGGGCAGGGTATTGTCATTATTATAGGGAAAGGTAAACCTGTGAAAGGCGGCCACATCATCAATGGATTCACCCATCACTGATATGCCGGACAGATCGGTGGACAGGTCCGCATCTGCTGCGGCCTGCGCAAGATAGGAAATGTCATCAGGATCATGTCCCAGCACCCTGGCCCCCACCAGATCCGCTGCCACCGGATGAGACGAGGCAATCACCAGATCACTTTTCCGGGGTTTCCCGTCAAAGGACGGCCCCCGTTCAAGGCTGTAAATCCCGTCTATAATGGTGGCGGACGGCGGGAGCAGACCGGGAAGGCGGGAAATCATGTAATCCAGATTTTTTTTATCATGTGCACTGTGACATTTTTTCCGGGAACTGACGTTGAGAAACCCTTTGAGGTTTTTGATTCCCAGACTGACGGTTACCTGGGCATGGGTTTTCAACACCGGCAGATTGACCAGAAAATCAGAAGCCATCAGATCGGTATTGACCCTGAGGGTCAACCCATGGCCGATATCCACCGTGTCAAAGGGCCGTTCCCACACATCCAGCAGCTTCACTCCGTATTTTTGTTTGAGCTTCAGATAGCCCAGACCTGCAAAGGCTTTCTGTCCGATATGGGTGTCAGTGGGAGTCATCTGGAGGCTGCCCTCCACAATGGCAATATCAGTGATCCCGTATTCCTTGAGCAGCACAACCGTTTCCTCCATGATGACAGAGGTAGTGATCACCCCCCATTTGGGAAACGGCCCGTTCAACCAGGCGACAATGTTGGGCTTGATCACCACCCTGGCACCGCTGGGAAGATGGACAAACGCATCTGCAAGTTCAACCGCTTTCTGCACAGTGCCGGTATCTCTTTTAAACCGGCACACCGCAGTTTTGATACCGTTCATGGATTTTCTCCTTTTGTCCTTCTCTACCAGTACCGGCGGCTGAGGTCAATGTCAAAAAATCCCTCTGAATATTTGGTATAGCAGCGTGCGTTTCGACGGGAAGCCCCTGGTGGTGTCCTGTGAAAGGACCGTCAGATCCGGAGGGGGCCTGGTAAAATTTTCCGGGATGGTTTTCAAACAAAGAGAAGTTTGTGGCACTTCATTGTTCTTATGCAACCCTGTTATCTCGGGCCGGGTGCAGACTGCCGACAGGGGCGACAACCTGGCGGAACAGTGACTTTCTGACCGCAGAGGTAATCATAAAAATATCCCGGCGAAGTCTGGATCCAATATAAATCCGAACACCACCGGGGGTTTTTGCATACAAAGCATCTGCTATATTCTGAACAGGGACAGCGGAGACGGACAGAGCTGCTCCATGACTGCCAGGTCGTTTGTTGAACAATAGCCTTTGGACACCCAGCCCAGGTCATATCCTTTCCGGGTGATGATCTGGAGGTGGGTGTGGTAAAACCAGTATCCGTTTTCATGGAAATCGCCGATGTACGCAAATGCCTCTCCCGCCGCAAACCGCTCTCCGGGGACGGGCAGTTTTTCCTTGTTCAGATGGCCGTAAAGGCTGTAAAAGGTGTCAAAGCCGGGGCTGTCATGCCGCAGCAGCACATTGCCCCCGTAATTGCCCCGGCCTTCTTCATACCCGCTTTCCTGGACCACACTGTCCAGGGGTGCATGCAGCGGGGTACCCAGGTCCACGATGATATCCAGGCCCAGGTGAAAATACCGTGATTCCTCTTTCATCTGGGGATATTGAGACAATATGGTTTCTCTGTCTTCCAGGTAGGAAGCCAGCCCCCAGGAATGCCGGCCTTTCATGGTCTGGTCCAGCCATGCCTGGAAGGCTTTCTGATCCATCACATCCACCGCATCGAACACAGGGGATCCCACAGACAGGTCCACAATCAGGGGATTGCCTTTCAACCCCCTGAACACCGGTGCAATCTCAACATCTTCACAATAGGCGATATACGGGTATCTCATACCATGTTTCCTTATATACTTGATGATCAAATGTGCGGGGTCAGGCCTGCGTTATCAGCATTATCTGTGCCTTCCTGAGTTCACAACGGCTCTGGTAGATAATGCCAATAACGCAGGCCTGATCCCGTATCTTAATTAATATGTATCGTTTTGTTTACG
Source organism: Desulfotignum sp. (assembly GCA_035268565.1). Classification (GTDB taxonomy): domain Bacteria; phylum Desulfobacterota; class Desulfobacteria; order Desulfobacterales; family Desulfobacteraceae; genus Desulfotignum. The sequence goes on along the minus strand of DATFKQ010000161.1, from coordinate 33,354 downwards.
ACACCACAAAATCATTGGTTTTTATCATCCCGGGCACAGGCACCACCGGGTGTCCGTCATCAGATACAGTGACCCCTTCAGGATACTGAAACTGTGTATCCATGCTTTTATAATAGGTGTCATCATAGCAGCCCAGTTTCACTTGAACAGCATCGCCGTCCCTGATAAAAGAGCAGGTCAGGCCATAATCCACCTCTCCCAGGGGGGTGGCAATGATATACCGGGGAATCTCTCTGCCGGAACCTTCCCGCCGGACTTTGGTGGCAATGTCGATGACATCAAAGGAGTCGATGGGATGATCCGCATTCCAGTCCGCCTGCGCCGGCAGGCCTGCCACATACAGGTGGTGAAATTCAATGCCGGCACTGCGCAGGGTATAGGCCAGATCATGGATTTTTGCATCATTGTCATTGATCCCGCCCAGCAGGGGTACATTGGCATATACGCTGATACCCTTTTGATTCAGGCGGCGGGTGACAATGGCATGATCAGGAGTCAGATCGGAATCCACCACAAACCAGGTATCGATTTCCAGGCGCAGGGGCTGTACCACGGACAGCCTGTTGATATCCCCCAGAAAATTTACCTTTGACCGGGTAAAGGCCATCGGATCAGTGGCAAGTTTCATGGACCGCACCCGCAGGGCATTGACATGGGGAATCTTTGAGAGCCGGCCAGCAATATTTCGGATCTCAAACAGATTGTCCACCACCTCTCCTGCCACCAGAACATCGGTGATCCGGTGATCGTTTTCAATATAGGACATTTCAGCCTCTTTGGCCCAGGGCTGGATACACACCCGGGTTTCATGCACCCGGGACAGGCCGGCAAGGCCGGTATGCACAATGGATGTGCCGGTCTGGAGATTTTCCACCAGAGATGCCTGGAGAAGGTCCAGATCTTCCGGCGATGCCGGCGGATTAACCGGTGCCGTCTTTTTGGGACGGTTGCCCACCAGGTAATCGTCATTACCGATTTTGGCCATGTACTGGATATCGATGGTCCCTTCGTCATTGACCCGGATATTGGTCAAGGAATTGGCCAGGGGCGCAAATGCCTTGAAATATGCCGGGGTGTAGGGGGTCCTGATCCAGATGAAATTCTCATTATCCGCCACTTTTTCCACGGCCCAGCCCGAGGAATACCAGTCCATTTTTCCGATGGGCGTGGCTGTACAGATCCTGGGAATCACCCGGTCGGACAGGTGGGCCCGCAGGTGCATGGCCATGTCAATGCCGTCGGACAAGGGCTTCCAGTAAATGGAATTGCCGTGGATGGGGCTGCAGGGGATATAGATATAGTGCAGCTCGGCCCCTGCTCCCCGCAGCAGGCTGAACAGGCGTACCAGTTCCGGTCCGGTGTCGTTGCAGTCGCTCAGAAACGGGGTCTGGATGTACACGGCGATCCCGTTTTTCACCAGATCGGTGATAATGTCCAGGCTTTCCGGGGACACCTCATCCGGGTGGATAAAGTGGGTGGCCACTTCCATGCGCTTGCCGTTCCGGTTCAGCTCCAGGCTTTTCTGTTTGACATATTTGAGATAATCCCCTTCCTTTTCCAGGAACAGTTCCGGATAGTAGGCAATGGAACGGGTGGCCAGGCGCAGGGTCTGGACATGATCCACTGCCATGAGGCCGTCAATGGCGGCAGCCATGTTTTTTTTGTTCATGAAGGGATCACCGCCGGTAATAACGATCTCCTTGATGGCGGGGGAAGCTTCCACATGGGCCACGGCTTTCATCACATCTTTTGGGGTGGGATTTTTCTCGTTCCTGGAATCTTTGTGTTTTCGGAAGCAGAACCGGCAGTAAACCGGGCAGCTCATGTTCAGCAGAAAAATCACCCGGTTCTGGTACATCTGCTCCAGCAGACCTTCATGGAACTGGCCGATCCAGGTGTTGGTGTGGCCGATATTTTCCAGTTCCTCCACAAAGGGCAGGTACTGGTAGGCCACATCCCTGGAAACCATCATCTGACGGACGGTATGCCGGGACAGGCGTACCGGATATTTTTCAATCACCGCCTGGAGATCCGCTCTGTCAGCATCTGGAATGATATGGTTGGTCAATGCCACAAGCTGGTCTGTGTTTCGCACAGACACATATCCATGACCGGAAATCACCTGTTCCAGTAAGGCCACCAGCAGCATATGGGGCAAGGTTACCCCGTTGATGGTCACTGTTTGACCCTCGCCCCCGGCAATGGCGGATAATACGGTTTTAAAAAAGTCTTCCGGATACCCTTCAAAACCGGTGGCAGCCAGAAGGTTTTCCCATTTGGTCCGGCCGTTTCCCTGTTTGATGATTCTCACAAATTCACTGCCGCAGAACTGGGCATTGCCGTAAATTTCCAGAAATTCCCGGGCACCTTCCTCCAGTTGGGAAAGCGGTACAGATCTTTTTTCTTTTGAATACTTAAACCGGATGTCTATGGTTGTGTCTGTTATGGTTCTGTTCGTTTTCATGTCACGCCTCTTTTGCCTTGTATAAATAATAGACCGTATCTTTGGGAAACCCGTATCCCATGACCTGGCCCAGCACTTCATCTTCGTTGCCCGTTCCGATGCACACCACCAGATATTCTCTTTGCAGGTCTGCATCCATGACCTTTTTCCAGGTGTAGGCATGTGCCGCAAAATAGGCATACGCTGCATGGGATGGATCAAAAAGAGATCCATCTGCCTGTTTCAGGTCATTTTCAAAAATAATATAACTGGCCCCTGGATCCAGGGTTTGCTTGATCCACACAAAACTGCCGTGGATGGGGCTGTTATGATACTTATCCGTCACCGGAGGTCCATACCCTCCTTTGCCGCGCACAATTCTCCTGTAAGAACGGCGCAAGGCGCTATCCATTCTTTCGTAATTCCTGCACAAAAAAACTGCTGTGCTATGTCATAATTTCAATAATCTGCAGTGGAACGGATCCACCCTGATAAAGACCTCGTCACCCCGGCGATACGGGCTCCGTTTAACAAAATTGATCACGTGCAGCAGCTGTCCGTCGGGAAGTTCCACAAAATAGCTGACTTCTCCCCCCATATAGCTGCGGTCCTTTATCGTGCCGAAAAAATAGTTCATGCCCTCTTCTTTTTCATAATCCTTTTTATATCCCAGGGTCATTTTCTGGGCACGGATAACGATCTCGGCGTTTTCTTCAACATCAAATTCCCCCACCGGACTTGCAATGCAGATGCTGCCGTCTGCCAGTTCAGCTTCATAATTTCCATTTTTCCGGGTTTTAACCCGGGCGCGCAGGAAATTGGAATGGCCCAGAAAATCAGCCACAAAATGGTTGACGGAATTGTTGTAGACCTCTTCTGGTTCGCCTTCCTGCTGGATGAATCCGTCTTTCATGACCACCACCTTGTCAGACATGGACAAGGCTTCTCTCTGGTCATGGGTGACAAAAATGGTGGTCACTCCCAGTTCCATCTGAAGATTGTCTATCTCCCGGCGCATGTCTTCTCTCAGATTTTCATCCAGGGCGGACAACGGTTCATCCATGAGCAGGACATCCGGTTCAATGACAATGGCCCGGGCCAAAGCGATGCGCTGCTGCTGGCCCCCTGAAAGCTGGGAGGGCATCCGCTGTCCAACCCCTGGCAGGCGCACCGTTTCCAGGGCTTTTTCCACCTTTTCCTTCATCTCGGCTTTTGACACATCCCGGTATTTGAGGCCGAATGCCACATTATCAAAAATTGTTTTATGGGGAAACAGGGCGTAGTTCTGGAATATCATCCCCAGGTTGCGCTTGTGGATGGGGGTATCGTTGATGCGTTTTCCCTTGATATAAATATCTCCGCGGGTCGGGGGTTCCAGTCCTGCCAGCATGCGGAGAAGTGTGGTTTTCCCGCATCCTGACGGTCCCAGCAGGGTAACAAAGGAGCCTTCCGGAATATCCAGGTCCATCTTCTGCACTGCCACCAGATCACCAAACCGTTTTTCAATACCCTGGAACCTGACAAAGGCCGGGTCTTTTGCTTGTGTCAAACCAATCATCTCCCATTTTATGGAAAAGGTCCCCGGCAGCCATGCCGCCGGGGTACCTGGTTCATTAAGAATTAAGGTGTCTTAGGCACCGGCCATGATCCGGTCCCATTTTTCCGCCCATTCCAGCTGGTGTTTGTTCCAGTAGGCAGGGTCTGCAAACAGATAGCCATTCAGCTTGCCGGTGGGGTCAAAGGCCGGCAGTTTTCTGACTTCCGGAGGCATTTCCACTTTGGTGGGATCCAGGGCCGGCGGATATTTCTGTCCCTTGGCCACGGCAATGGAAGCTTCAGGCGCCAGCATGAAATTGAGCAGTTTCTGGGCCACTTCCAGGTCCGTGCCTTTGAGCACATACATGTATTCCATCCATGAATAGGTGCCGTCGGGGGCCAGGTATCCAATGGGATGTCCCTGATCCTGCAGTGCCGCCACCCGTCCGGACCAGGCCACTGTCGCGGAAATTTCACCATTGGCCAGCAGGCTCATGAGTTCTGATCCGGATGCCCAGTATTTTTTGATCATCCCGCGCTGTTCTGTCAAAGCATCCCATACCGCATCCACATCTGTGATGTTATTGGGGCTTTGACCGGTGTGCAGGGCCGCATACCACATATTGGTTCTGAAATCCCCGCCCCAGGAGCCCAGTTTGCCTTTCAAGCTCTTGTCATAGAGCAGGGATGCCCCCAGTTCTTCTGCTTTTTCCTTGGAAATATCGTTTGTGTTATACGCGATGCCGGTCTGGCCCAGATCATAGGGAACTGCTGACAAAGTACCATTGGTGATGCCCCGCAGGGTATCGGTCATTTTGGTCATGACATTCTTGAGATTGGGAATTTTGCTTTCATCCAGAACCACACCGAATCCCAGATCCGTATACCGGGCATAATCATACACCGCACTCAGATGGGCAATATTAAATTCCCCTCCCGGTGGATAGGAGGCTTTGACCTGGGTTAAAAATGCATCCATACCGGTAAAGGCCGCATCAATGACTTCAATGCCGGTGGCTTTGGTAAAGGGATCAAAGGCAAATTTACGCAATGCTTCTGATGTGGTGCCTCCCCAGGAATGGACGGTAATGGATTTGCCGGCAAAGGCTTTGCCCATCAGCCCGAAAGGTCCGCCTGCCAAGCCTAAAGCAGCGCCTGCAATGCCCGCGAACTTGACAAAATCCCGCCGGGTGATGTTTCCTTCCAGATAGTTTTGATACACATCATCCAGCCGTTTTTTCAATTCTTCTCCCATTGTCTTCTCCTTTGTCTCTGACGTTAAAATACCGGATGCACACCGACCCTGAAGCCGGGTGCTGTCATATTCGATTCAGGGGGTGTTTCCCCTGGCAAATCGTCTTGCCACATAGCCTGCCGCCAGGGGAATCGAGACGGTCAATACAATCATGACCGCCCCCAGGGCGTTTATTTCCGGGCTGATGGAAGTTCTGAGCATACTGAATATCTGGACCGGGACCGTCTGGTTCTGGGCCGTTGCCCAGAACAGGGTGGCGGTGACATCATCAAATGAAATGGTAAAGGCAAACAACATGCCCGCAAAAATAGCCGGTGCCAGCAGCGGGAAAGTGATTTCCCTGAAGGTCTGAAACGGACTGGCCCCCAGTGACAGAGCTGCTTCTTCATACTCGCGTCTGATCCCCACCAGCCGGGCCTGGACAATGAGCAGCACATAGGGCAGGGTCAGCACCACATGGCCAATGAGCAGCAAAGCAAAGCTTTTGGGCTGCTGCAGCCACCGGATGAACAACAGCAGTGCGACTCCCAGGATTACTTCCGGGATCATGATGGGCGCAATGAGCAGGGTATTTATAAATTCTTTTCCCTTGAATTCATACCGGATAAAAGCCATGGCTGCGGGCACACCTATGGCAGTGGCAAAAACAGCCGTGAGCGAGCCCAGCACCAGAGAGTTCTTAAAGGCATCCAGGATGGTGGAGTTCTGGGAAAGTTTGACAAACCATTTAAAGCTGAAACCCTCCATGGGAAAGGTGCCGAACTGCTGGGGGTTGAAAGCCAGAATCACCACTGCCACAATGGGGGCGAACATCCAGACATACACCAGTATGGTATACAGTTTGATCAAAGACCAGCCGGAAATCAGTTTTTTCATATCTTTTTCCCTACCCTTTGCTCAGGGATTTGAATATCTGGTTAATGCCCATATACCGGTTATAGGTATAGACGATAATGACCAAAAGAAACAGAAGTATGGCGGAAATCGCCGAACCAAAGGGCCAGTCCAGGGTACCGACCACCCGTTTGAAAATCAGGTTGGCAATCATTTCATTGCCCGGGCCCCCCAGAATCATGGGCGGCAGATAGGTGCCGCAGGTGAGCACGAATACCAAAAGACACCCGGCACTCACACCGGGCAGGCTCAGGGGCAGGGTGATCTCCCTGAATGCCTGCCATTCCGTGCATCCCAGGCTTTTGGCCGCCTCGGTCAGGCTTTTATCTATGCCGTCCAGGCTCACATAAATATTTAAAATCATGAAAGGCAGCAGATACTGGATCAATCCCATGATCACGGCCCCTTCATTGTACAGCATGGGAAGGGGAACGGAGATAAGGCCGTATTTCAAAAGCAGGTGGTTGATCAGGCCGGAATCCCCCAGGATGTTGATCCAGCTCAAGGTACGGATGATAAAGCTGATCCAGAAGGGCAGCATGACCAGAATCATGAGAAATGGCTTTAACCGGGATTCGGTGCGGTAAAAAAAATAGGCGGGAATATATCCCATGACCAGGCAGAGAAAAACAGTTTCCAGGGCCACCCGTATGGTATTGAGCAGAATGACCGGATAAAAGGAATCAGCAAAAAATTTGGCATAATTACCGAACTGAAACGCGGGAATATCCATGCCGGAAGGGGCCCTGAGCCAGAAACTGTAAACCACCACAAAACAGACCGGTACAATAAGCAGCAAAAATACGGCTGTCAGAGACGGTGACAGCAGCAGCCAGGGTTTCCACGGTTTTTCTTTCATAGAGCAACACCTTGATTGGTTTTTTACACATTCATATGGGGCATATGCGATCTGTTTACAGTTACAGTGATTTTCCAAAATACAAGATATGTGCCAGTCAGTGAATTTATTTTATAACCTGTTGTAAATAAAGCTATTATGATCATCCATGTAAAAAAAGTTTTTTTGTGATACCGGCGGTTTGATTCATAAATAAATCAAAAATACAAGGCAACTTACCATTATCAAAGCAAATATGGTTTGATTCAAAAATAAATCAGGCATATTAATATCAAAAGTCTTTCTGATAAAGAAAAAAATATGCAATTGATTCAAAGTTAAATCAAAACAGATCCAGGATCAGGATTTCAGGACAATGCCGTGTTTTTTAAATTTTCTTACCACGGTGGGCTGGCTTGTCCCCAGAAAAGCGGCTGCCTCTCTGGTGGTCCGGCAGCGCATGGCCGCCTGCATGAGCATGTCATGCTCCACTGCCTGGACAGCCTGGGCCAGGCCGGCACAGGTGCCCATGTTGCCGGTCCTGACAACCGGATTTTCCGGTGCTTCCGTAAACCGGATCAGATAATCATCCAGCTGCCGCCGGTCACACATGGCCACTGCCTGTTTAACCATATTGATCAGTTCCCGGACATTGCCGTGAAAAGAATGGGCTTTCAATGCCTGCAAAGCCTTGTAACCGATATGGGCCCGGCGGTTGTATTTTTTGTTGTACCGTTTCAGGCAGAGCCGGGTCAGCTCCAGAATGTCTTCCGGCCGGTTGCGTAAAGGCGGGATGGTAAGGGTAAAGGTGTTGAGCCGGTGGAGCAGGTCCAGACGGAACTGTTTTTTGCGGGTCAGCTGCTCCAGATCCTGATTGGTGGCGGCAAGGATGGAACAGTCTATTTTTTTTGATTTTGTGCCCCCCACCGGCATGATTTCCTGGTCATCCAGGTATTTGAGCAGCTTGGCCTGGACCCCGGGGGACAGTTCACCGATCTCATCCAGAAAAAGCGTACCGCCGGCCGCCAGTTCGAACAAACCGGCCTTGCCGGTCTCCCTGGCACCGGTAAATGCGCCTTTTTCATAACCGAACAATTCCGCTTCCAGCAGGTTTTCAGGCAGGGCTGCACAATTGATCTGGATAAAGGGACTGCCGGCCCGCAGGCTGTGTTTATGGATGAACTTTGCCAGAAGCCCCTTGCCCGTACCTGATTCTCCCTGGAGCAGAATATTGGATGCATCGATGCGGGCCAGTTTGAGTGCCAGGTGCACTGCCTGTTTCATGGAAGGGCTCTTGGCCACGATATTATTGTCTTCCAGTTCCCGTAAGGTCAGCTCGGTGAGTTCTTCCCGCATTTTTTCCGATTCCTGGCGCACCTGGGCCAGTTTGCGCTTCATATCCCTGATAAGGGAAATATCCCGTTCGTTCACCACCACAAAGGCAATGTCCCCGGCATCGTTAAAAACAGGCGTGCCGGTGACCAGCAGAGAGTAACCGGATTTCGGGGTGGTCTGGACCAGACTGACCTGACGCCGGGTTTCCAGAACCTCCTGGGTGGCGGACCGGTTGATCTGGCCTTCTTTCACCAGGGTTCGGACATCCTTTCCCGCAACCTCTGAGGCCTTGATGCCGTTCAGCCGCTCTGCTGCCTGGTTCATTTTCAAAATCCTGCCCTGGCCGTCACATATCATCAGGCCGTCGGCAGACCGGGTGAAAATGGTTTCCAGAAAAAACAGGTTCTTATCCTTCATACACTATTTTTCCGTTGAAAAGGGTCAGCACCACCCGGGCTTTGGCAATTTCATCCGGGTCAATCATAAATATATTGCGGTCCGTCACAATGAGATCGGCCAGTTTCCCCACAGCCAGGCTGCCCAGGCAGTTTCCTGTACCGGACGTCAGTGCAGGGGTGAGGGTATACCCCTGTACTGCCTGGTCCACGGTCAGGCACTGGTCCGGGTACCAGCCTTTTTCCGGGGTTTGGTTCATGCGCTTGCGGGTGACAGCGGAATAGATCCCGCTGAAAGGATTGGGATCTGCCACAGGGGCATCGGAACTGAACATGGTGGGAATGCCGGTGGCCAGGATATTTTTGAAAGTATAGGCATATTTGCCCCGTTCTCCGGCACACTGGTCGATCATGGAAATATCCAGGCTCATGTTATTGGGCTGGCAGGAGACAGCCAGGTTTTTCAGTCTGCCCAGGGTTTCCAGGTCTTCAGGCAGAATCATCTGGGCATGTTCCATTCGGTGGGGAATGCGGCAGCGGCTCTGGTGCCGTCCTTCCACCCGTTCAAACACGCCAAGGACCTCGTGGACGGCCCGGTCCCCTACGGCATGGATCATACAGGAAAGACCGGAACGGTCCGCCTGTGTCACTGCCTGTTCAATGTCGTCAATCGGGGTCAGGGGCATACCGTATGCCGCATCCACATAGGGTTCTGTCACCCATGCCGTGCGTGCCCCCATACCGCCGTCACTGAAAAATTTCAAATGCCCGATGCGCAGCAGATCGTCCCCGAATCCGGTACACAGCCCCAGACCTACTGCCCGGGCAGTCATTTCACCGGGCAGGGTCACATGACACCGCAGAACCAGGTTTCCGGCGGCATGCAGGGCCTGCCACGCCTGCAAAGCGACGGCCCCTTCCTTTCCTCCCATAAGCCGGATGTCATGGATACCGGTCAATCCCAGGGCATGGGCATGGGCCATGGCTTTTTCCATGTTTTCCAGCAGCTGGACAAAGGTCAGTTCCGGAACCACTGCCCGTATCATGTTGGGGGCTGTTTCCTTTAGAACGCCGGTAGGAAGCCCGCTGCCGTCCCGGACAATAACGCCTTCCTCCGGATCAGGGGTCGCTGCATCAATGCCTGCCATGGACAGGGCCATGGAATTGGCCACTGCCAGGTGCAGGTCACACCGCCAGATGCACACCGGATTGTCCGGGGCTGCCCTGTCCAGATCCAGGCGGTCGGGCATGCGGTTTTCCGGCCAGTCCGATTCATTGAATCCCTGCCCAAGAATCCACTGCCCCGGTCCCAGCAGGGCGGCTTTTTCCCCGACGGCAGTCTGCATGCCGGCAAAATCCCGTGTTTTTGCAAAATCGATGCTGTTGAGGTTCACAGCCCATTCGTAAAAATGAAAATGGGTGTCAGTGAACCCGGGCAGTACCAGTTTTTTGTCCAGATCCACAACCCGGGTGTTGGGTCCCGCCATGGCCAGGATGGCGGTATCATCCCCCATGGCTGCAATATGCCGGCCTGCAACAGCCAGGGCAGTGGCAGTGTCCCGGCCGGCTGCCGGAACAAACCCTGATCCGGCAATATACACGGATTCAGGGGTATATACATGTGCGTTGTGTAAAATCATATCCGGTGTCATCAAACCAGGTATCCTTGTTGAAAGGGATCGGTTGGTTCCACAATAAAATGGTGCACCCCGGTGATCCAGGCTTTTCCGGTGATCCGGGTGACACAGGCTTTTACCGTGCCGATATGTGTTTCTTCCACCAGTTCAGCTCCGAAGGTCGTACCCAGGGGACTGGCATTTATATAGGGCTGGTGCAGGGCAATTTTTTTGCGGTGGTGCAGCAGGGCCAGCTTGGCAGCTGTGCCCGTACCGCAGGGAGAGCGGTCCATGTGGGATTCTCCGTACACCACCATGCCCCTGCCTTCTGAATGACCGTCCCGGGTGGCTGACGCATAAAATTCGGTCACATCCACAGTATTGACATCCGGCCGCTCCGGGTGAACCACGGTGAGCTGGGCATTGGCGGCATCGATAATCTTCATGCCCAGATCCACCAGAACCGCCTTGTTTTCCAGAACCGGCGCCAGGTTGATCTGTCCGGTATCCACCATGGCAAAAAAACCACCGGTGCAGACCAGATCCACAAAAATTGGTCCGAATCCTTCCACCTGGATCTGCTGGTCCGTGGCCAGCACAAAAGAGGGAACCATTGTGATGGAAACCGAGGTTATCCGGCCATTCTGCACCTGGGCCAGGGCGTGCATGGTGCCGGAGGGGGTATCAATGTCCACCCGGTTTTCTCCTTCTTCCAGTGACAGGGTGCCGGTGCGGGCCAGAGTGGTCACCGCTCCGATGGTGGCATGGCCGCACAGAAAAGGATATCTTCTGGCATCCATATAGATCAGTCCAAAGGCGGCATCCTGCGAGACCGGTGCTGTCACCAGGGCGGCCAGCACCTGGCGGGAGCCCCGGGGCTCTTTGGTCAAAAGACAGCGTACATCGTCATGACGGGTTTTAAAACAGGTGAGCTTTTCCATCATGGTATTGCCCGGAATATCCGGAATACCATCCACAATCAGGCGGGTGACTTCTCCTTCGGTGTGGGAATCAATGGCAGTAATAACAGGACCGCTGCCATCATATATTTTTGAAATATCAGGGGAAGGAATCATAAAGCACACCGCCTTTGCAAAGATTGCAGGTTATTGGTCATGGATTTTTTTCATGGGTTTTTACCACCGGAATATCGGGCATCGCCCCATTGCCCGGTTTTGGTGCATCAGGCATGAGAACCGCCTGGGATGTCTTTCCGTCCACCCGGATATGCAGCCCTTCTTCAAAGTGGATATGTTTCAGGTGGGTGGTGGTGGTATTGCAGGTCCGGCACCTGAAAAAGTCATAGTCAATGAAGTCCTGTGAGTTTTCCGATACCGTGATATAGGAAATGCCAAGGGAGGTGATGTTCTGGAAAAAATGGGATCCCTGGGAGGGGTCTGCCTTGATGCTCTCAATGGTGGTCTCCACCATGACCCCTACATTGGAAATATCATTCCAGGCAACAGGAATACCCAGCCACCGGTCGGATGATCCCCAGCGGCCGGGGCCGATGAGCACATACTTTTTACCCGAATCATTGAAAAGGGCGTTGATCCTGTTTATTTCTGCGGCTATTTCCACGGTTCTGGCGGGATCAAAGGTTTCAGGATCCACATACACCAGATCAAAAATGTCTTTATATTCCCCGTTGCCAAGGGAATGGGTGGAATAGCAGAATGCATTGTCTTTGTTTTTGCTGGTGATTTTCACCTCCAGGTTCTGTTTGTACCGGCCCATGGGGCGGATCTGGAGCAGGGAAAACTGGGGTTTTTCCTTTTCATCCACTGGCAGGTTCACGGCAAATTCCACCTCGACGGAAGACCCCATCCAGCGGCTGCCGATCCGGGTGACCTCTGACAGAATCTGTGCCAGGGGAAAGCTGTTGTGCTTCAGGATATTGGCAAAAGTGAGAACTGGAAAACCTTTTTTCGAAAACATATCCCTGATACGGTTGTCCTGGACATGAAAAGTGGAACACAGCTGCTGCACTGCCGGATGATCCTGGGCATCCATCAGTTCCAGCTTTACCAGGGTGGGATCTTCTGCCGGATCAGCACAGAATTCATCAGGCTGAGGAAAAATATCCATTCTCAAGGCATAAAAGTATTTCTGGGCGTTTTCCAGAATATCATTCACCATGGAAAACTGGGGCAGAAACTGGGGGTATTTCGGGCATAACCGCAGGGTCTGGCCTCCTTCCATGACAATTTTTCCCAGCCCCAGCGCAATGTAGGAAATGCCCTCTTCGGCCTTGAGATGGGCAATGGGATAAAAATTATAGGACTGTGCCACACCGGCAATGGAGGGGTAAAAATAATTTTTATACTGGATGCCGGTGAGTTCCTGGAGAATCACGGCCATTTCCTCGTCTTCTGTCCTGTGCATGGTGCTTTTTGCATAAGATCTCGGGGCCTTCATATAAGTGGAGGCATAGACCATTTTGACAGCCATGATGAGCCGGTCCAGGCGTTTTTCCAGGCTGTCGTCCGCATTGGGCAGCATATAGGTTTTGTAAAGACCGGCAAACGGCTGATAATGGGCATCTTCAAACAAGGAGGAGGACCGGATCGCAATGGGATACCGGACATGGCGCAGGTACACCTTTAAATTCTGTTTGAGCCAGTCTGGAAACCGGGCCTGTACAAACGCCTTTACTACCTGGGCATCTTTCAGTTCCCCGGGAGAATCCAGGAGCCGCGCCAGTTTGTTGTCCTCGATGAACATTTTGAACCCGTCCGTGGCAATAACAAATGTCTGGGGGATGTTGATATCCACATCTGGAAATTTTTTGATCAGTTCCTGATCCCGCTTGATCTGGGAGGACATGAAAGCCAGCCCCCTGGCCTTGCCCCCCAGAGAACCGGTGCCGATTTTTATGAATCCGGTGTCTGAATCAAATTTTTTGGAATCAAATTCAATGACCTGGCCCTGGCGGGTTCCTTTGCGCCTGGCCCTGATACTGTCGATGAGGAACCGCTTCAGGGTTTTTGGGTCGGGAAAATCATTAATGGTATAGGGTTTGAGGCTCAAGGCAAAGGTGATTTCACTGCGGGCCATGAGCCACCGGGAAAAATCGTTGTTCCTGGCATGAAATACTATGGATGCATCCGGAATTTCAGGCAGAATCTTTTCAATGGCACGCAGGTTGCTGGCCCGGGCGATTTCATCACCATTGGGCATCCGGAAAACAAAGGCACCGAATCCCAGGCACCCCACAAAAAAGGTTTTGATCCGGTCATTGAGGTTGGTGGAATTTTTGTTGACAAACACGGCCGGAATCTGGTGGGCCAGGTCCCGGCTGCGCTCTTCCGTGCTCAACACCAGCAGCGGCAGATCCGGTATCTCCTTTTTGATCCGGGTCAACAGGGTAAAGCCGGCATTTTCCTCCTCTTTGCCGTTTCTGGGATACCGCATGTCGGAAAACACGGACAGCACATAGGGTTTGTACTTTTCATACAGCGCCATGGCCTGTTCATAGGTGTGGGCCAGAAGCACCTTGGGCCTGCCCCGCATTTTAAGAAGCCGGTGCTCTTCATTGATGGATTCATCAATTACCGACTGGGTCTGGAGCACGATCTGTTTGTATATCACGGGAAGAATCGCAGAATAATGGTGGGGGGAATCCTCCACCATGATGACCACCCGGACCTGGGCATTACTGGTGTCAAAAGCCACATTTTTTTCATCTTCAAAATTTTTGATGATGGCCAGCAGCAGGTCGGCATTTCCCCCCCATATATAGGTCCGGTCGATAGCGGTGGCGTTGTCAAGACAGATATACTGGTTGATGTCGCAGGTGTTGTGAAGCAGCATGAAAAACGGCAGATCTGCATACTGCTGCTTGACTTTTTCGCCGAAATCATGGACCTCCATACCGTCCAGACTGGGCATGGCCAGGATGAGATCGAATTTTTTGTTTTCCAGGCGCTCAAACGCCTCCTCAGCTGAAGACACCCAGGTGAGCCTGGGGGGTTTTGACAGGTTCAGACCCTTGTATTCATTGATTATCCGGTTGGAAAGCCTGCCTTCTTCTTCCATGATAAAGGCATCATAGGGACTGGATACCAGCAGGATATCGCCGACTTTATTGGCCATGAGTTCATGGTAAATCTTGATGCCTGAGTCCTGGTTAGCGGTAACATCCATTTTCCCATCCTGTATCAATAGAGTTCATATTTCACCAGTTTCCCGTCGAGACCGCCGATGGTCAGGGGTTTTTTCCAGGCCGGTGCCAGGGGTACATGTTTGATATATTTTGGTTCTCCAAAATATACCAGGGCCAAAGACCGGCTGCACCGGTCCCGCAGAAAAAAGCCCAGATCCTGGTAAAACCTCTTGAGGTCTTTGTCTTTTCCCATGCGGATGCCATAGGGCGGGTTGGTGACAACAAGGCTGTCTGCAATGGCCGGGATCTGCCGGAAGTCTTTCTGGTCAACAGACACGTTCATACCGTAGTGCAGGCCCATGAGATTGGTTTTTGCCGCAGTCACCGCATGTTCTGAAATGTCGCTGCCTGCAATCAGTCCCGGGGGCAGGGGCTGTATACCCTGTTTTGCTGAAACCTGGATATCTTCCCACAGACGGGGATTGAAATCCGGCAGCTGCATAAACCCGAAACGGGTGCGGAACACCTGTGCCGGTACCCGGCAATAGGCCATCAAGGCTTCAGCCAGCAGTGTGCCCGAACCGCACATGGGGTCATACAGGGGCATGGTGCCGTCCCATCCGCTCATGCGGATGATGGCGGCGGCCACGGTTTCCTGCATGGGAGCGGAAACCGATGCCTCTCTGTACCCGCGCTTGTACAACGGCCCTGTTGATGCATCCAGAGACAGGGTGGCAGTGTCCCTGTGGATGTGCAGATTGATGATAAGGTCCGGGTCTTTGGCATCCACATTGGGACGGCGGTTGGTTCTGTCCCTGAAATAATCCGCAATGGCATCCTTGACCCGCAATCCTGCATAATTGGAATGGGTGATGCCGGACTCAGACACATTTGCCACAATGGAAAAGGTCTGTTTGACGGTCATGAACTCTTCCCACCGGATTTTCCTGGCTTCCCTGTAAAGGTCGTCCTTTCCTGTACAGGCAAAGGATACCAGGGGTGCCAGCACCCGGGACAACAGCCTGGAATGGTAGGTGATGCGGTAAAAATCCTTTTTAGCGGCAGTGAACCAAATTCCACGAAAAACAAAGGACAGGTCCCTGGCTCCCAGTGCCAGCAGCTCTTCCCCTGCCATCTCCTTGGCGGTTTCCGCCACCTGGGCAAAATAGCGGGCCTCACGTTCATAAATGTATGCAAGCCTGGCAAGTTTTCTGGTCCTGCCCTGGCCTTTCTGCAGAATGCTTTTTCTGTTCACACCGGTTTTCCTGGCAAAGGTTGACGTATCATGAATCTTTTATACCATTAATTGCCTGTTTTGCAAACGGTCCCTATCCCCAGCAGGTCTGCAATATTGGCTTTGGCATCCTGCCTGGGCACAATCAGGCCGGCAGGACAGGTCATGACCGTGGTAATCCCCGGCCCGTGTCCTGCCAGGCGGCAGTCGGAATGCACCACGATCCCGATGCTCACCGCCCCTTTTCTGTATGCCCTGCCATAAGAATTGTCATGGTCCATCAGGGCCACGAAATCGCCGAACCGCATGCGGTCCAGGTGATACTGCCGCACCGTTTCCGGATCCGATGTCATGACATCATAATCCCCTGCGCCCACATGGGGCCGGCCTAAACCTGACCCCATGCAGGATGCCGGCACCAGGGTGGTGACCGGTACAATCAGTCTGCCTTTGCCGTCGGGCTGGATCTGCATTTTGTGCAGGAGGTCCGGGGACAGATTAAACAGCCGGATATCAGGATAATCCAGGAGCGCAAGTCCCTGTCCCCGTACCCTGATCCGTATTCTGTCGTCATACCCCATCTGTTCTTTTACCTTTCTGGCAAACTCCACAATAAGGTGTTCTGATCCGCCGTGGTGGCCGATGACCACACCGGTTTTCCCTTTGGCATCCCCGGAAAGGATTTTTGCCTCATTGCCTGCACAGGCCAGAAACTGCAGGGAGTTGTTGGGAAATTCATTGGGTTTGTCGGCATTGGCTGTGCAGGACACCCCGGGTTCGATATGGTCTCCGGCCAGGCCGAATGCCGGATCTCCCACCCCCACATTAAGGGTGATGCCCCCGATTCCCGGCAAAAGAAACGGCACGCCTTTGTGGTCCACTTTCCAGCCCGGGCCCACCCTGGGGGGACCGGGCTTGCACTCCATGAACATTTCCACCACAAGGTCTTCATTTGTCTTCAGCATTTGTTTCCTCCTGCATTATTGGTCTTTTTTTTTATTATTGGTTTTGGAGTTATCAGGCCAGTTTTATCAAAAAAGGGAGGGCGAAAAAGCCGGCCAGGGCACTTGCGGCAAACATGTTCTCCATGCCCGCCACATCCCCGATGCCGCCCACCACCACCACGGCAAGGGACCGCACAAAAAAAGAGACCATCATGAACAGGCCGTTGGCAGCAGAGGGATATTTGCGGGCATTTTCCTGGACAATGGCCAGCATCACCGGTGTGGTGGATAACACGGAAAAGCCCACCACCAGCATCATGGGTATTTTATACGCTCCGGGGGCATATACAAAGAGCAGCAGGGCCACAGGGGCCGTGACCAGTGCCCAGAACAGCACCTTTCTGCGTCCCATCCAGTCGGAAAGGGTGCCTGCGGACAATACCCCTGCCACCCCGAAGGCTTCATACAGGGCCAGGGCAGCCCCGCCGTACCACAGACTGCCGGTCTGCTGCTCCACAAATACCCCCAGAAATATGCCCATGGATGCGTGCATACACGCCCTGGCAGCCAGTATGCCTGACAGGGGCACGAGCACGTGGCGGATTTCAGTATAGGCCTGTTTCAGGGAGCTGGACCGGGCAAATCCGATTTTTTCCTGCTGCGGCTCAAGCATGATCCACAGCAGCACAGAGGTAAAGACCGCCAGAACCAGAACCAGATAAAAATGGTCCGCTCCCAGCCAGGACAGGGCTGCCACGGCAAAAATCGGTCCCAGAGTCCTGGCCAGTTCCCCGCCGGACATGAACAGGCTCATGCCCCGGCCTTTCCAGGGTCCGGAATACCCGGCCACCAGCACCGGGGTGGGCACATGGTACAGGGCCACGGAAATACCGCAGAAAAACAGCAGAACCAGCAAAAACAGATAGGAAGGCGCCATGACAATCAGGCTCATGGGCAGGGCTGTCAATGTGGGGGCCAGTATCACCAGCCACCTGGCCAGACCCTTGTTATCGGCAAAAAGGCCGATGAATGGATTGAAGACCGCAGGCACCTGCATCACAAAAGAAAGCAGCCCTGCCTGGCTCAGGCTCAAAGACAGCTTTTCAATGATCAGGGGCAGAAGCGGGGGCAGAAAGCTGGTGTAGGCATCATGGACAAAGTGGGAAAAGGATATCAGGGCCACCCGGGGGGTGTCAAACGCGTTTTTTTTCATGGCCTTTCATACCACTATATGCAAAAAAAGTAAGGCAAAAACAACTGGCCGATATATTAAGACTTGATCCATTACCAGATCGGTATTAGTTTTACAAGGCAGGCGGGATAAAACCACAGGAGGCTGTCATGAAAGATCAGGCATTTGATGCATTTGTCGTGGAAGAAACTGCTGACCGTCAGTACAGGGGCAGTGTAAAAAACGTCCGTATCCAGGACCTGCCCCAAGGGGAGGTACTGATCCGGGTGCGGTACTCTTCCCTCAATTATAAGGATGCCTTGTCCGCCTCGGGCAACAAAGGGGTCACCCGGAACTATCCCCACACCCCGGGCATTGATGCCGCAGGCATTGTTGCAGAAAGCAGTACCCCGGATATTGCGGCTGGCGATCCTGTCATTGTCACCTCTTATGACCTGGGCATGAACACGGCCGGGGGATTCGGCCAGTATATCCGGGTGCCTGCAGACTGGGTGGTGCCCCTGCCCGACGGCCTGACCCTGGAAGAAAGCATGATCCTGGGGACAGCCGGATTTACTGCAGCCATGTCTGTTGAAAAAATTGCAGACATCCCCCCCCATACCGGGCCGGTACTGGTCACCGGCGCCACCGGCGGGGTGGGATCCCTGGCTGTGGCCATTCTGGCAAAACGCGGGTATACGGTGGCAGCAGTGTCAGGTAAACCGGAAACAGATTTTCTCAGTCAACTGGGGGCATCAGAAATCATCCCGCGTCAGACATTTGTGGAAGACAACAAAGCTCCCATACTCAAAGCCCGGTGGGCCGGTGTTATTGATACTGTGGGCGGGGACATTCTGGCTACGGCCATCAAATCCACCCGGGCATGGGGAAAGGTGACCTGCTGCGGACTTGTGGCATCGCCTGAGCTGCCCATCACGGTATTCCCTTTTATCCTGCGCGGGGTCTCCCTGTATGGTATTGATTCCCAGCATTATCCAAAAGAACCCAGACAGGCTTTGTGGAAAAAACTGGCCCATGAATGGAAACCGGATAACCTTGAGAAGATGGCATCCCGTATTTTCCTTGATCAGTTGAACCCTGCCATTGAAAACATGCTTAAAGGCCGGCTAAAGGGCCGGACCGTTGTGGACCTTACATAATCAGCCCGGGTGAATGTGACCATCTGAAATACCCGGGCATCAGGACTTGACAATGGACGTAAATATGAATAGACAAACAGCAGCTACACCAACCATCATAAAAAGGAGACCATCATGAGCACACCGCAGCACTGCCCCGGATTTCAAAATTTCAAACATCTGAAGTCCTTTACCTGTAATTGTCCTGCATGCGATGCATCCAAAGAAATTTTCTCGGATGAATTTGACAAATCCCATAAATGCGATAAATGCGGTGCAGAAATTGACTTTACCACCTGCGCCTATGATGCAGGAACAAAATAACCTTCCACTTTAATCTCAGTCCTGCCGGAAACCGTTTCCGGCAGGGCAAATTCTAAACCATTAAATGATGAGCCATAAACAATCCGGACTGAAATACCGTTACAGCTTCCCTGATTATTTATATTACAGTGCTCTGCTGGCAATCCCGGTTGTCACAGCATTCACAGCCCTCCTGGACCGGTCCGGTGCTGCTGCCCTGGTCTACCTGCTGATCCTGCTGGGATCAGTGCCGGTGATGCTCCAGTTTTTCTGCACCCACTGCCCCCATTACTGCAGAGAGGAAACCACCTTGAAATGCATTTTCTTCTGGGGTCTGCCCAAATTTTTCAGGCAGCGGCCCGGCCCGCTGAGTACCACGGAAAAAAGCCTCAGTATTGCAGCCCCCGCCCTGGTAGTACTCTTTCCGGTTTACTGGCTGCTGCAGACCCCCGGACTTTTTATCATTTATCTGTTGTCAATCGTTGTTTTCGGTGCCTCAGTCCGAAGGAACGAATGCCCCCGCTGCATTTATACTGACTGTCCAGCCAGCAGGGCCAAACAGCACTAAAAAAAACCGAAATTCTCTGCTGAAAAATTCCTTGACGTGGATGCACAAACCCCGTATATGATCAGATCATATATCTGCAGGTATCCGGCAAACGGAACACGGTGCAATACCGTGACGGTCCCGCCGCTGTGATCGGAAATATCTGTTTTTTTACAACGCCACTGCGCAAGCGGGAAGGCTGCAAAAACAGATCCAATGCCGAAAGTCAGAAGACGTGTCGGAATACCATGTGTGTAAAACCCGATGGCAAAGGGTTTTGCAGGAACTTTATGTCCTGTGAAACCCTTTTTGTGTTTTACAGACAGCCATAGCGAGGAATCTATGACACTACCAAAAAAAGGCCGGTCATTGCTTGAAAACACCATTGCCAGGATCAGAAAAGAGTTGGATCAATCCGCTTTAAACGCTGCCAGAGACCGTTTGCGCAACCAGGCCAAGCCCCCGGGAAGCCTGGGGGTAATGGAAGATATCGCATCCCGGCTGGCCGCGATCAAAGGCACCATTGACGTCAGACTTACCAGCAAGCGTATCGTGACCTGCGCCGGGGACCACGGCGTGGTGGAAGAGGGGGTCAGCCTGTTTCCGGCCGAAGTCACCCCCCAGATGGTACGCAATTTTGCAGGGGGCGGGGCGTCAGTGAATGTGATTGCCGACCACGCCGGTGCCGTTGTCAAGGCAGCTGATATAGGGGTCAACTACGAGTTTGACCCGGCCCTGCCCATTTTTCATAAAAAGGTCCGCCATGGCACCGCCAATTTTACCAGAGAACCGGCCATGACCAGGGAGGAAGCTATCCGTTCCATCGAAGCCGGCATTGAAATTGTAGAGGAGCTTGCAGCCGAATCTGCCGTGGACCTGCTGGGAACCGGAGATATGGGCATCGGCAACACCACGCCTTCCACCGCGGTCATTGCCGCATTTTCCGGTCTTCCTGTGGAAAAACTCACCGGCCGGGGTACCGGCATTGATGACAGCGCCCTGGAAAACAAGATCGATGTCATCAAAAAAGGCCTGGAGCTGCACAGACCCGACCCCACGGATCCCCTGGATATTTTGTCCAAAGTCGGAGGTCTGGAAATCGGGGCTTTGGCCGGACTGGTTCTGGGGGCTGCGGCCCGGGGTATCCCGGTAATCTGTGATGGATTTATCTCCACAGCCGGGGCTTTGATCGCCTGTGAGCTGGCACCGGCAGCTAAAAACTATCTGTTTGTGAGCCATAAATCTGTTGAGATCGGCCACAAATACATGCATGACCGTCTGGGGCTGGAACCGCTCATCGACCTGAAATTCCGTCTGGGAGAAGGCACGGGTGCTGCGGTGTGCATGGAGCTGCTGGATCTGGCCACACGGATTTTAGCAGACATCAAAACCTTTGAAGAGGTGGGGGTAACCAATATCGATTGACATTTTTGCCCCTATTGCCCTTATGAAGGAAGGTTTTTTCGGTACTCTGGATAAAGTGGTTTTCCGGGATTCTGCCAGACAGATCCCGGAAACCATCTCCCGCTGTTCCCGGCTGCTTCTATTCCCCCAGCATCATGCGGATAATTTCCCGGTCGGTTTCCCGCATGCCGTCCCGGCCAAGCCGGCCGATATTGGCTATGGTGTTTTCCACCCCTTTTTTTACGATCCCGTCCCCGTCGTAAAACTGCTGGCCTTTCTGGAACATATAAAATCCCAGAAGCCCGGCTTCCACGGAAACCGCAATCTTTGCCGCGCAGGAGGGTTTGGCACCGTCACAGATAATGCCTGACACCATGGCAAGGGCATTGACAATGGTGTGGGCCACTTCCCTGAACCTGCCTCCGTGGAGCCAGGCAATGCCGGCAGCAGCACCAACCCCTGCGCTGACTGCACCGCAGTATGCAGACAGCCTGCCGATACCTGTTTTCTGATGAATGGTGACCAGGCTGGAAACCACCAGCGCCCGGAGCAGTGTTTCTTTGTCAACCCCCATGTGCCGGGCATACACAATGACGGGCACGGATGCGGCGATGCCCTGATTTCCGCTGCCGGATACGATCACAACCGGCAGCTCACACCCGCTCATCCTGGCATCTGACCCTGCTGCAGCCATGGCTTTGGCCCGGACCTTTATGTCATCACCCCAGGTGTCCAGCAGCACAGATCCGATGTTGGCTCCCCAGTCACCTGTGATCCCCGCTTCTGCGATTTTTGAATTATAATCTATCTGCTTCTGGATCAGGGTATCCACATCACCAGGCAATACAGATGCTGCAAATTCAAGGATATCTTTTATATTCAGTATGGACCGGCCTGTAAGAATGGTTGTATTTATCTCATCGCAGTCCTGGTTCTGATACACAACGCAGTTATCTTTTTTGATAAGCACAATATTGGTATGAAAATGGGAAATCTGGACCGTGGCACTTGCATTGCCATGGTACACCGTCACTGCCAGATCAAATATAAGGCTGGTATGGATTTTTTTAACCTGTATGTCCTTTTTCTCAAGAAAATCTGCAATTTTCTGCTGCCCTGCCGCATCCACACACGAAATGACTTCCAGGGTCTTGTCTGCATCTCCTGCGGCAATGCCGGCTGCAGCTGCTGCTGCAATACCCCGCAGTCCCCCTGTATTGGGCACCACCACGCTTTTTACGTTTTTGATGATATTGTCACTGGCTTCGACCAGGACCCGGTCCGGACCACATCCCAGTACCGCTGCTGCTTTAGCTGCTGCATAAGCAACGGCAATGGGTTCTGTGCACCCCATTGCCGGAACAAGCTCTTCGTGCAAAATCCCAAGGTATGCACCATACTGCTTATCTGTCTGTTTCATATGAATTTCCGATGTATAACCCTTATTATAATAAAAGATGAATCCTACCCTGATCAACTTGAAAATTCAATTGAAATTCAGGTCAGGCGCTTCAAGATCTTTGGGTAACAAGTTGTTTTCGTGACTGTTCCTCATCCTGCCGATCATGGCCGGGTTTCTGACTATGGCATAGCGTATGGCTCAGAAACTGACAGATGTATCCGCTTGTCAGAATGTGATTGGCCAATTCGACATCACAGGTGATGTCTTCCAGAATGGTCTGGTGTTTAAACCGTTTGCTGATGTGATGAAACGGGGCTCAATATCCCTGGGATATCCGACAGATGCTGCTTTTGGGATCATGGGGGTGTTGACAAAGGCCCGGATTTTGACCTGGGTGATGATGGTTTCATAACACTGCTTCAGGTCGACCGCCAGGGGGTGGTCCGGGATCAAGTCCGGCACTGGCTGTGCCAGATCAAAATAACCGCATTTGAAATCGATGAAATCCACTGTGCTGCTGTAGTCCTAATCCCCACGGCCAGGATGGCCGGCAGGGCGTTCGGACCGGGTTATCCTTTCAGAAGGGGTGAAAGGGTATGGAACAGGTCGAGATGTGAGGGTTTGATAGCGGTTTCATCTACGGCGAAAAAATCCAGGGGCAATTTGTTTTCCGTCAGCAGTGCTTGAAAGATTTCTTCCTGTCTCCTGTAATCAGCGGATATATCACCATCGCCAGTCCATTCCTGCCATGGTGGCCTGATACCCGAATGAAAGGCCGGGGAAGAGATGGCCGTGAAAATCAAGGCATCTTTGAAACAGTTCGGTTTTTACAATGGTTTGTGCGGACATGGGATTTCTTTTGGCAATTCCTGAAGGTAATGGTATATTGTCATGGTTTAATAGTGATACCTGCATGAAATGATAGTGATATAATCATCATCAACAGCATAAACCAATCGATTTGTATCATCAATTCTTCGGGACCAGAAACCAGATAAATTTTCTCTCAACGGTTCAGGTTTTCCTATACCCGCAAATGGGTGTTTCATTGTGCCATTAATGAGTTTGTTGATTCGTTTTAGTGTCTTTTTATCTTGTGTCTGCCAATAGATATAATCCTTCCATGCTTCGACTGTCCAGGCTAATTTTCTATTCATCCATTACATCTCTTTCCTGGACTTTCCCATTTCTAAATTGGTCAATAGATTTTGTTAAATGTGCAGCATTGGCAGGTGACCTGAGAAGATAAAACGTTTCCATAAAACTATTGAATGTTTCCAGTGACATAACCACAGCATCTTCTGAATCACGACGTGTAATTATTGTATAATCAGCATCGTCTATTACTTGATTCAATATTGATTTTAGATTGTTCCTTGCTTCGCTGAAATTTACTATTCTCATACTATTCTCCTGACCTGTTCATTTTGTTGTACAAGTATAATGCTTGGTTTTAAACTTGTCCACTATTTTGTACGAGTCGGGATGTTTTTTAGGTGAAATCGAACGGACCGGGGCAGCCGTGATAGTCGCTATCAACCGGATTGTTCCGCATACAAATTCATTGCTCAACAGGTACCTTCTGCCAGCATGGCCTTGTCCGGGTTGTCTTTTCCGGCCAGCTGTTCCGCCAGCACCATGGCGATCATGGCCAGGCACTCCATATCAAGGTATCGGGCCGCCTGTTTTTCCGCCAGGTTCAGGCTGGCATTGGCATACCATTCCTCCTTCAGATGGTCAAGGATGTCTGCATCCCGCTTCAGGGCTTTCGGCTTCCGGACCTGATCTGTTGTTTTCTCAGGTTATGTGCCGCGTTCACAGGCTGTGCGCCGTTACATAACAAAAAAAGGCCAGGAATATCTGGACAGTCTGGCTTTTCTGTCAAGCCCAAACCTGTGTTCAATGTGAGTTGAAAGGATCGTCAGCATTTCCATCATCTGCAAACATGGCGGAAAAAGGTTCAAACCGCTCAATATCCCTGACAGTGCAAAAGTGCATGCTTTTTTACCCCTTAGCATCATCAGGGGTGGCGCCCTTTCCGGGTCCAGTTTTCCATCCGGATCGTGGTGGTCTTGCGGCACCATTGGGTCCCAGAAAGGCGAACAGCTCTCCGGATTCCACCTGTAAATTGACATCCTTCAGGGCCTGGATCCCTTTGTAGGTCTTGTTGAGTTTCTCGATGCCGATTATGATGGGTTGGCCGGTTGTCTGTTCATGTTCCTGACGGCGGCGATATCCGTGACTATATCCTGGAGCGGCTGCCGCCTTACCCGGTGGGCAGCGGCAAGAATGCCCGGCTCCCAGCACCAGATCCCGGCATTCCATCCGGGTGCACCCCAGGCACACCTCCTGTTTTTCTTTGGGATCCCGCTGGAAAGGGCAGTCTTTTATTTTTCCGTTACCCAGTCCATCCACTGAACCGCCCGAAGCTGCTCTGCAGTATTTTGGTCCACCCCATACACATTTTGGTAAAAGTCAAGCAGCCAGGCATTCAGATCCACATCTGCAAATTTTTCAGGATATGCGGCCTTGGCAATAATCATCACATCAATCGGGTATTCCACCCTTTTGTCGCAATTGCAGGGGGTCCAGGGCAGGGCGGTAACCCGCCTGTTTTTGACTGACCTGAGTTCTTTCAGATTTTGATAATAGGGGGCTTCATAAAGTTCCCGGGGAGGATGATAGCCCCAGGCGGTAATCAGGACCATCACATCGGGGTCGATGGCCAGGACCTGCTCGGTACTGAGGATATTCCAGGATCCTTTGGTCCGAAAAGCATTCCGGGCATTCACCACTGTTTCCACCAGCCATGAGTCAATGGTGTTCAACCCTCTCACATGTCCTGCCCCGCCGGCTTCCCTGGATTTGGGGGACAGCCCGAAAAGCAGCACGGAAGGTTTTAGATCCTCGGGTATCTCCCTGGTACGATCCATGACAAACTGGACCTGTTTTTCCAGGTATTCGGCCAGGGCAGTTGCCTTGTTTTCGTTGTCGAAAACTTTTCCGATAATTCGGATTTCTTCGGAAATACTTTTCATGTTCGGATTTTTTGTCATATTCGGCCCGAAAAGAACCACAAGCGGTATTCCCAAGGAATCGATCATGCGGATGGTCTTTTGGGTGGTTTCATCATTGGCACTGAGGGTGCAGGACCCCACCCTTAAAAACACGACATCCGGATCAAGGGACGCAAGGGTTTCATAGTTAATACCCGTCCCTGACCGGGCCACCAGCGGCAGATCCATGAAAAACGGGTTCAGCCAGGTAACAATGTTCATGCCGTCTGTATAGTCATATGACTCTCCGGTCACCGTTGGATAGGTGTATTCCCAGTGTTTGGGAATGCACGCAGACCCCAGCCCGACGATGGAATTCTGAACCCCGAGAACCGTCATGACGGATTCAACAAGGCCGTCGCATATGGTCACCACCCGTTCAATCTTCATGGGTATCTTGACGGATATGCCCCGCTGGTCGGTTACGGACCGAAAAGAATCAAGATTTTTTGAAGCGGATATATTCGGAGCGGCGATCATCAGAATTCCCAAACAAGCCGCCCATTGAAAAAAATGCCGTAAACGAATCATGATTTGTCCTTTCAATTTCAGGTAATGCCCCGGGGCACCACCATCCTTATACCGTCTATTTCTTTGGTGGTGCAGATGTCGTTGTAAATTCCGTTTATCACCTTTTCCGTCATGACTTCATCTGTCGTTCCTTGAATCACAATGCCCTTGCCGTCAATGACCACCACTTTATGGCAAAACCAGATGACATGATTGGGGTCATGACTGCAGGCGATCACGGTGATCCCCTGTTCGGTGATACGTCGCAGCATTTTCCAGATCCGTATCTGGTTGCTGAAATCAAGCGCAGAGGTGGGCTCATCCAGAAAAAGAAGTTTGGTTTCCTGGGCGATGGCCCTGGCAATGAGCACCATCTGCCGCTGTCCTCCGGATAAGCGATTGTAGGGGAGATCGGCAAGATCACGAATATCGAGCATGTGCAGCGCCTCTAAAGCAATGGCTTTGTCGCGTTTGCTGATTCCGAAAATTCCCCCGAGATGAGGGGTTCTCCCCATCAGGACCACTTCCCGGACCAGATAGGGAAACGGAGGTTTATGTTCCTGGGGGACATAGGCCGCATACCTTGCCATTTGTGCTACACTGGCATTTTTGATATCCATGTCGTCCATGATAACACTGCCGCTGTTGTATTTCAAAAATTTGAGACAACATTTGAACAAGGTGGTTTTTCCCGATCCGTTAGGGCCAAAAAGTCCGAGGAGCTGCCCCTGGGCCGCATCAAAGGAAACCCCTCTCAGTATCGGCGTTTTCCCATAGCTGAAATGAAGATTGTTGACGTGCAGCATGGGGTATCCTCAAACGCGAACCAGATTTTCTGTTTTGTTCCGGTATCCGGCTCCTTCAAGACACTTTCCCACAATGATGAGACCGGCAAAATCCTCTTTGATATCCCTGACTTTTTCTACAATGGTTTTTAGTGTTCCTTGAACAATGTGTTGTTTTTCATCATGACCGAGATGGTATATGACGGCCACGGGAAGGTTTTCAGGATACTGTTCTGTCAACCGTTTGATCAGGTTTTCCAGATTCCATAAGGCCATATAGAACACCATGGTGGCGGGATATTTGGACAAATCCCGGAAAATGTCGTCATCCTGATCGTTTTCCGTGAGAAAAAACGGTGACGTCTGCATGACAAAGCGGGTATCATAGGCAGGAATACTCGATTTTTTCAATGCGGCCATGGCCACGGAAAAGGTTCCTACCCCCGGAAGGATCTCCACTTCATCGGCTTCAAACCCCTCGATAAACCAGTGGGACGGACCAAACAAACAGGGATCCCCGTTTTCTATCAGGGCCACATTTTTACCCGTGGCCATCTGTTCCTTGACGTATCCGACAATCTCTTCCCTGATGCGGATTCTTTCCTTTTTAAAGGTTTCGATAAGAGACGGGTCTGAATGAACCAGCTCCCGCCAGGGTTTGCCTTTGTAATCGAAAAGACCTTCCCATGGATTGCAGTATACCGGTTTTCCGCCGATATAGGATGCAAAACGCGTTTTGGTTTCTTCCGGACAAAGGATAAGATCCGCCGTTTCAATGCACCGCAACGCTTCGAGGGTGGTTTGATCCGGGCCTCCGGGGCCTGTGCCGACAACAAAGAATTTGCCTTTTTTCATGAATTAACCTCCAAAAGCCTCACGGCCTTTTGATCGTAACAGATAAAACAGATAGGGAGCACCAAGGATAGAAGTCAAAATTCCAATGGGAATTTCAGCCGTGGTGAGGGTTCTGGCCAGGGTATCGCAGACAAGCAGATAAATCCCGCCGAGCATGGCTGCGGCCGGAATGACGAACCGGTTGTCCGGCCCCAGGATCATTCTTGCGGCATGGGGCATCATCAATCCGACCCAGGCGATAATACCCACTGTGGAAACGGAAACAGCGGTGCACAGGGTGGCCATCATGACGAGAATCAATTTGTACCGTTCAGGATTGATTCCGAGTGCACGGGCTTCTTCATCGCCCATGGACAAAATGTTCAGTTTCCAGCCAAGGGACCATTGCAATGCAAAACAGACAAGAACAATGGGGGAAACGATAAACACATCTTTCCATGTGGTGTAGTAGAATCCTCCCATAAGCCAGAACACGATTTCCCGTAACGCCGTGTCATGGGCCACATACTTGAGAATGGACACCATTGCGGAAAAAACCGATCCGATAATGACCCCGGCGAGAATCAAGGTGATGATGGGTGTTTCTCCCCGAATCCTTCCCAGGCTGTAGGCGCCCAAAACGGCGATCATACCGAAGAGAAAAGCCGAAATCTGGACAGAAAAAGAAAAGGCGGGAAAAACTATCCCCAAAGCAGCCCCGAACGCGGCTCCGGAAGAAACACCCAGGATGTATGGCTCCACCAGAGGATTTCGGAAACATCCCTGGAAAACAGCTCCTGCCGTGGCAAGGCCGATGCCGATGGCCACGGCCAGGAGTATTCTTGGAAGACGCAAATTCCAGACAATGGTTTTTTGTAATGGATTCAACTGATCTGAAATCTGATAGGGGTTCAGATGAGCTGATAAAACCTGGTAAACATCTGCAATGGTTATTTTATAAGCCCCTATGGTCATGGCCAGAGCCGCTGTTAACAAAAGAACGGCACCTAACGAAAACAGAAGCGTGGCTTTCCATTTTTCGGAAAAATCCTCAGCACCAGAGATGTTTTTTTCCAGCTTCATGGTGTTTTGCCCATTCATCGGAATTATTGTGCTATTCTTCGTCATTAAAATTTCAAACCCATTTCAACTGCATACACCTGGTCTGGCATGCTGTAACCCGCCTGCTCCTGGTAATCGGTACCGGTGATGTTGTTGCAGGACAACTTCAGGTTGTAGAGAAGTCCGCCAATTGTCATGTCCTGTTCGAACCCGACGTCCAGGGTGGCATAATCTCCCAGGGTTTCCCCTTTCTGGGCTTCTCTTTTACCAACATAGCGGGCACTTGCTATCAGCCAGCCATTATCCCAAACCTGATACTGGCCGAGAAGTTTGATTTTGTGCCTGGGAAGTAAATCAGGCAGGTAATATGTGAAATCCGTATCATATGCCGTATCGCTTACGGAGTTTTCCTGGTAGAGATAAGCGGCAGTTGCCCGGAAGCGATCTCCTAATTTCAATGATAGTTCCAGTTCACCACCGTACAAACGCACATTATCCGTATTGTAAAGGCAATTGCTGCCCAGTCCGCTCCCCGGAGCGGTAATCCCATTGTCATTGATAAAATCCTTGATGTCATAATAAAAAACAGCGGCCCTTGCGGACAGCGGACCATAATCCTTGATGACTCCCAATTCGTATTCCAATGCACTTTCAGGATCCAGGGTCTGATTGTTTTCGTCGGCGCAACGCGCCCACCAGTAATAATCTCAAGGGCACGGCAGTCGATAGGATCGGCTGACCGCCGCGTAAAGGGCGGTGGTGTCGTTGGCTTGAAAATCGACTTTCAGGCTGGGAAACCAGTCTTCATCAGTTTCTTTCTTACCGGTGGTGGGAAAAGCCGGGCTTGTGCCTCCAGCTTCAAACCATGCAAAGTACGTGTCTTTATCAAGAGAGTAATACCGCACCCCCGGTGTGATTTTCCAACGGTCCCCCAGTTTGATGACATCCTGGAAATATAGAGATTTGACAATATAAATTGTCGGATTTCCGCTGGGACTTCCCAGTTCCTGATATTCAGCACCGAATGTCAAGGTGTGACGGTCAAAAAGCGTCACATCCCTGTATTCGGCAATAACACCCCGGCTCCGGTCATCGATGAAACTTTCGATAAAGTTTGTACCCCGGTAGAAATAGGTGTCCCTTTTTCCTTCGGTTTGAAATCCGTGTACACTAAAGATGCCCGGTCCCAAGGGAATCTCGAAAACGGCATCCAGGTAATGGGTCTCCTTGTCCCAGTAGGGTGTGGGACCTCCGGGAAACTGCAGGGTAGATGGGAGATGCCTTAACTGATCCGCAGTTCCCAGAAATTCCGGATAATCCGGATCATAATCCCCGCGCGATGGGTCGTTGACCACGGGAAATCCGTAAGTCACATCACTGAATTTGGCACCTAATTTCAGTGTGGCATCCGAAGGCAGAAAAAAGGTGAAATGCCCGTTGATATTCTTGTTTTCCTGGAAATTGTTTCTCAGATAACCATCCGTTTCCTGGCTGCTGGCCGAGAGATGATAGCCGAGAAAGTTTCCGGCACCGCCGTCAACGGAAGCCCTCAAATGGCTGGTTTCAAAAGATCCGTATCCCCCACTGATGGAAAAATCAGGTTTTGGATCTTCGGTTTTCTTTCCTTTTTTGGTGATCAGGTTGATGACACCGCCGATGGCAAAGGGATGCAGCACCGAATGGCCTCCCCGAATAATTTCAATCCGCTCGATGTCATCCATGTTCAATGTTGACCAATCGACAATGTAACGTCCGTTATGGCCGGTGTGATTGATGCGGCGCCCGTCTATCTCAATGACCAGACGGCCTTCGTTGAGTCCCCGGATGGACACTTCATCGCCGGGGCTCGAAATCAGGGGATTGATTCGTTGGACATCAACAGCCCCGATCTCCTTGAGCACATCTGTCAGGTTGCGGACCGTTCCGGCTTTCCTGAAATCATCCATATTTATAATGGTTTTGTCCACGTTGATTTCAACTCCCTGCTGGGGAGCCATAACCGTGACGGGTGAAAGCTGGTAAACTTGCCCCGTCTCTTTACCGGTTTCCGCAGACAACATATTCCCCCAAAGAAAGACCAGCAGAACCCCCGACAGGGTTGAAATGATTTTCAATCTCCATCGGGAAAACACTCTCAATACAAACACATGCAGCATCTTGTTTTCTCCTTTTCTATCAGCCTGCCCGAAAAATCATTACCGGCAAGCGGGTTAATGATGGGATACTCATTTTTCACCCCTCCAGCAGGAGCAGGCTGAATATCAGGCCATTTGTTTTCATTGATATTGTCCTTGGCAAAGGGGTCACTCCAAGGTCAAAAAGTGATCATGTGAGATCAGCATTTTCGTGCCAGGGCGATATACCGCCCGGGCATATCTTTGATTTCCGGTTCTTGAAATCCCGCCGCCAGAAACAGACCGGTCATCTGTTTTGCATCGGGGAGGACATCTTTTTCTACCCCGGAATGGGTTGCATGATGCGCCGCCAGTTCCCGGCGGCTCATCAAATGGGCGATCACCAGGCATCCCCCCGGTTTGAGGACCCGGCCCATCTCCTGCAGGGCAATGCCCGGGTCTGAAAAATGAGGAAATGCGGCAAAACAGATCACCCGGTGAAATACGCCTTTGCCGAACGGGATTTCAAGGGCATCCGCCTGGACGACCAGATCATTGTTTGACCTTGTTTTCCTGCGGGCCTGTCCCACCATGGGAAACGACAGGTCAAAAGCGAACACCCGTCCAGACATTCCAGCCAGGGGCTGCAGGTAGGGAATCAGGATACCCGGTCCCGTTCCCACATCCAGTATGGTCTCTCCCGGGGTAACCCCGAAGGTCTGGATCAGGTCTTGCAGCCGCTCCCGCACCGGGCCGGGGTAGTGGTCCTGTTCCCAGGATTCAGCCCTTCTGTCAAAGAAATCGGGTCTGGATGTCATCTCTTCTCCTGTCTTTCGGTATGCCAATCACGTCCCGTTATGGATCATTGGACGGTCAGGCCCATTTTTTGCAGCGGATCGGTTCCGGGCCCGGCCCAGTCCATGGGAGACACCCCGTCCGGCAGGGTGACGGTCTTCAATACCCTGACAAATGATTCAGGAGAATCGATCCGTTCCAGGTACCACAGGTCGGCGCACAGTTTGTCGATGATGACATTCCCGGTTTTGGGACAGGAGGTGTCCGCCCAGTCAAATCCCAGGATGATCCCTTCCCATTGTTGGGTCTGGCCATTCTGGCGGTAGATGATGGTGGCGGCGGTTTCAACCTCCGGGAGGCGCCTGGCCCGGGCTTCCCTGGAAGGATAGATCACGGCATATTTTTTCTTGCCGGGGGTGGCGTTCAAAAGGGTCATCAGGGCATCCTCCTTGCACCAGGGGTCTATCCCGTGGACAATGTATCCGGATTTGCCCGGGGGAAAATGGGCCTGCACATAATCAGCCATCAAAATACCGGAAATCACCCCGGGGCAGTAATGGTCGTGAAATTCAAACGCCCGGATCACATGGGCCGGTGCCCCGGCTGCCACGGCATTGGCAATGGTGATGACCCGGAAGGCATTGTCCCCGAATATCCGGCCGGCCATCCGGGTTTCAAAGGCGTTTGCATGCGCATAAAGATAATCGGCATCGATCCGTTCCACGGTCCGGATGCCGAACATGTCAGGGGAGATGTCATCAGGAAATTGGTGAGGATCTGAGCCGCCTGGTCGCCCCATTTCCACATAAGCGCACCACCCGGATGCCTGATCATGGACCGCCACCCACAAAGGGTCCCAGGCAGCGGCATGAATTTCCACCAGGGTGTTTTTCCCCCGGCTGGCGCCGGTGACCGCTGCCAGGCCGTCAAGTACTCCCTGGGTCGGCATGCCGAACATTTCAGAATATCCTGCATTGGTCAGAACGATGAGATCTTTCTTGTCCGCAGCCCTGCCCGCATTCTGGATCATTTCCAGGCACAGGTCTGCGGCAGACTGTCCCACCGTTTTCCAGCGGGTGTAAACCGACCCGGAAGACGGTCCATCAGCGGCAGACTGTCCAAAACATAGCCCGGATCCGGCGGTAAGGGCAATGCCCACCAGAAAAGCAATGATGACGGCATGCCGGTTTTTTATATAGGTCATGTTTTCTCTCCTTTTCCTTTTCATTTGAAAAAACCATTTTACAATTTGAATAACCCGTCAGGGGCCTGTCCGAAGCCTTCCTCCGGACCGGCATAAAACCATTTTTTTTTTTGGGGGTTTTTACAGAAAAGACAGGCTGTCCTTGAGGGTGCCGGATGTTCGTGATTGACCCCGCAGAGACTCGCTGGTATAAGGAAAGAGAAAGCCTTTCTGACGATCAGCCATCGGCAGAAAACGGTTTTCATCCCGGAAGGCGGTACGGCTCTTTGACCGGACCCTGTGCCGCCTTCCTTTTCTTATCGGTTATGTCATTTTCTGTGTCTTGTTCAACATCCTGTTCAAAAAAAAAGGCCAAGAATATCTGGACAGGCACGTTCTCCTGTCCGACCTTCTTGGCCTTGGGTTCAACAACGTAAAAATATCTTGATTCAGC
>DATFKQ010000160.1:0-33347 GCA_035268565.1 Desulfotignum sp. | reverse complement strand
GGCAGGCGGGGTGTTTCTGATAAAGGCTTTCAGGACTTTCAGATGAAATAAGGATACCCGCTGACAGCCCGTTTCCAAAAGATTTTTTCTCCGGACAAGAGATATAAACGTAAAAGCGGATGAATCTTACAGGGAATGTGATCCTTCCTACATAAGATGTTCCAGCAATGCATCCTTTTCGTCGTCTGTAAGATATGCAGGGTCTTTGCTGTGTTTTATCATGCGGCGGATGGTTTTTTCCCATTGTTCCCGGCCTTTGTCCGCCCTGACAATCCGCTCCCGGGAATGACATGAGACACATTTTGTTTCCAGAACGGTCTTGCCGAACTGCTGGTGCAACCCGGCGGTGTCTTCCTCTTTCACCGGTTTCTGGCGCCGGGTGAGAAAATGGATGGCCTGCTTGATATCAAAAGAAGAGATGTTGGGGGCATCCAGGGCGGCCATGCGGTTGATGGTGGCAGCCCAGCCAGCTTGGGTTTTCACCGAGCGAAAGACCCGTTCCAGGGTGTGGCATTTGCTGCACCGCTGGTTCACCACCTGCCGGCCCAGGGTTTCATCCAGAATGGGGCTGTCTGCGGCAGTCAGGGCCACATATTTCAAATCCGAGGCATGCATGAAGTAATACCCCGCACCCAGCCCGGACAATGCCACGCCAAGCCCCAGGGCAACCGGCCCGAAGGCGACCAGGTACCGGGACAGCCGGACATACCGCCTGGCAACCATGATCTTGATGCACAGCAGCGGAACCAGGGCCAGGGAAAGAACAATATGCAATGCTGTCCGGGCGGAGACCTCTTCTTTGTATCCGGATACCTTGATGATCATGACAATGACAAGGAACACAAAAATTGCGGTGAACAGCCAGCCCAGGATTTTGTGCAGCCGTATCAGAAACGTGTTTGCCGGCCTGTCTTTCGGGGCGCCGTGCAGCTCCAGCATGATACCGACCGCACCAGCGCCGCAGATGACAAATACCACGGCAAGAAGGGAATTCACAAATGGGTTCATATCTTTCCTCCTGTAACGTCAGGTAGC
Source organism: Desulfotignum sp. (assembly GCA_035268565.1). Classification (GTDB taxonomy): domain Bacteria; phylum Desulfobacterota; class Desulfobacteria; order Desulfobacterales; family Desulfobacteraceae; genus Desulfotignum. Next base: position 32,312 of record DATFKQ010000160.1, on the reverse strand, counting down.
ATCAGGCAAGGGTCACCCCGGTAATCCTTGCCATTTCCGGTGTCAGGGCGGCAAGATCTGTCCGGTTGATGGCGTGGATGTTATTTTTACCGCAGATGCGGGCAATTGCCTTTATCTCATCGGTTGCCGCGCCAATAAAGTTGGCAACGGCCCCGGCTTTTTCATCGATATCCAGCCGGGCCCGCAGGCCTTTGTCCTGGGTGGCAATGCCAAACGGACAGGTGCCGGTATGGCAAGCCTTGATATAGCGGCATCCCAGGGCGATTTTCAATGCCCCTGCCATGTAGACCGCATCCGCCCCCAGTGCCAGCGCTTTTGCCGCATCCATAGCATGGCGCACCCCACCTGCGGCAATCAGGGTAACCCGGTCCTGGAGCCGGTGTTTTTCCAGAAACCGGTCGGCCCGGGGCAGGGCATATACCAGGGGCAGGCCCATATGGTCCTTGGTGAAAACAGGGGCCGCACCGGTCCCGCCTTCAGCACCGTCAATCACCAGAACATCGGGTATGGCCGGCTGGTCAAAAACAGCGGCCAGGTCGTTTTCAATGTGTCCCCCTACCAGCTTTACTGCAATGGGTTTGCCCCCGGTGATGGTGCGCAGATCGGCAATCTTTTCCGACAGTGCCCGGGCCGAGGAGATATCCGGATGGCAGGCCGGAGATGATGCGGTTTTCCAGGGGGTTATCTGTCTGATCCGGGCGATCTCATTGGTCACCTTTGGGCCTGGCAGTTTGCCGCCCATCCCGGGTTTGGCGCCCTGGGAAATTTTGATCTCTATCATGTCCGCCAGTTTCAACCGGTCATCTGATATGCCGAACCTGCCGGTGGAGTACTGCAGGGTGATGTGTTCTGACAGCTGTCTTTCCTCATCCAGCATACCCCCCTCCCCTGAATTGGCCACCCCTCCCACCATGGCAGCCCCTTTGGCCAGGGCCATTTTGGCTTCTTTTGACAGGGCCCCGAAAGACATGGCGGCATTGAGAATCGGGGTGCGGGAAATAACCGGTTTGTGTGCTTTTTTCCCCAGCACCACCCGGCAGTGAACAGGGTCGCTTTCCAGAAGCGGCATGCAGGCAATCTGTGCCGGCAGAAACATCAGATCGTCAAAATTGGGAAACGACCGGGTGGTGCCTTTGCCTTCCAGGGCAGAATGCCCGGTCTCAGCCATTTTCATGGCCATGACAATGGATTTTTCATCCCAAATGCCCCGGGCGGACAGGGTGGTGAACGGGCGAAACATATCTGACGGACTGTTGCACACCGGGCAGTGATGAAAATCGATGCCCTGTGTGGCAATGTAGCCGCAGACCGGACATTGCATGATGTTCAGCGGCATGGTGCCTCCTTTTCCGGGGGATGGTACAAGAAATATGCAAACGCGATAACCGCGGCTGCCGAATAGATGCCGGAAAGCTGTGCCACGGTGTTTCCCGGGCCCAGCCACAGCACCCCCGTCACTGCCCCGGCTGCCAGAAAAAACTGGGACAGGTAGCTTTTCATGAAGATATAGGCATGGCCGGTGGTGGCGGCGGCCATATCATAAAACCGCTTGTTGAACACCAGCCGGAACAAAGAGGTGCAGAAGGTGATCACCGACAGCATCAGCAGCATGGATATATTATCCAGGTTTTGCGACAACAGCCCCCGCAGCAGCCATGACAGGCTGTACAGACAGACAGCCCCGGTGTAGATCCTGCCAGCAGGCAGCCGGTCGATGCGGTTTTTGATCAAAACAAACAGCAGCCCGAAAAACAGGGCCAGACAAACAACCAGCAGGCCCAGTTTCCAGTAGTTTTGCTGCACAATAAGAAACAGGGAAATCATCCAGAAATAGCTTTCCAGATACAGAAACAGGCCGTCCACGGCAAAAATAGACCGGGAATGGGCCTTGTCCTTGAAGGTGACCACCTGTTTGATGTTGAGCGGAGAAGAGGACAAGATGCGCTGATCCAGCGTTATTCCGGTCCGGTTTTTGACCACATATGCACCGGCAGCCCCTGTTACGGCCAACGTGGCCAGGTACACCGGCAGAAACCCGGACTTTTCCAGCAATGCACCGCCTGCCAGGATACCGGCCTTTACCACCAGGAGCACAAAAATCTGAAAATTGCCGAATTTTCTGCCCGAGGTGTCCGGTGTGACGGTATAAAAAAACAGCAGCCGCTGGATCATCCAGAAATGGCAGTTGAACACCCCGTTGAGACATCCGGCGACAATGATGAAAATCATCTGCTTTTCGATAAACAGGGCGGTCATCAGCAGCAGTTCACTAAAAAAGGACACCAGGATCAGGATGGCCAGAGAAACCTTCCTGGCCATTCTTTCCCAGGGATACAGGGTGATGACAAACCCCAGGGCGGTGACGGCAATAAAGGCGCAGATCCGGGACAGGGAAAATCCGTTTTTATACAAAAACACGGGAATATAAAAAGGAAACAGCCCGATGAGAAAGGAATGGACCCCCAAAAAGGGATACAAAACAGCGGTTTCAGTTTTTGGCCCGGCCATGTCAGAAGATATCTTTGTGGGTGATGTCAAGGGAGTCCAGGGTGTCGTAAAACCGCTTCAGGTCCTGTTTTTCTCCATACCGGGGGAAATGGTGCATCTTCAGATAGGGTCGGGAGTTGACCTCCAGGAAAATCGCACGCTGTTCCGTGTAAGGGATGTGAATCCCTTTTTCAAAAATGGCATCGATTCCCAGGATGTTGGCCTTGAATAACGGCACAATTTTTAAAAACAGTGCTTTGTTTGCTTCGTGCATCTCACCGGTGTCCAGGGTTTCCACAACACCTCCCGGAGCCAGGGCCACCCGGTTGTGGAGGTAAACCACCTGGCCTTCAGCAGGCACCGAGGCAAAGGTCAGGTGAGATTTTTTCAGGAAACGGGCGGTTTTCCGGTTTTTTGGGATCGGGTGCATGGCTGGATAGAGCTGCATCTTTTCCCTTGTCCGGTTTTCCCGGTCGATGAGATCATTGATGGCGGTCTGTCCGTCCCCGACAACAAAGGGGGGATACCGCCGGATCACGGACATGATCTCGTCTTTCACCACCACCACCCGAAAGTTTTGCCCGGACAGGTACTGCTCGATCACGGAGCCCGGCCACCAGATTTTTACCAGCACAACCGCCTTGAGCAGTTCCCGGTAAGTGGTGATGGGAAAATGGCTTCCCCGGGAAAACCCGCTGACATTGGGCTTGACCACCACGGGAAACCCGTGCTGCCTCACAAACCGGAACGGTTTGATCCACCCGTAAAAGATCTCTCCTCTGGCATGGGGAATCTGGTTTTGTGCGAACATCTCCCGGGCCTGCTTTTTGGACCGGCAGCTTTTTCGGGTGGACAGCGGATTGTAATTGCTGCATCCCCCGAGAAATGTTTTGTCAATCCAGGCATAAATGATGCGTTTCAATGACTTCATGGGATCACCTTGCAGTGGGCTTTCATTTTCGGAAAAAACACCGGTTCCCGGGTTTCGAACCGCGGGACCGTCCGGGCCAGCCGGGCGGCAGATGACATGGTCTGCTGCATAATCCGGTTTTTCTTCCACAACGGCACATTGCAGGACAGCAGCACCAGGGGCATGGGAAGAAACAGGTTGATCTCCACCACATGGAACCGGCCTGAGATCAGGGCAAACAGGTTGTCAGCCTTGACCCCCACCCGTGCCATGCGGAACCGGCCGATCTGTTTCATGAACCCCCAGAGGGTCTCCAGCGCCGTGTGATCCAGGTCGTTCGTGACCTCTTCATACCGGGTGCAGGGGTTGTGGATCGAGTTGACGGGAAACGCCGTGATACAGGTGTTGGTTACATGGGTCACGGACAGAAACTGATACGCCTCCCCGTGTTCGGATGACCGCAGATAATAGATCTCAAACTCCTGTCTGCCCGGGGCGGCCGCCTGAACGATAAAAGGGATGTCACAGGATGCCGCGGTTCTTTCAAACGCCCGGTATGCGCGCTGGTTGTCCGCCCGGACAATGCCGTTGGCGTTCTGGCCCCATTCCGGCTTGATAAACACCGGGTATCGGGCGGGCAGCTTTTCGGGGTGGAAATAATACTGGGGAAGGCGCCATGGTTCAGGAATCAAAGCATCCATCTCCAGTTTTGAAAAAATCCCTTTTTCAGGGTTGAAAAACAGGCTGTTCAAATGAAAATAATACCAGGGAACAGCCCTGTACCGAATACAGGCCCACAGGTACCAGAGCACCAGGGATATCCGGATGCCGGTGTTCATTGTACCGTCCTTTCCGGAAAAAAGATTTCCCCTTTTGCCGCATCATCGGATGATACATGGATGCTCAGGGTTTCTTCCATTGCTGTTACCTGATGGATATGGTTGTCAAAGGTTCCGGGCGGGCCGGTGAATGCGGTGAATTCACCGGCTGTGAGTGCTGTGGAGGTGATCTTTTTCACCCCGCTGCCCCGGCGGGTGTAGTTGTCACAGGCCAGATGACCGAATACCACATAATACAGGGTAAAGGATGGGTGGCCGTGGATGACGGATACACTTTTGCTGCTCCAGCGGGCAGCCATGCCTTCGAACCGGTTTTTTGCCCTGAGCAGGATAGACCGTGTGTAGGTACTTCTGATAAAAGGGAAATCATCGGCCGGCAGCGGATGATGCTGCAGATAATCAACGACTTCCCTGGTGATCCGCCGTGGGTCCGGCGTTTTGAACAGCTGCTGTAAAAGCCGCTGCAGCTCCCACTGAGCCGGATGGTTCCGGAAGGTTTTCGGGGTGCATATCCTGTCCTGCATCAGTGCTCCTCCTCCAGGCGTTTGCCGGTGTCAATCAATTGTGAAAAATACTGATCCACATCCTGTTTTTCAAGATCATGGGAGGCCAGCAGCAGGCGCAGAAAAGGACCGTCGCTGTTCTGCGCATATCCCACCAGACTGATGCCCTGGTGATACAGGGTGTTGCGCAGGGCCAGATTGAATGGGCCGGCATCTGCCTGTTCCGGCCGGTAGCGGAAACAGATGTTGAACGCGCTGCGGGGATACACCAGATCCAGGTGAGGAGATTGTCTGACAATAAGTTCTGCATACCGGCACAGATCCAGTTCATGTTCCATCATTCGGGCAAATCCGGCTTTACCGAAAAATTTCCAGTCCAGAAACCATTTCAGGCTGTCCACGCGGCGGCCGCACTGCAGAGAGACCGCCCCGAGGTCCCGGACCTGGTTGTCTCCGGTGTCATGAAAAATATAACTGTCATCCCCGCTGCTGCATACCCGTCCCAGGGTATGGGGCAGGTTGTTGACCAGAAACACGTTACAGATCAGGGCTGTGCCGGGCATTTTGTGAAAATCCCAGCAAAAGGAATCCACCTGTTCAATGCCGGGCAGAAACTGCTGGCGCAGCCGGTCACTGAGCACCACGGCCCCGCCCCAGGCCCCGTCCATGTGCAGCCAGAATCCATAGTGATTCCTGAGCGCAAGCAGGGGTTCAATGGGATCATAGGCCCCCCGCACCGTGGTGCCGGCGGTGCCGGCCACAAAAAAGGGGATGGATGACCGTTGTTCAGCCTGTGCCAGCTGATCCGCCAGGATTTTCATGTCCATTTCCCCCCGGCTATTGACCGGAATTTTGACCAGGCTGCTGGTGCCCAGCCCCAGAACATTGGCGGCCTTTTCCATGGAATAGTGGGCATCGGCGCTCACAAATGCGGTCATGGGCTTTCCGGAAAACAGGCCCGCTTTCTTGACCCGGGGCCGGCAGGTATTTCTGGCGGCCATCATGGCCAGCAGGTTGGCATTGCTGGACCCGGTGGTCATCTGGGCTTCTCCGTTTGTAAACCCCACCAGGTCCAGCATCTGCCCCAGCATGTATTTTTCCATCACCGTGGATACTGGTGCGGATTCATAGGTGCAGGCCGAAGTGTTGGACACGGCGGTCACCATTTCCCCAACAATGGACGGCAGATTGGCCCCGGCCCACATGCGGTTGACAAATCCGGGATGGCTGGTCTTCACTGAACATGCCAGATATTTTTCAACCCAGTCAAATATCTGCGGCCATGGGGCAGCGTCCGGAAAAGCATCAAGGTCCAGACGTGCGGACAATGCGGCAGGGTCTTCATAGTTTACCACCCTGCCCTGATTTTCTTCGGCCAGAAAGGACTTCACCAGTTCAGCTGTTTTATCGATCACCTGCGCTTTGTTCATAATGCCCCCCATCCAGGGAATCCGTAAAATCCAAACCCATTATTCATTGTTCAATGACCAGTCATAATCAAGGTATTTGATGGTGATGGTATCCGCGTTTGCCAGAAGAGAGCGTTTCAACTCCCCGGATGCGTGGGCAAGAAAAAAAGCAAGTACACCGTTGGTAAAATCTTCTTTGAACCATTTAAAAATTTTGCTGACATACAGGGTGGTGCCTGACAGATAATTTCTTTCCGGGTTATTGATAAACTCTTTGGTGACGGCATCAAGCTGGCTGTCCAGGATATCTGCTTCATAGGGTTCTGAAATCAGTTTCGGACAGCTTTTTGACGCACAGTTGATGGCAAAGTGCACCCGGGGGTCCTGGAATTCCGGCCGCAGGATATCATGTTCAATTTCATCCAGGCTCAACATCCTGCCATTTATGCGGCAGATCTTTTTTTTCCAGGGACTGGAAAAAAACGATCCCAGGTCTTTGATGGACGTGAGGTCAGGATATTTGGTTAAAATCAGCTTGATGGTCCAGGCATTATATGCATTGATGTAAAAGGCGAACTTTTCATTTCCCGGCATCTGATCCGGATCACGGGAAGCCAGAAAATCCAGGTATGCATCCAGTTTGCTTTCATCAGCAGCAAATCCCTGGTAATCCACCACCCCGTCATGGACATATGCCGCCAAAAGATCTGCATACAACTGGGTACCTTTTTTGTCTGCAGCTATTGCGCCAGGGGCTATGATTCCCCCCAGCAATGACAACAGCACACATATCATGGTATATCGTTTCATGATCACATCTCCCCGAATAAAAATATTTTCAATATTACCTTCCGTGTGTTTCATCTCTCAGGTTTTGTTGTGAACCACCCAGTACCAGATGCTGGATACAAGAAAATATATCGACAGCATTTCTATGGCCAGAAAAATGCAGTAATACCAGAGCCGGTTCAACAGGCCCAGCGGTATCAGCAAACCGATTTTGACCGCCAAAAGCAGCCCGAGAGAGTAAAACGTATAATAATAACCCTCTTTTATGACCATTTCAGTCAAAAAAAACATGCTGATATTGATTATGATAAACACATTGGTTGATCTGGAAAGATTGGTCCAGTGCAATACCATCTGCTGTTCAAATGACCTGCTTGAAAATTTTTCCAGTATCATTGCCTATAACCTTTTTCTTTTTTGAATAACATCCGGGCTTTCCCCTACCAGTCCTGTCGGACCGGCACCAAAATGCTTACAGAATAAATAAGGGAAAGTTCAGGCAATGGATTACAAGTTGGGAAGGGATGATCTCAATGACTGTGGAAAGGGACATGACAACTGCCCCTGCTGCCGGAGGGAGCAGAAACTGGTAAACCGGATATAAAATGTCTGCTGCCAGGGGAATGGCAATGGCATTGCATCCGGCGGCCCAGCAGAGATTCAGGCCCCTTTCCCCGGTAACCATGGATTCATCAATGCTGGTTCGTCCGTCTGTTATGACCCCGTCTGTGAGAATTTTTTCCATGCTCTGACAGCAGTACTGGATGATTTGGTGATGGCAGAAGTTTTGAACAGGCCGGGATGTCTGCATATGGGGGCGGAATACCGGCATATGGGGGAAAATACATGATAATCTTTACTATTATGCATGGAACCATCCATTTTTTCTCAGTAATGGCAGGGTATAATATTTAACAGCGTTTATGAAAGGACGGGTATGGCATGACTGGTATTATCGGTATCATCGCATCCTTGACAGTGCTGGGTTTGTCCATGGTTATCATACGGCTGGCAACCATAGCCCTTAATCTGACCGGATTATCATGGGAAGCAGCCGGTTTTCAGGCCAGGTCGGCATTCACCGGCACCGGTTTCACCACTGGCGAAGCAGAAACAATCATGGAAAATCCAGCCAGAAGAAAGATCATCACCTGGCTGATGGTGGCCCGCAGTGCCGGGTTTGTCAGTATTATCATTTCCCTTATACTTTCTTTTGGTACCGACGGGGAGGATCCCCGGCGCCTGCTCAGGCTGGTATGGCTGCTGGCCGGGGTGGGTGTGTTGTGGTTTCTGGCCAGATCCAGACATGTGGAAACCTGGATGAACCGGGTCATGAAAAAGTTCTTAAACCGCTGGACACAATTAAAAGTCTTTGATTATACAGCACTGCTGCATCTTTCCGGTGAATATTCGGTCCAGGAACTGCAGGTAAAAAAAAATGACTGGATTGCAAATAAAACCCTGACCGAGTGCAGGCTCCCTAAAGAAGGAATACTGATTCTGGGCATCCATCGCGATGACGGCAGTTATGTGGGGGTGCCCAGAGGAGAAACACAGATATATCCCGGAGATACCCTGATTCTTTACGGCCGGGAAAAAACCATTGATTCACTGGGAAAACGCACAACAAACAGGGAAGCAGAAAATGCCCATCAACAGGCGGTGGACGAGCAGAAAAGAGAAAAAGTCATACAGACCAGGCAGGAAAAAAAATATGAGGAAAAACGACGCAAACAAAACCGTTAGCAGCATGAAAATACTGAGCTACAATATCCATTCCTGCCGGAACATGGACCGCAAATATAATCCGGAAAGGACAGCAAAAACAATCCTGCGCTTTAAGGCCGACATTATTGCGCTTCAGGAGGTCGATGTCGGCCAGAAACGTTCCGGTTATATCAATCAGGCAGCATATATTGCCGATTACCTTGGCATGTCCCATAATTTTTTTACATTAAAGGAAAGCCCCGGGGGCCAATACGGACTGGCCATCCTGAGCCGGTTTCCTGCAGAGGATTTGAATTGCGGCTATCTGCCGGCGGTGCCTCCGGCAAAAAAAATAGAAAACAGAGGGGTGATGATGGCGCAAATGAAAACCCCGCAGGGCGATGTGCGGGTGTTAAACACCCATCTGGGTCTTCGGGCCAAAGACCGCAAACTTCAGGCAGCCGCCCTGGTGAGCAGCAGATGGGTGTGTGATCAGCAGTATCCAAAAACCCCTGTGATCCTGTGCGGTGATTTTAATGCCGGTCCCCGGTCGATTGTTTATAAGACAATTACGCAATGCCTTGATGATATCCAGAAAGTATATAAAGGCAGATTGTATCCAAAAGCAACCTTTGCTTCCTGGCTTCCCATCAGACGGATTGATCACATGTTCATTTCTCCCCATTTTTCACCACTGGAGGTACAGGTGCCCCTGGATTATGAAACCCGCATGGTATCCGACCATCTGCCGCTGTATGCCCGGCTTGCTCTCACATCGGCCTGATCACAGGCAGACCTGGTCTGCATGGTCTGCATGTTTTACCAGGGCGTATTACGTAGATCCATGTATTGAATCCCCGCGGTTTTCAGGATATTTTTTACATCATACAGCAAACACAGATGAAGGCATGCATGCATTATCCGGTGCTGCCGGGTGCAGCATGATCCCTTCAATTTAACCTTAAATCAACCAGCAAGGGAGTTGTCATGGCCTCAGATCCAAAAGAGCAGATATATGAGCTCATTACCATGAACCGCCAGGGCGGATACACCTACAGTGTGAAAATGAAAGATATCCCGTCCCCGTTTGTGGGGATACCGGTTACCTCGACCGAGGATCCGGACAAATTTTTAATGGAGGTGACCAACACAGGTGCTGAAGAGGGACCCAGGCTTGTGGAAGGAAAGATTGCAGATATCGAATTCATGGAAAAATGCTGATCCCCTGCCATATGGCTGAACGGTTTGCCATGTGACCGGCTGCAGCATATTTTTATCTGAAGTGATTATATCTGATGTTAATTGTTTATACAGGAGAAACAGCATGAAAAAAGATGTTCAGGAAAATCAGTTTAAAGTGTTCATTGAAAATGCCCGGGTGCTTCCGGAATATGAAATATCAGAACTGCCCGAAGAAAAACGTAAGGCAACAGAAAAAAAAACCGGAGTATGGCTGGAAGTGGACTGTCCGGAAGGGGCGTGTTCAGTGGAAAAAGACAAAATCACCCTGCCGGTGGGCAGTACAACTTCCAAAGATACCAAAGGCATCTGGCTGCGCCTGTTTTGTCCGGATGACCAGTGTGCCATACAGGAGAGCACAGATGTTCCCTAGTTCAATACAAGCAAAAAAGGCTGCCCATGAGCGTGTCAGATAAAAAAAACAATCCCGGTAATACAGGCCGTGTTGTTTCGGTCAGGGGAAGTATTGTGGATGCCAGGTTTTCCCATACCCTTCCGCCGCTGCACAATATGCTGACCTGCGGAAAGGATGACAAGATCAAAATTGAAGTGATTCTGCATCTTGATGATGAAACCATCCGGGGAATTGCCCTGACAGCAACCCAGGGACTGGCCCTGGGATCCGACATCCATGATACCGGCCGCCACCTTGAGGTGCCGGTGGGCAAATCCCTGCTGGGCCGGGCCCTGAATGTGTTCGGCGAACCCATTGATAAAAAGGAACAGGTGGAAGCATCTTCCTATCGCACCATTCATGGTCCCCCCCCCTCAATGGACAACCAGAAGGTATCCACAAAGATTTTTGAAACCGGCATCAAGGTGATTGATATTCTTTCTCCGCTGGAGCTGGGCGGCAAAAGCGGCATGTTTGGCGGCGCAGGTGTTGGGAAAACCGTTCTGATCATGGAAATGATTCACAATATGGTGGGTATCCATGAAGGGGTCAGCCTGTTCTGCGGGGTGGGTGAACGCTGCCGGGAAGGAGAGGAGTTGTACCGGGAAATGAAAGAAGCCGGTGTCCTGGACAAAACCATCATGGTTTTCGGCCAGATGAATGAACCCCCGGGGGCGCGTTTCCGGGTGGGCCACTCCGCTTTGACCATGGCGGAATTTTTCCGGGATGATCTCAACCAGGATGTGTTTTTGCTCATGGACAATATTTTCCGCTTTATCCAGGCAGGCATGGAGGTTTCAGGTCTGCTGGGACGGCTGCCATCCCGCCTTGGTTACCAGCCCACCCTGGGCACCGAGCTTGCCGCGCTGGAAGAGCGTATCACCAATTCCGCCACCGGCGCCATCACATCGGTCCAGGCCGTATATGTGCCTGCGGATGATTTTACAGATCCTGCAGCGGTCCACACCTTCGGGCACCTGTCTTCCAGCATTGTTCTGTCCCGGAAAAAAGCGGGTGAAGGACTGTACCCGGCGGTTGATCCTTTGCAGTCCAACTCCAGCATGCTGACCCCGGATATTGTGGGAGAAGAACATTACCGCATTGCCGGTGATATCCGCAGAAATCTGGCGGAATATGAGAACCTCAAGGACATCATCTCCATGCTGGGCATTGAAGAACTGTCAAAAGAAGACCGCCAGACCGTCTACCGGGCCAGACGTCTGGAGCGGTTTTTGACCCAGCCGTTTTTTGTGACCGAACAGTTCACCGGTTATGAAGGCCGGGCCGTCAGTATTGAAGATGCCCTGGAAGGCTGCCGGCAGATCCTGGATGACAGGTTTTCAGACCGGTCGGAAGAGGCCCTTTATATGATCGGTAAAATAGATGAGGCCAAAACATCATGAAACTCAAGGTAATGCTTCCCACCCGTATTTTTCTGGACACCCGGGTCCGGAAGATCACAGGCGAAGGCATGGATGGTTTTTTCGGCCTGCTTCCCCGGCATGTGGATTTTGTCACCGCACTGGTCTCCGGCATTTTGAGTTTTGAAGATGAAAACGGCTATGAGCAGCACATGGCAGTGATGGAAGGGGTCCTGGTCAAAAAAGGAGATACCGTTTTTGTGTCCACCCGCAGGGCAGTACAGGATCCGGATCTTGCTTCCCTTAAAAACACCGTGGAGACTGATTTTTTAAAAGAAGAACAAAAGGAAAAAAATATGCGCACATCAGCTTCCCGCATTGAAGCCGGATTTATCCGGCGGTTTCTGGAGTTCCAGGACCATGGCTGAGAACCAGGAAGAAAAAAAATTTTCCCGGACCATTGAGGAGAAACAACAGCGCAAGCTGGCTGCCCGCAAAAAAGCGGAGCATCCTGTGTGGTTCGGGCTGGGCATGTTCGGCCTGGTGGGATGGTCTGTGGCCATTCCCACTGTGATCGGCATATTCACAGGACTCTGGCTGGACAAAACCTTTCCGGGCAGGCCCTCCTGGACCTTGACCCTTTTGTTTTGCGGGGTGATTACGGGTTGCTGGAATGCCTGGTACTGGATCAAACGGGAAAGCAGAAAAAAGGATTGAGATGCAAATGGATATGACCTGGCATGATCTGCACACAATTGCTTTTTGTCTGGCAGCCGGCCTTGTGATCGGATGTTTTCACTTTGGCGGTCTGTGGCTTACCCTGCAGCGGTTTACCGGCACAAGCCGCTATGGCCTTGTGTTTGTGGCAAGTTTTCTTGTCAGATCTTTTGTTACCCTCACCGGGGTGTATTTTGCCGGAAATGGTGAATGGCCCGGCATGATTGCCTGTCTTGCCGGCATATTGATCATGCGCAGGATTTTTATTTTTAAAATGCAGCCTTCTGCTGTTTTCGGGGCAAAAGGATCACACATATGAATTTTATGGATATCAAGCAGATCAGCCCGGACCAGGTGGTGTTTTTTCAATACCATTTTATCTCCCTTAACCTGACCATTGTATTTACCTGGGCCGTAATGGCGCTGCTGGTGATCGGGTCCTGGCTTGTAACAAGACGGTTGTCCACAGCGCCGAAAATCAGTTACTGGCAGAATATCCTGGAAATTCTGGTAACCGGAATCCAGGACCAGATCAGTGAAATCAGCCGGCAGAAAGCAAAAAGGTATATGCCTTTTATCGGCAGTCTGTTTATTTTTATTGCCACCTGCAACCTGCTCACTGTGGTGCCGGGGTATGAATCGCCTACAGCTTCGCTTTCCACCACAGCAGCACTGGCCATCTGTGTGTTTATCTCAGTGCCCTTGTTCGGCATTGCCCAGAAAGGGGTGATCGGTTATCTGAAACAATATGTCCAGCCCACTGTGTTCATGCTGCCTTTCAATATAATGGGGGAATTGTCCCGGACACTGGCCCTTGCAGTAAGGCTTTTCGGCAATCTCATGAGCGCTTCAAAGATTGTGGCGATTCTTCTGGCCATCATTCCCTTTATATTTCCGGTGATCATGCAGCTGCTGGGCCTTTTGACCGGGCTGATTCAGGCCTATATCTTTGCTGTTCTGGCCATGGTGTATATTGCTTCTGCCACCCAGGTCCAGGAACACACAGAAGCCGAAAAAAATGATAACCAGTAAAGGAGGTTTTTATATGAACAGTATAAGTCTTATCGGTATGGCATCGGTTATTACAGCAGGCCTTGCCATTGCAGTGGGAGCCATCGGCCCTGCCATTGGTGAAGGCCGGGCCGTGGCCAGCGCCTTGAGTTCCATTGCCCAGCAGCCGGATGAAAAAAACACCATCACCCGCACCCTGTTTGTGGGACTGGCAATGATTGAATCCACCGCCATCTATTGTTTTGTTGTTTCCATGATCCTGTTGTTTGCCAATCCTTTCTGGGATTATGTGATTTCAGCAGCCAAGTGAGGAAAATGCCATGTTGATTGACTGGTTTACAGTGGCAGCCCAGGTGATCAATTTTTTGATCCTGCTTGTGCTGTTGAAGATATTCTTGTTTGATAAAATCAAAAACGCCATGGACCAGCGGGAAAAAAATATCCAGGAACGCTTTGACAGGGCAGAAAAACAAAAGCAGGATGCTGAGCAGGAATACGAAAATTATACCCAGAAATCCAAAGCGCTGGAAGACCAGTGGGACGCCAGACTGGAAGAAGCTGAAAAAGAGGCAGACGACCGGCGCAATGCCCTGGTAAAAGAAGCCCGGCAGGAAGTGGACGGATTGAAAAAAAGCTGGCAGAATGCCCTGGAAAAGCAAAAATCCGCTTTTTTTGAGCGGTTTCAAAAGCAGGCGGCGCACCAGATTTTTGATACAGTGAAAAAAAACCTGTCCCTTCTGGCGGACACCGATGTGCAGGACCAGGCAGTTAAGAAATTTTTGTCCCGGTTCCAGGACCTGGACAAAGACAAACTGCCTGAAAGCCTTGAAGAACCGCCCAGGATAAGCACAGGTTTTGAACTGTCTGAAAAGCAGAAAAAATCCATTCAAAAAACGCTGTCGGAAAAGCGGTCGGATTTAAAGGAAATTGCCTTTGATGTCAGACCGGAATTGATTTTTGGTCTGGCCCTTGCCGCAGGCGGCAAAAAAATCACCTGGCATGCACAAAATTATCTGGAGGCGCTGGAAAAAGAGCTGGATCAGGCCATTGAAAGCAGGGACCATGAATCAGAAAACCAATGAATCACAAACCGGTGAACTGGTATCTGTGATGGATGGATTTTTCTCCGCCATGGCAGATATAGTGGAGAAAAAACAGCCTTCCCTGGAGGTGCGCGATTATGGGCGCATTGCTTCCATCAGTTCGGGCATTATAACGGTTTCAGGCCTCACAGATGTGCAGTCCGAGGAGCTGCTGGTCTGCACCCCGGATGCCTATGGCATGGCTTTTGATCTGAGTCCGGAGGTCATCGGAGTGATCATGCTGGATGAAACCGACAACCTCAATGCCGGTGATGAGGTTAACCGGACCCACAGGGTCATGTCTGTTCCAGCCGGTGATGCGCTCATCGGCCGGGTGGTGGATGCCCGGGGAAAACCCCTGGACCGGGAAGGTCCCCTTTCCCATACCACCTTACGGGCGGTGGAACAGCCGGCTCCGGAAATCATGGACCGTGCACCGGTAAGCATCCCTTTGCAGACAGGCATTACTGTCATAGACACCCTGATTCCCATCGGCCGGGGCCAGCGGGAACTGATCCTCGGGGACCGGCAGACCGGAAAAACCGCCATAACCCTTGACACCATTGCCAACCAGAAAGACAAGAATGTTATCTGCATCTACTGTGGTATCGGCAAGCGCGGGGCAGCCCTTGCCAAGGTAATCGCAGAACTCAGGGAGCATGATGCCATGGATTATTCCTTTGCAGTGGTTTCCACGGAGGAAGATCCGCCGGGACTGCAGTTCATGGCCCCTTATACCGCTACTGCCATGGCAGAGCATTTCATGCACCAGGGACAGGATGTGCTCATTGTTTATGATGACCTCACCCGCCATGCCCGGGCCTATAGAGAGCTTTCTCTGCTCTTGCGCAGACCCCCGGGCAGAGAAGCGTTCCCCGGCGATATTTTTTATATCCATGCCCGCCTGCTGGAAAGATCCACCCGCCTGACCAAAGACAAAGGCGGGGGATCTCTGACAGCGCTGCCCATTATTGAGACCGAGGCCCAGAATATTTCCGCATACATTCCCACCAATCTTATTTCCATTACCGACGGCCAGATTTATCTGTCTCCCATGTTTTTCAGAAAAGGCATACTCCCGGCCGTGGATGTGGGAAAATCCGTATCCCGGGTGGGGGGTAAAGCCCAGCTGCCGGCCTACCGCACCGTTGCCGGAGACCTGCGGCTGACATATTCCCAGTTTGAGGAACTGGAATCATTTTCACGCTTTGGGGCCCGCCTGGACGAAGAAACCCAGAAAAAGCTGTCCCGGGGACGGCGGATACGCGAAATTTTAAAACAATACCGGTATTCTCCCCTGCCTGCACCTGATCAGATTGCCGTGTTGATCGCCCTGACCCATGGTGTATTGGATGATATCGCCTTGTCGGATATGGCACAAGCCCAGAAAAAAATCCGCCAGGCAGCCAATGCAGATCACCAGGAGGTGATGGACAATATTGCCCAGGCAAAAAAAATCGATGAAAAAGCCATTGATGCACTGGTGCAGACAGCCCAAAAAGCTGTAAAACCCTATAGAAAAGAATCGTCTGATGCAGACACTGGCACAGCTTAAGCGCAGGCTCGACAGTACGGATGACCTGCATACAGTGGTACGGACCATGAAGTCTCTGGCTGCGGTAAACATCCGCCAGTATGAACAGGCATCCCATTCCCTGGTGGCATATGCACAAACCCTTGAGATGGCTTTGGGTATTGTTCTGCGTTATGATCCGGACACCCGGCTGTATACCAGACAGTCTGCCAGAAAAAAGCCCGGGGCCGTGGTATTCGGATCTGACCAGGGCATGTGCGGATCACTCAACGAACAGGTGACATCCCATGCCCTGGCTGAACTGCAGTCTTCTCCTTCACAGCTGGCCCAGATCCCGGTGGTATGTGCGGGAATACGGGCCGCAGATCTTATGGCGGATGCCGGTGCCGACTGTCGGGATATCAGGGAACTGCCCGGTTCTGTGAACACCATTACGCCCCATGTGGGAGACATCCTGATGGCCATTGATACCTGGCAGGCCCGGACCGGTGTGGATCATATCCTTTTGTTTCATGCCCGGCAGAAGTCTGCTGCCGGATACAGCCCCCACACTGTCCATCTGCTGCCCATCGACAGCCAGTGGCTTGAACAGTACCGATACCGTACCTGGGACTCTGCATGCCTGCCCATGTTTACCATGGAACCGGACCAGCTGCTGTCCAGCCTGATCAGGGAATATCTTTTTATGACCATATTCAGGGCCTATGTGGAATCCATGGCCAGTGAAAATGCAGCACGCCTGGCAGCCATGCAGGGTGCCCAGAAAAATATCGAAGAGCTGATGGACGATCTTGAAAACCAGTACAATCAGCTTCGGCAGATGTCTATTACCGGAGAACTGCTGGATATTGTTTCAGGATTCGAAGCCCTGGGCCAAAAATAAACCAGGCCAAAACAAACCAGGTTTCACAAGAAAACACTGGAATAAAGCTCAGTTATCAGACAGGGCTTCCCGGATTTTGGTAATGAGATCGTCCGAGGGAATGCTTTTGTTCAAAAAGACACTGGCACCTGCTTCATGCATGTCGTTTCTGACTTTTTTGTCACTGTGCATGGAGAGTGCGATGACCTTGATGTCCGGATCTCTGGACAGGATCTGCCGGGTGGCGTCCATGCCGTTTGTTTCACCCAGGTTCACATCCATGATAACCACATCCGGCAGCAGTGTTTCAGCCAGCTCAACTGCGGTGGGCGCGTCTGCAGCCTCCCCCAGTACCTCGAAATCCGTTTCCATCTGCAGCAGACCGGTAAGTCCTTCGCGCAGCAGTTTGTGGTCGTCAACAATGATAATGCCGATGCGGTCTTTCGGCGGGCGGACGGAAATACGGGACCCCTTTTTTGGGTCGCCTTTCCGCCTGTCCATTAAAGGATAATTATTTTCATATTTTTCACCGGCCGGGGCGGTCAGGGTGATGGCCGCTCCCTGGCCCGGGGCAGAATTGATCTTCATTCGGCCGCCAATATCTTTTAACCGCTCCTCAATGCTGAACAAACCCAGAGACGTCATGCTCTGGTGTATGTCTGTGCCTGTGACCTGCTCCAGATCAAAACCTTTGCCGTTGTCAGAGACAATCAGGCGGATTTTATGGTCCCGGGTCCGTTCAATCGCTATTCTGGCTTGTTCTTCGCCGGAATATTTCACTGCATTGAAAAGCAGTTCTTTTACACACTGGAAAAGCAGATAACAGGTGTTTTCCGAGATCGGGTCAACCTCATTTTTTGCAAAGACATCTATTTTGAAATTAAATTTTTTTTCCATATAGGTGCTCAGCCAGTTCATACCCCCCATCAACCCGTCATTCAAAATGGCGGAAGGAGACAGATCCACTGTAAGAGAGCGCAGTTCAACCAGGGTTTCTTCCAGGATACCTTCAATTTTACGGGCTGTTTCATGGGCTGCATCTATCTTGTCTTTGCGCTGAATTTCCCATAATTGCATGCGTGCCCCCACAACCAGGGGTTGAATATGGTCGTGGAGAACACCGGCCAGACGTTTTCGTTCTTTTTGTTCAACCTGGCCGAGTCTGTTGGCAAGCACGCGCAGCCGGTCAGCCTGGTTCCGGATTCTGGCTGTCCGCTCCTGGGCCCGCTGTTCAAGCACTTCATTGACCTGAATGATAGAATGTTCATATTGTTTTTGTTGGGAGATGTCTTTTACCAGTCCGATCATGCACAAAGATGAATCTAAATGGTTGTTATAAAACTTTCCGGTTATTTCTATCCATCGGGGCTTAGATTGGTCCTGCTGCTGAATCCGGCAGGAATACCCAAAAATGTTTTCCGGCTGCCGTGCCTTTGAAAAAGTCTGGAGGAAATCGCTTCGGTCAGTGTAGTACAGGGCGTGTTCCACAAAATCTGAAAAGTTCAGAGGGCCCTGTTCCCGGGTGCGCCCGAAAATTGTGTACATCTGTTCATTTTCCCAGAAAGCCGTATCTTTGGACAGGTTCCATTCAAATACGCCGATATCCAGAGAATCTGCAGCCATGCGCAGCCGCTGGTCACTTTTCCATTTGCGGTTTTCCGCCTCCCGCACCTGGGTGAGGTCTAAACCGATTATCACATGGGAGTCTGCATCTGATTTAACCTGGGCTGCTGCACCCAGAAAAGGGGTCCGCCCGCCGTCCGGACGTATAAACGCCCATTCATGGGTAGATATCACCGCTTTTTCCATCAGATGCCGGGTCAAGCTTCCTGTTGCCGGCAGAATCTCCGGAGCCAGGCAGTTCTCCCAGTTGATACGGCCTGTTTCAAAGTCTGCCCGGGTATACCCCATCATCCGCAGCATCTCATCATTGATATAGGTCATATTGCCGTTTAGATCAGCAAATCCCACCCCTATCAAATTTGCATCAGCAAGGGCCTGGAAATGTTTGTCGTTACGGCGCAGCATATTAATAGTGTCCTGTAAATTAAGCAGATTGACCAGCTGGTCATCAGCCGCAATACCATCTCCCCTGTTCTGCCGGATAACGGCCAGAATTTTTTCGGCATGGAAAACGAAATGTTCTATCTGCTGGGATTCAGGTTCTTGAGATGTCATCTCATTACCGGTGTCTTCCGGGGTTTTATGCCCCATGTGAATGTTTTTATTGACAGGCATCTGAACTAACTACCAGAATTCTATCAGAAACACAATCTTCTATAACCGGTAAAAAGGTAATTCCGGCCGGAGAATCTTGGTACCCGGCCGGAATACACCTGTTTTTCAAGAAATCTTTAATTTTTTTTCGGGGGAATCAGAGGCGAAACCGCCAGGTTGTCATTTACTGATACAGCACCGCCTTCCCGCGCATTTTCCACGGCTGAATCATGTTCCAGCTGTGAATTCACTGTGCCGGTGAGGGTGGCTACACCGTTTTCCACCTCTACCTTTACCTCTTCACTGTCCACAAAAGGATCCCACCATAATTCCTCTTTGATGTCTTCCTTGATCCGGTTGTCATTTTTTCCGGGGAAGGACGGGGTATAATTGTACCACTCATAGTCTTCGGGCGGATAATCATCCTGATCCAGATAGGGATTAAAGTAATACGGTGCCCATCCCTTATCCACCACAATATTGTTGTTTACAGAATAAATGCCGGCAATGGTGGATGCCACATTTTCAGCCCGCATTTTTTCATAATAGGAATTTACATTTCCGTATAATTCCGCAACACCGGACCGCACATTCACCACTATGTCATATTCATCAACATAGGCATCCCGGTCCAGGGCTTCCTTGATATTTGCTTCCAGTTCGGTGTCGTTTAAGGTGACCGGCAAAGGCGCTACCTTCAGGTTGTTTCTCACCCGCAGCACCCCCACCGTGTTTCTGGCATCTCTGGCAGCGGCCCGTCTGGCCTGAAGATAATCCACTTTTCCTTTCAGGGTCACCACGCCTCCTTCAACCATCACCGTTATATCCGCTTCATTGGAAATCCGCGGATCAACTGTCAATGCGGTTATTATGGCAAGTTTTATCTCTTCATCGGACTTGGGTACATATTTGTTGGCCCGAAGATCAGGATCACGGGCCCACCGTGCCACCTCAAGTCCGGATACATCCACTTCCTTCACCCCTGAAACCCAGGCATCTGACATGGCCCTGGTTTTTTCAGCAGCACTGCCCACTGTGCCTGTCAAAACAACCCTGCCGTTTTCAACCGCCACCTCTATCAGGGCATGATCCACCAGGGCATCCCAGAGCAGTCCCTGTTCAATCTCAGCCAGTATCTGCCGGTCGGACCGGTGGGCCGGATAAGAAATTTTGATATTGTTTTCAAGGGATTTGACACCACTGACGCCTTTGGCCACAGTGCCGGCCAGCTGCTTTTCCCGGTAGGATGCAACCGTTCCTTCAAGGATAACTTTTTTTTCCTCTGCACTCACACTGATGTCAAATACACTGGCGGCCGGATTCATCCGCAAGGCCTCGATAACATCTTTTTTCAAACGCACCGGGCTTTTGTCCTGATACGGCGACACCTGGATCATGTTGACCACTGAGCGGACCCCTTTAACAGCTTCCGTCACATTGCGGGCACGTTCTTTTGCCAGAATATTGCCCACTGTGCCTGACAGGGTGACAATCCCATTGCTGATTTCCACTGTAATGCGGTAAGCCGGTACTGCCTGGTCTGACAGCAGCTGCCTTTCCACGGCATTTTCAATGTTTGCATCTGTGAGTTCCCGGGCTGACAGACCGGGAACAAAAACAGTCAGACACAAAATAAGCATGGCGGCAACAGCCGTTCTGATTTTATGGGTGCATGGATTCAGCGTAATCAATAGCATTAAAACCTCCTTTGGTCTTTACGGTTATCTAAAAATTTACGGTTTATATTATTCCTGTAAAGTCTCCTGGGAAGGGATATAGTCAACCATGGGTTTGAAAGTATTCAGGTTATGGGAGAAAACAGCCTGAAGAAATTCATCCACCCACCAGTATATATCTGATTTTTTCACAATTTTGCGCAAAGCCTTCATCCGGGTTTTCCGCTCTTTTGCGCCCATGCGGCAGGCCTGGTATATGGCATCGGCAATGGCCTGGATATCGTAGGGGTTGACCAGCAGGGCATGTTCATGCAGCTGGCTGGCTGCACCGGCAAATTCACTTAAGATCAGTACCCCGTTCTCCTGAATATGAGACGCACAGTATTCCTTGGCCACCAGGTTCATGCCGTCTTTTAAGGGGGTGACAAGGCCGATATCCGCTGCCCGGTAAAGCGCAATGAGTTCTGTTCTGTCCACGCTCTGGTAAAGGTAATGGATGGGCACCCATCCGGGACGGGTGAATCTGCCGTTAATTTCACTGACCAGCTGCTCAATCTCGGTTTTAAGATTGTCATACTGCTCAATGCGCTGCCGGCTGGGCACCACAATCTGAAACAGGGTGATTTTTTTTTCCAGATCAGGATATCTTTCCAGGGCGTTGCGAAATGCCAGCAGTCTTTCAGGAATGCCTTTGCTGTAGTCCAGGCGGTCCACCCCCAGGATCAGGTGATCTGCCTGGAAAACCTCTTTGATCTCAGCCAGTCTTTTTTCCACTTCTCTGGTGGCAGCTTTTTGTGCAAATTCATTATAATCTATACTGATGGGAAAGTTGCCCATCCTTACGGTATGGTTGTTGATCCTGGTGGAAAGTACCCGTCCTTTGCCCTGTATTTTGATGTCCGGCAGCATGGCATGCACACACTGTACAAAATTGCGCCGGTCCCTCTGGGTCTGAAAACCGATCATGTCATAGCCCAGAAGAGATTCCAGGATGTGAAACCGCCAGGGCAGCTTGAGAAAAAGATCCAGCGAAGGAAACGGAATGTGCAGAAAATACCCGATTTTCGCTGCGGTTTTTATCTTCCGCAATTCTTCTCCCACCCCCATTAAATGGTAATCATGCACCCAGATGTGATCATCATCGTCTTTGATATTCCGGGCAATGGTCCGGGCAAATATTTTGTTGACCGCCTGGTAGGCATCCCAGTATGCAGGGTCAAAATCACACCTGGTCTGCAGATCATGAAACAGCGGCCACAGCACCTGGTTGGAAAAACCCAGATAATAGTCATTCACAAGATTTTCAGGCAGAAAAACCGGTTCAAAGGTGTATCCGAAATCTTTGGCTGTATTGTCCAACAGGGTTTCCAGATCCTGTTTTTCAATAATCTGTGAGGTGCCCGGCCACCCGATCCACAGCCCGCCCCGATCCCGCAATACCGGCGCCAAGGCAGTGACCAGTCCGCCTGATCCCTGTTTCACCTCCCACTGGCCGGTGTCTGTTTGTGATAAAACAATGGGGAGGCGGTTGGATACGATGATCAGCCTGTTTTTTTCCTGGTTTTTTTTATTCATTTTATTCTGACCTTTTCCATATACATGGGGGAAACATAATTGTTATGCAGCTTTAGCATCAGCGGTCTTTATATTGAAGATAACAATATCCGCTTTATGGTGAAATAAAGAGTTTTCCCCATTTTTCGGGGATAAATGGTGTAGAAAAGGAATGTGGTGCGGTATGCTGCCCTGGGCGCCTGCTGGAATTTACTGGCTTATGAGGCCTTTTTCAATGGCCACCTTGGTCATCTGGGAGATATTGTGCACAGACAGCTTGTTCATGATATTGGCCCGGTGCCGTTCAATGGTTTTGGGGCTGTTGCACAGCATGTCTGCAATTTCTTTGCTGGTATAGCCCTCAGCCACCAGTTTGAGCACTTCTTTTTCCCGCTGGGTGATGGTGTCCCATGCAGATTGTGTTTTGATTTTTTGTTTTCCTACCAGATACCCTTCCATGACTTTACCGGCAATGGTGGGGCTGATGTATGTTTTTCCCGAGGAAACCAGATGAATGGCTTTCAGCAATTCATCCTGGGAGGAATCCTTAAGGCAGTAGCCCTGCACACCGGCGCTGAAACAGTCAAGAATATACTCATCTGCATCATGAATGGTAAGGGCAAGAATTTTTACCTCTGGTCTCTGCCGCTTGATTTCTTTGATGGCGGACAGGCCGTCAAGTCTGGGCATGGATAAATCAAGTACCGTTAAATCAGGATTGTGTGCCTGGCACTGTTCAATGGCTTCAAACCCGTCTGCCGCTTCGGCAACAACTTCCAGGTTTTCATCGGAATTGACCATCAGACACAATCCTTCCCTGAGTATTTTGCTGTCTTCTGCAATAACAATGCGAATTTTTTCCATGGTATCTATTAGGTTCCTGATGTTGGTTGTTTTTTTTATCTATGCAAAAATCGTGTAATTATTTATACCAAACAATTATTAAATAGCAAAGACAAAAGGCAAAAGCAAATGCTTATGGCAAATACTGAATATTTGCCATAAGCATGCCGGGCTTTCGATCGCTCTGTGCAGCACGCTTTCCCGGGGAGCCCCTGGTGGTGTCCTGTGCCCGGCCCGAGGTCTGCGGGGGCCGGTTTGCATACGAACAATGAAGTGCGGCATCCCGTCCTCTGGTTGAAAACCATGCCGGCATCTTTTACCAGACCCCCTCCGACGCTGACGGTCCGTTCACAGGACACCACCAGGGGCTCCCCGTAGAAGTGCATGCTGCTATAGCAAATATCCAGGGCAAATATCCACGGTGAATTCATTCTAACCGCAATCAATTATTTTGCCTTCAGGACTGTCAAACTGGTAAGCTGGGGTTAAGGCGCTGGTTCAGGTGTTCACAAAGTTGTGTACCGCACGATCAGGGCCAGGACCAGTCCGACCAGCACCATCCAGAAAAAGACCCCCAGGGTTACGGCTGTGATGGTTTCAGCCTCATTTTCCGCCCTGGCCCTTTCTATGGCTTCCTTTCTGTTCCGGGGCGGTCTGCGGGGCACCACAGCTGCCATCAGCAAAGCAAAAATCAATGCGAAAAACAAAAAAGGCAGCCAGGAATATCCATAGATGGTGGGGCCGTAGGGGCGCACCCATGCCCCGCCTGCCCAGGTGAATAAAAACAAAAGCAGGGCAAACCAGATCCAGCCTTCCCAGGGACCAACCCTTCCCAGAAAATAAAAGGGCAGCATTATCAGTATGGTAAGAACAAATGCAATAAGCAGGTCACCAATAAACATGTGTGTTTCCTTTCTTTATATTTTGTCCGGGTCTGCAGTCTTCGGGGGCCGGCTGCCGGTACCCGAAGACACCGGAACAATCATATGTCTGTTGCAGGTTACCGGGTAATACTGGATATGGTAAGTTCATTATCCACAGCCACTGCACCGCCTTCCAGGGCGTTCTGGGTGGCAGCATCGTATTCAGACCAGGAATCCACCTGCCCGATGAGCGTGGCTTTGCCGTCATCGACTATCACGTTTACACTGTCTGCATCCACAAAGGGGCTCCAGAACAGTTCGCTTTCAATATTATCTTCTATTTCCCGGTCATTTTTTGTTGCTGTGACCCGTGGCTGGTAAGCATACCACTCATAATCAGGGACATAGGATTCATCCACATAAGGCTTATACACAAAAGGCTCCCAGTCTCTGTTCACATTGATATTGTTATTCACTGCATAAACACCCTTCACTTCGGAAACCAGGTCTTCGGCCCGGGTTTTTTCGTAATAGGTATCCACTGTGCCGTACAGGCTGACAACCCCGGACAGTGTAGTCACCGAGATGTCCAGATTGTCCACATAGGTATCTCTTCGAAACTTGTTCAGTATTTTTTGTTCCAGTTCTGTACCATTTTCTGCAACAGGTACAGGGGTTACTTTTATCTGGTTTTTAACCCGGATGACCCCCACCGTATTTTTGGCATCCTGGGCTGCAGCTTTTTTGGCTGACAGGTAGTTGACCCTGCCTGTCAAGGTAACCAGTTTATTGTTTACCTGTGTATCCACTTTTGTGGAAAGCACCCGGGGATCATATAATATGGCTTTGTCCACTGCATCTTTGATCTGCTCATCAGATCTGGGTACATATTTTTCATGGCGCAGATCCTTGTCCCGGGCCCAGCGGCTCACCTTGAGCATCTGGGGCTCCACTTCCTTTATACCCGGCAGCCATGCGTGGTTTACAGCCCGCCTTTTTTCAGCAGCACTGCCCACGGTTCCCTTGAGATCCACCTTGCCGTTGTTTACCGATACCAGGATCAATGCATCGTCCACCAGCGTATCCCAGCGAAGGGCCTGTTCAATATCATTGGCCAGATCTTCATCTGATCGCGGCGTTTTGTAATCCAGTATGATACGGTTTTTTACTTCTTTCACCCCGCCCACGCTTTTGGCAACTCTGCCGGCATGCTGTCTTTCAATATGGGAATCTGCCTTGCCTTTCAGGGCAACCACTTTGTCATTTACAGTGACATCAATTTCAAACAATTCAGTGACCGGATCATTTAACAGTGACTGCACCACATCCACCTGGATATCCTCATCACTTTTTTCGATCACCGGATTCACCTCGATCCGGTTGATAACCGAGCGCACCCCTTTGACCGTTTCTGCGATGGCAAGGGCCCGGTCCTTGGCCAGAAGGTTGTTGACACTGCCGGTGAGGGTAACGATCCCTTCAGTGCAGGAAATATCCACAAGGAAGGAGGAAACAGCCTGATCCTGTATCAGTTCATCTTCTACAGCAATTTCAATTTCCCTGTCTGTCATAGTCACTGCGGTCTGGCCTGTTGCTGTGCCTGCCAGCATGAAAAAAAACACGGTCATGATCGCCAACCATATTCTCTGGTCTACATTTTTTGTTGCGGCTTGATGCTGCATCTCATTCTCCTTTCTTCATTTTATCTGTTCTTGCGGTTATCCATGAAAATTACCCGTAACCTGATAAAATTAAAGTACACACATGGGCCGGGGGATGTAAATGAGGTGAATTCTCTATTTGTACCGGAAAAATGGTGTATCCCTGATTGTTTCTCATGATTTTTTTTTCACATTCTCAGGCTTTCTACATGGATCTGTTTTCTAAAATACAGGGTTCACCTGATTGCAGCTGTCAGAAAAACAGGAAAAAATAAAAAGGGAATTCACAGCGCCCCGGCCGGAGCAATACCCGGCACCAAATAAAACAGCAGCCCAGATGGGTTTTATGAACGCCGTCAACCACCAATACGCAGCTAAAAGCCAACAGCTAACAGCTTTTAACAGCTAACCGCTTTCAAACAGGACAGGCACTTGATATGCCGGTACACAACAAAGATATTATAAGGGTACTGGAAACAGTGGCAGATCTTCTGGATATCCAGAAAGAGAACCAGTTCAGGACCCGGGCTTACAGGCAGGCTGCGCAAACCATAAATTCCCTGCCCGACAGCGTCACTGAGATGATCGACAAAGGCGAAGACCTGACCCGCCTGTCCGGCATCGGCGAAGATCTTGCCGGAAAAATAAAAACCATTGCACAGACCGGATCACTGCCGCTGCTCGAAGAGCTGCAGGAGCAGATACCGCCTTCTTTGCAGGAACTTCTGCGTATTCCCGGTCTTGGACCCAGGGGGGTGAAAGTTATTTATGATGCACTGGGGGTAACTGATCTGCAGGGTTTAAAAAAAGCGGCAGAACAGGATCTTTTGCAGGATCTGGAAGGCTTTGGCGAAAAAACCCAGAAAAAAATTTTAGAGGAAATAAAAAAGAACAACTCCCATGAAGACAGAATGCTTTTCCGGGATGCACAGGCCATATCCCGAACCCTTCTTGATTATTTAAAAAAGCTTGACGGGGTGAAAAAAGTGGCAGCTGCCGGCAGCCTGCGCCGCAAAAAAGAGACAGTGGGGGATCTGGACATACTTTTGTCCTGCAAAAGAGGAACAGATGCCATGGGGCATCTGCTGGATTATGAAGATGTTGAAAAAGTGGTGGTGCAGGGAAAAACAAAAACCTCTGTGGTGCTGCGGTCCGGTCTTCAGGTGGATCTGCGGGTGGTGGCCCATGCCAGCTATGGGTCGGCTCTTTTGTATTTTACCGGTTCCAAGGCCCATGGCATAAAGCTCAGGAAGCGCGGGATGGAAAGAGAGCTGAAAATCAATGAATACGGTGTGTACAAAAACAAAAAGAAAGTGGCAGGAAAAACAGAACACCAGATCTATAAAAACCTTGGCCTTCCCTTTATCCCGCCCGAGCTCAGAGAGGACAGAGGAGAGATTGAGGCAGCGGAAAAAGACCAACTCCCGAAGCTTGTCCAGCGCAGGGATATAAAAGGCGATCTGCATGTACATACCAAAAAAACCGACGGCCACCAGAGCATTGAAGAAATGGCCAGAGAAGCGGAAAAACTGGGGTATGAATACCTGGCAATAACCGAACATTCAAAACGGGTTACCGTGGCCGGGGGGCTGGATGCAGAAGAACTGGAAAAACATATCCGCGATATTGAAAAGGTGAACCAGGGTATGGATAATATCGAAATTCTCACCGGTGCAGAAGTGGACATTCTGGAAGACGGGAGCCTGGATCTGCCTGATGAAATACTTTCCCGGCTGGATGTGGTCATTGGATCTGTGCATTATAAATTCAATCTGTCCAGAAAAAAACAGACCCGCAGGATTGTCACTGCTATGGAAAACCCGTATTTCATGATTCTGGGACATCCCACCGGCCGTAAGATCAACCAGAGAGAGCCCATGGATCTGGACCTGGATGACATATTTTCAGCTGCAAAGGATAACGGATGTTTTCTGGAGCTGAACGCTTTTTATGACCGGCTGGATCTCACAGATATTGCCTGCATTCAGGCAGCCAAAAAAAAAGTGGGTGTGGTTATCAATACCGACGCCCATCGCACGCCCCATATGGACTACATGGATTTCGGCGTGGCCCAGGCCCGGCGGGGGTGGCTGGAAGCCAAAGATGTTCTCAATACCCGCAGTCTGAAACAATTAAGAAAATGTTTAAAAGGCAGGTAGCCGATGGATTTCAAACATGATCCTGATACGGATTTCAAAGACCCTGAAGCGCTTTCTTCCCGGGAGGCGGAAGACCAGGTCCAGGCTCTCAGAGAAGCCATTGCATACCATGATTATCTGTATTATGTGAAGAACCGTCCTGAAATTTCGGATGCAGCCTATGATGCCCTGTTCGCCCGGCTCCAGGAACTGGAGAAGGCCTGGCCAAAACTGCAGTCTGATAATTCTCCCACCTGCAGGGTGGGTGCGCCGCCTGTGGACAGCTTGAAAAAAAGAAAACATGCTTCAGCCATGCTCAGCCTGGATGCGGTTTTAGAAGAAGAACAGGTGGCACAGTTTCACCGCAGGCTTGCAGACCGGTTTTCCTCGGAAAAGGACAGATATGTACTGGAGCCCAAGTTTGACGGGCTTTCCGTGGAAGTGGTCTATCGGGACGGATCGTTCGCGTACGGCGCCACCCGGGGTGACGGCAGGGAAGGAGAAGATATCAGCCGCAACCTCAAGACGATCGGGGCAATGCCCCTGAGACTGCAGAAAAACAAGGACCTGCCTTCTTTTCTGGCATTGCGGGCTGAGGTCATCATGCCCATGGAAGGATTTTCAGCCCTTAACAAAAAGCGGGTGGAAAACGGTAAAGAACCGTTTGCCAATCCCCGCAATGCTGCTGCCGGGATCATTCGGCAGCTGGATCCTTCCAAAGTCCGGGACAAGCCTTTGACCCTTTTTTTTTACGAACTGCTTAAAATAGAAGGAGCCGCACCTGAAAACCACTGGGACCTGCTTCAAAAACTGCCGGAATGGGGACTGAAGGTGTCGGGAAAAAACAAAAAAGTATCCTCGTTTGAACAAGTGAAACAGTATCACCAGGGCATGAAAGAGGCCAGAGACAAGCTCGGATTTGAAATAGACGGGGTAGTGATGAAAGTAAATGACTACCGGCTCAGAGAAGATCTGGGTACCCGGCAGCGGTCTCCGAGATGGGCCATTGCATGGAAATTTGAACACAAAAAAGAAATCACCCGTCTTACGGATATTGTCGTCCAGGTGGGCAGAACCGGAAAACTCACGCCAGTGGCACTTCTGGAGCCGGTTGATGTGGGCGGGGTTACGGTGAGCCGGGCAACACTGCACAATGCAGACGAAGTCCGGCAAAAAGACGTACGATCCGGAGACAAGGTCCGGGTGGAAAGGGCCGGTGATGTCATACCCGAGGTGGTGGAACGGTTGAAAGAGCAGGGCAGAGCCCGGTCAGAACCCTTTGCCATGCCTGAAAACTGCCCGGTGTGCGGATCCGGTATTTTCCGGGAGGGTGCCTACCATTTCTGCCCCGGGGGGCTGGCCTGCCGCGCCCAGCTGGAAGGCGCCATTATTCACTATGCCTCCAGACAGGCCATGAATATCACCCATCTGGGAAATAAGACAACCGCCGCACTGGTGGAAAAAAACATGGTAAACGACATCGGCGATTTGTACGAACTGACCATTGAAGATATAAAAAAACTTGAAGGGTTTGCCGACAAATCAGCCAGACAGCTTTATACCGCCATTCAGTCTTCCAAAAAAGCCGGACTTGACCGTTTTCTGTATGCCCTGGGCATCCGCCATGTGGGCATACACATGGCCCAGGTGCTTGCCCGGAATTTCGGCAGCCTGGAAGAACTGCAGCAGGCATCTGCCGCTGATCTGCAGAAGGTCCCGGAAGTCGGTCCCCGGGTCGCAGAAAGCATATCCGGTTTTTTTCGCGGCAAAACCAACCAGAACGTGCTGAAACATCTTTTTGATAAAGGCATGGATATAGAAGATGCGGGTAAAAACAAAGAAGGTCCCCTGAAAGGGCTTACTTTTGTTTTTACAGGAGAACTTAAAGCATATACCAGGTCCGAGGCTGAGCAGAAAGTGGAGGAACAGGGGGCAAGGGCGACTTCCAGTATCAGCAGCCGGACCGATTATCTGGTGGCGGGAAAGGATCCGGGCAAAAAACTCAAAGAGGCAGAAAATAAAGACGCAATCAGCATTATTCACGAAGAAAAGTTTCAAAAGATACTGGAGAAAGGGGTATGAAACTGACTTTTCTGGGAACCAAGGGATATATTGATCACAGCAGCCGCCGGCATCGGCTGCATGCTTCTTTGCTGGTGTCCTATCAGGGCAGACAGGTCATGGTGGACTGCGGCACCACCTGGCAGAAAAAAAAGTATGAGATTAATCCGGGTGCCATTGTTCTGACCCATTTTCACCCGGACCATGCCGGCGGATTAATTGACGGGGCCCCGTGTGCCGTGTATGCCACCGGCCAG
Source organism: Desulfotignum sp. (assembly GCA_035268565.1). GTDB lineage: Bacteria > Desulfobacterota > Desulfobacteria > Desulfobacterales > Desulfobacteraceae > Desulfotignum. Next base: position 2,198 of record DATFKQ010000160.1, on the reverse strand, counting down.
GGATGGGACAAGGTGAAAGACCAGGAGGGATTCAGCAGCATCGAGAAAAGAACGCTTGCTATGGAAAGTCCTGAAACCATCAAAGGCATAACTTTTGAAGCCTTCCCGCTGCTGCATTCCACCCGGGCCCCTGCTGTGGGGTACCGTATCACGGCAGGAAGGGTCACCATCTTTTACGCACCTGATGTGGTGTATATTGAATCCCGGAACAAGGCGTTGAAGGATGTGCGGGTATACATCGGAGACGGTGCCACTGTCACCCGCTCCATGGTACGCAAACCCAACGACACCCTCATCGGCCATACCCCGGTCCAGACCCAGCTGACCTGGTGCGGCAAAGAGCAGGTGCCGGAAATGATCATCACCCATTGCGGCTCGGAAATTGTTGCCTCCGATGAAAGAAAACTGGGGGCCAAACTGCGGAAAATGGCCGCAGAAAGAGGGGTGAAAGTGCAGATCGCACATGACGGCATGGAAAAGGTGCTGCGCTGATAATCAGCATGCCAAACCGTACAGCGCATTGACCATCCCTTTGGGAATGCTGGTTTCCTATCCTTTTATCTACCGGATCAGCGACCAGGCACTGGGTGCATTGTTGTCTCTGTCCGCCGGTGCACTCATTTATGTGGGGGCCACCCATCTTTTGCCCGAGGCGGAAGATGACCGCAAAAAATACAGCATGCTTGCGCTGGCCGCCGGCATATGTGCTGCTGTGCTCATTGTTGCATCCAAACCCTGATTGCATTCAGAGCAGTTTCTGGAGTTCCTCTTTTGAAATTTCACAATCTCTGAGTATTTGGGCAAGAAGGCCCCGACCTATTGTTTCACCGCGGTGAACTGGTACAGTCGTACAACGGCCGTTTGCATGTTGGATAAAATGATGACTTCCTTTTTTTCGTATCACCTCAAATCCGATTTTGCGCAATGCACGAATTAAGTTGCTTCCTGTAATGGATGGAAATGTGGTCATAAATTCTATATTGCAACTTTTTGTACCCCGATGAATTCATTGGAGACAGGTTCTTCCACATCAAGACAAAGCTCAATTGCCTCTCGAATTCTTTTCATCAAAGTATCGATAGATTTAGCTTGGGTATGACATCCACGAAGACCCGGAACTGAAGCAACAAAATATCCATCTTCATCTTTTTCAATTATTACAGCAAATTCTTTCATTATTTTTATCCCTCTGGCGTATCTGGTTGAGCTGACAAGCGAACGCGGAAAATCCTTAATTCCAAAAAAAAAGCTTAGCTATAAATAACATGAAGTCTGGGAAAACTCAACAATTTTGCAACCTGCCATACAGCTTCCTGTTTCAACCCTTCAAGCGCTTTGATGAACGAACAGCGTTTCCATAAATTTCTTTACAAACATCCGTGCCGATAGTAATATAATCATATTATATGATTTTTATTATTTATGGGGATCGAATCATGGAGCGTATAAGTGTCACCCGGGCAGTTCGACAATTTTCTGATTTGCTTAATCGAATTTTTTATCAAGGTGTCAGTGTAGAGTTGGAACGTGGTAATAAGGTGATCGCTCGAATTTCTCCAGTTTCAATTGCGTCCTCTTTAAAAGTCAAAGACCTGAATAGAATGTTCGCAGAGCTACCTTCGCTTGGAGATGATGCAAGTGTCTTTACAAAAGATCTGGAGGATATTCGAAAACAAATACCCCTGGAGAAGACACAATGGGATTAATGCTGGACACAAATGTTTTTATTCATTCTGAGCGATCAAAATTTCCAATAGATTTTTCACCCTGGGAAGAATATGGCGATGTATATATCAGCGCAGTCACTGTTTCTGAATTATTGGTTGGTGTTCATTATGCTGATAATGAGTCAAGAAAGGCGCGTCGTTCTGCTTTTGTGGAATCCATATTAAGTAAAGTTCCTGTTTTGGATTTTAATACTGAGGTAGCCAGAGTACATGCTGGTTTATTTGCAACACTTTCCAGGCAGGGTATGATGATAGGGGCACATGATCTGATTATTTCAGCAACAGCCTTAGTCCATAACTGTGCAGTACTGACAGAAAATAAAAACGAATTCGAAAGAGTTCCCGGACTTGAAACCATTTTATTTGTTAAAACGCGGAGTGAGTGAGGAAAACCGGACGAATCTGTCTTCTGAAGCTTATAATTCAACATGATGATCCGGAAACCACCATGGCCCCGGGTGCATATTTGCT
>DATFKQ010000159.1:0-6100 GCA_035268565.1 Desulfotignum sp. | reverse complement strand
GGCGGCAATGGCAGGTCATCCATGGTAATGATCTGCTTGGGACAGTGGTCCTGGATGGACAAAAGACTGTCAAACTCCCGGCGGTAAGTGTCACTGCCGGGATCATTGATGGTCCAGGCCACTTGATAATAGGCTCTGTCTGAATTTTTTTCAGAAACAAAATCCACCTCGCCTTTGCCTGTCTTGACAGTGGATACGGCGTGACCGCTTCTTTTCAGGGACAGATATACCAGATTTTCCAGCTGCTTGCCGTATCCTCCGAATCGGTGGTCCTTTCTCATGAAAACCAGATCATTGAGATAGATTTTCCTGGGGCCTGATTTCAGATAATCGTTTTTCTTGTGAGAAAACACCGGGCATTCATGGATGAAAAATGCCTCTTTCAAACATTCCAGGTAGTCGGACACCGTGTGGACGGAGGCGGTTTTTCCGGATTCATGGATCAGGTTCGCCATCTTGTTCCGGGACACCTCGTCTGAAGCCGATACACTGACATATTCCACGATTTTTTTGAGCAGCCGCACGTTCCGGATTTCATATCGGGCCACGATATCCCGCATGATCACTGAGTCAATGGTGGTTTCGATCAGGCTGTTTCTTGCGAAATCATTGTCCGCTAAAACGATTTCAGGCATTCCACCCCGGGTAAGGTAAGCCAGAAGCGTTTCCCGGGTTTCGGCCTGCCGGGTGAACGTGCGGAATTCATTGAAGGAGAGGGGAAATACCCTCAATTCATGGGTTCGGCCCGCCAGATAGGTGGCCAGTTCACCACTGAGAAGTTTTGAGTTGGAACCGGTGATGATGATTTTGTATTCAGCCGTATAATCCTCGAAAAAAGATCCCACCATTTTTTCCCAGTTCCTGATCTCCTGAACTTCGTCGATGACAAGGTACATGCGCTGTCCGGTATCCACAGCCATGTGTTTTTGCCAGGAAGTCACCGCTTCCTGGAACCGGTCCGGATCTTTGAGAAATGAAAGTTCTCTGAGGAACAGGTTGGCGTATAAAATCTGGCAAGGGGGTACGTTCATCTGCCGGATCAGATAATCGATAAACTGCCGGACGATAACGCTTTTACCCACACGCCGCAATCCGGTCACCGTGATAATCGTCCTGTCTGTATTCAACCGGGTGAGCCGGTCCAGATATGCCGGCCGGCTGATACCGGTGCCCTTTACATTTGCAGTCCAGAAATTGTATTTTTTCAGGGTTTCTATCATGGATTTTTCTCTGTGTTGTGTGCTGCAAAAAATTATTTAAATGACATATCTTTGTGCAATATAATTAAAATTAATTTATAAATCAACAATATTTTGCATTATGCTGCATTATTCTCGACCTAAATGATGAGGCTATTATAAAAAGAAGGACGTTTCAGGACGGGGAATGCTCCCTGTGCGCGATTTTTTTTAGAATCTGGATATGGTTTTCCTCTGAGATCGGATAAAAGCTGATAATGGCGATGGACACCACATTGCACAGGCAGGGCACCAGGGCATACAACACCCGGAGCATGAAAACCGTGGATGGGGTCTGTTCCACGTTGGGGCTGTAACCGGTAGTGCCTAAAAGCAGCAGCCCGATACCGATACCCAGGGCAGCAGACAGCTTCTTGGCGATGGACCACAGCCCGATGTACCGCCCCTCCCGGCGCTGCCCTGTCAACAGCTGGTCATAGTCGATCACATCGGCCTGGATGGCGGACGGCAGTGCCAGTCCTGCGCCGAACCCGATCCCGGACAGAAACACCAGCACCCCGTAGATACCGGCATCTCCCGGACCCAGAAAGAACACACCGCTGAAGGCGCCGGTGTTAATGACCATGGAGATGATCCAGGCGCTTTTTTTGCCGATTTTCCGGGAAACGGCAATCCACAGCGGCAGAAATACAATACCGGTTAGAAAGTAGATCAGCAGGAACAGTTCTGCATTCCGGGCCTGGAGCACATATTCTACATAATACAGGATCAGGGTTGCCGGCAGGTTGCTGCCCAGGGCGCTGATGGTGTACCCGGCAATCAGGATCATAAACGGCCGGTTTTTTACCACATCGGAAAACCCTTTGAAAAGATGGTCTGTCATACGGCGGGTGACTTTCTCTTTGATCCGGCAGATGCAGACCAGTGAAAAGACAAGGATCATGGGCGCAAATATATACGCCATTATGGAAAACCGCTTCTTTTCCGTGGGTACCATGCCAAAGAAGGGCATTGCCGCATCGATCAGGACCGGGGCTGCAGCGGCCAGCAGCGTACCCAGGATCAGAAAACCGTCCCTGACGGAAAACAGCACCGTTCTTTCATGGTAGTCGGTTGTCATTTCAGGCCCGAGAGACTCATAGGGTATGGTGATCAGGGTCCAGAAAAAAAACAGGGCAAACAGCCAGAATCCGAAGTACAGGGCCATTTCTTCACCCGGCAGCTCCGGCGGCTGAAACAAAAACAGTATGGATACGGCCAGTCCCAGGGCCCCGCCCGCGATATAGGGCCTGCGCCGGCCGAATGCTGTGGATGTCCGGTCTGACACATACCCGATAACCGGATCGGTCACGGCATCAAACATACGGACAGCCATGAGCAGGGCCCCCACTGTGGATATGCCCACCCCTATGGTGTCTGTATAAAATTTTGGCAGGAAAACATATACAGGAATCCCGATCACTGCCAGAGACAGGGCAGGCAGCGCATAGGCAAAGGTATCCCCCCATGATACCTGCCGGCGGCTGCCGCTAATGGTTGTCTTTTTCATCATCTTTTCCCGAGCAGCCTGTCCCGGAACCCTTTGTCTATGGGATTTTCCCCTATCCAGATGGAGAATACGGCCCGGGAAAATTCTGCGCCCTCTATGGTGCCGAGAGGGGTGTCGTTCAAGGCCAGGATGGTGCCCGCTCCCGGGATATAGGTCAATGCATACCGGTCTTTGGGCACCACATCCTGATACAACCGGTTGAGGGCGGCTATTTTGGGCAGGAGCTCCTGGAAAACCGCATCACTGACAGAATCTCTGATCTTTTTTTCGGTTGCTTCAGCAAAATCATCTGCAGATATGGCAACACGGTATTCCAGCACCAGGTGCCTGGGAATATTCTCCAGTGCCCGGGAGCCGTCTGCTGTTTCCGGAAGATACAGTGCACCGGTATAGGCTTCTATGAAATACAGGTATCTGAGCAGCGCCGCCCCCTGCAGGTGAAGGCGTGTCCGGTTCACTGTCACTGTATTGGAAAATGCAGTGCCGTCCACCATGGTGACCGCTGCATGCACCGTTCCATATACAGAAAAAACCATGCAGGCCCATGCCGCCGCAAGCAGGGTATTTCGATGAATTGTCATTTGGGTACCCGGTTTCCTTTCCTGCATCCTAGTCACGCAGCTGTGAAATCATATCCTGAAGTCTGTTCCACAATACCTGTCTTTCTTTTTCCGACTCCCCTGTACCGGGGAAGACCACGGTTTCATGGGGCCGCCTGTCCAGCCAGAACCGGCCGGTGGACTGCCCTGCTTTTTCTGAAACCGCCAGCCAGACAATGGTGTCGGCTCCCTGATCAGGGGTTCTCAGAATGCGGTTCACCAACGCATGGAACTCCGGCAGCGACCGTTCAATACCCGGTGTATCCACCCAGCCCGGGTGCATGGCATGAACGCTTATCCCGTGTTCTTTCAGCTGCGCTGCCCACAGCCGGGTGAGTATGACCACCCCCCTTTTGGCCCGGGCATATGCCTTTGACCCGTTATAGGGTCCCTGTCGGTTTTCCAGGTCGTCAACAGCGATTTTCTGGGTATACATGCCGCCGGAGGCCACATTGATAATCCTGGCGCCAGGCGAACGGGCAAGGGATTTTTTCAACAGCTCCGTCAGGTAAAAGACCCCCAGCAGATCGGTGGCAAATGTCTGTTCGATGCCTTCGGAGGTTTCCCTGCGTTCATTGAACAACGCCCCGGCATTGTTGATCAGGATGTCGATGGATTTTTTTTTGTCCTGAAGCTCTCTGGCAGCGTGTGCAATGTCCTGCATCAGGCTTAAATCCGCCAGCAGATAATCCACATGGGGGTTGCCGGTCTTTTCCACGATTTCCTGCTGCACCTGCTGCGCCTTTTTTTTGTTTCTGGCAATAATTGTCAGAAACGCTTTTTTCTCTGCAAGCCGGAAGGCCGCAGCTTTTCCAATACCGGAAGTTCCCCCTGTCAGCACCACTTTTCTGCCGTACAGGGTTCCGGCCGGTTCTGTCCAGAACCGCCGGGCCAGCGAATACCCGAACCGGCTGAACAGCAGCATCCCCGGCAGAATAGCATGGTCTGCCAGATAATCCAGCCAGCTGGTGCCGGATCTGAAAAAGGCCTTGCCATATGCCTTGCCATCATTTTTCCCCACATGACCGGTTGATCCGGTACCACCTTTGTACGGCTGTTTTCTTATGGAATACTTGTGTTGTTTCACGGATCCGCCTTTCACCAAAGATGCGCATTGTGTATACCCAATACAATGGACACTTTTTACCAGACTTCAATACCGGAAAAACATGCTTATACTGTCTTTGCATGAAAACCATGAGAAACCCGGGAGATTGTTATGATACGATTCGGCCTTTGCTGCATATTCAGGGAACACCCCGTAAAATTCCGCAGAACCACTGCCGCATATCTGTCCCGATTTTCCGAAGAGGAACAAAAAACCCGCCTGGCCCGGCTGTGTGCCGGCAATGCAGAAAGCCTGCACAAAGCCCTGGAGTTCTGCCGGGAAAACAGGATCGGATCCTTCCGGATAAACAGCCAGATCCTGCCCTTGAAGACCCACCCGGACACAGGATATGATATCTTCGATCTTCCCGGCGCGAAGAGCATCATTGCAGCGTTTAAAGCCTGCGGTGAGTTTTCCCGGAAACATGACATCAGAACCACCTTCCACCCGGACCAGTTCATCATTCTGTCATCACCGCATCCGGATGTGGTCCAAAGGTCTGTGGCGGATCTGGTCTATCAGGCCCAGGTGGCAGAATGGGTGAATGCCGATGTCATAAATCTTCATGCCGGCGGGGTATACGGGGATAAACAGTCAGCTGTTTCCCGCCTGGCAGCAGCTGTTGAAGCACTGCCTGATCCGGTCAGGAAAAGGCTGACCCTTGAAAATGATGACAGAAGCTATACCCCACTTGACCTTCTTCCCGTGTGCAGAGACCTGAAAATTCCCCTGGTGTATGATGTACACCACCACCGGTGCCTGCCGGACGGTCTGTCAGTTGCAGCGGCCACAGAACAGAGCCTGGAAACATGGGCCCGGGAGCCCCTGTTTCACATATCCTCTCCCAGAGACGGCTGGTCTGCACCAGATCCCAGAAAGCACCACGACTATATAGACATTCATGATCTGCCCACAGACTGGCTGTCCATGGATATTACCGTTGAGGTAGAGGCAAAGGCCAAAGAACTGGCTATAAAAAAATTGATGGCAGATCTGCAGTTGGTCCGGCCAAATCCGTCATAACGCGAATATTCTGGGAAAGAGCCGCCTGAAAAAAGCAAGGTTGCTGTCATTCTGTTTTCAGTATTTCCGCCCGCACCATGAACCGCCGGCACTGGGTGCGGTATTTGAACAGCTGCGGTGGGGTCAGTGCATCCAGTCCGCTGACCCACCCTGGAGGGGATGCCACCGGGTTTACAAATGCATCCAGGTTATTTTCTGCCTGCAATCGGGCCAGGATTCTGCCAAGACCCTGGACAACGGCATCACCGGTGAACAGGATGGGAAATTCAATGCCCTCAGGTCCCCGTATGATCTCGGGCCGGCCGATGATCCACCCCAGCTTGCTTTCCGGGGTGTAGTCATAATACGGCCCTACCTTTCAGACAACAACACCTTGCGGTCAGAAAGCATAAGCTCTCCCTGAAAATAATTTTTTACCATGCAGAGCAAACCGGAAAAGTATACCCTGTATCAGCTGTAAAAAAAAGAAAAAAACTGTTTGTACCTGATCACACAGGCAGGCAGATTTTTTCTGTTATTGCGTTTTACGGTCTGCTTTACTATAGAAAATAGATGCATCATGCCCGGTTACAGGCCGGAAGCATTGGCGGGTAACATTCTCCGGGGATGCACTGAAAGGTAA
>DATFKQ010000158.1:0-12140 GCA_035268565.1 Desulfotignum sp. | reverse complement strand
CTTCACATGCATCGATCGCTGCGTTAAAGATATTATCCACATGGCTGCGGTCTTCAGGGTGAACGTGTTCAAGGAAAATCTCATATGTCCATTCAGAGAGCAGCGCTTCATACCCAAAAATCTGGTCATGGCGCAGGGACCGGTGCGGGGCGCTGCGGTCTGTCAGATCAAGCTCCCAGGTGCCGATGCCGCTGGTTTCAAAGGCAAATGCCATTCTTTCTTTGCTTTTGCGCAAAGCAGCGGCCACCTGATTTTTTTCCGTGAGATCGACAAATGCCCAAATCAGTGTTGGTTCTTTGTCATAGGCGATAGGTTCCATGCTCACCAGCAGGGTCCGGATATCGCCTGATTTGTTTCGCACCTGTAATTCGTAGTCCCGAACACAGCCCTGGTCCTGCAATTGCTGCATCAGCATGTTCCGCTCTTCCGGGTTGACATAAATATTCATGTCTGTAGAGGTGCGTCCCAGAAGTTCATGCGGTTCATACCCCAAGATCTGGGTATATACCATATTTATTTCCAGAAATTTGCCGTCTGACCGCCGGGTGATGGCCAGGGCCGCCGGGCAGGCGGTAAAGGCCCGGGCAAAATTTTTTTTCAGCAGCCGCAGTTTTTCCTGTGTGCGCTGAAGGTCAGTTTTGCGTTTGATCAGCTCCTGATCCAATGTTTCATGGTCCTTTGCCAGATTAATTCGGTTCATTGTTTGACTCGCCAATAATTTCAGGCAGATTACAGGCAATCCCTGCCGGCCGCTCTGGCATCACCTTTACTGCATCACCATCTGCCAGGCATCGGTTTCCGGCTGTTTTGTTTCCCTTATGGTGACATTGCGGATGGTTTCTTTGGGGATATAGGAGGTGTGGATCCCGAACAGTTTTGTGCCCTGGATGATGGCACCGCTGACTGTGATAACCGGGTCTCCTTTTTCTTCTTTGGACCATTGCAGGATGGCTTCTTTTTCTTTGCCCATGGTTTCAATTTCTGCTATCAACGCTTCAATGGCGGCCAGATCCTGGGCAATCTGCTCTTCGAGTATTTCCTGGTCCTTGAAATTTTGGTCCAGTTCACTGGTCAACGCCTGTGCCGGCTGTCCGGTTGATGCCAGACGTTCCTGATTCTGGGCCAGTTCAAAGATTTTCCGGTGGACGGCCCGCTGCTTTTTTAATCCTTTTTCATACCGTTTCTGGGTGGTTTCCAGAATCTTTTTTTTATCATTAACGGCATGGTCAAACGCCTGGATGCGTTTTTTGACATTTTCATCCAATCCCGCCTGGATGCGGCAGGCACTGGAAACATCCGTGCCGATCTGTTTGGCTGCAACCCCCATTTTGGCAGAGACAAAAGATGAAATAATGGTGCACCGTTCAGATAAAAATTTTGCACTGGACCGGATTTTTGCATCAATGAGTTCTTTGTCAATCATAACACTGCCAAAGGATTTTATGTTGGCGCCGGTAACGAATCTGGCTTTTACATCGCCTTCCGCCCGGATATCGGCATTTATAATACCTTCTGACACAACAACATCCCCTAAGGCGAAAATGGCGGCGCCGCTGATCTCCTTGGCAAAAAGATTGCCGCATTTTACGCTAAACCCGTTCAGGACACTGCCCTTTACAATAACATTGCCGTCAAAATCAATATTTCCCGTGGTAAAATTCACATCCCCGTCAATGGTCAGCTCTGCAAAAACACAAACAGCACCCCCTACCGCGATATGGGGCTGGCCATCGATCTGGGCATAAACCTGCATGTTGTCTTCAGACAGCCGTGCCCCGGGTCCGCATGCAAGCGGCACATCGTTTGCTTCAGCAGGGGGAATGGGGGTGTTGTAGATATCTGTGCCCGGTTCCCCTGTTTTCATGGGGATTTTGGTGGCCAGCAGATCCCCGGCCCCAACCCTGGGGATACTTCCGCGTTCCCGGTAATCCATATTGCCGTCAGCATCGATTTTACCCGGCTTTAAATAGTTTGTGTCAAAATGATATGCAATAAACGCATCTTTGCCCGGTACAGGAGGCCGGCCTTTTGCAGCAACAAATGATACGTTTTCCGTAAGCGCTTTTTTCAGGGCAGAGATCTGTTTTTCGAGGTCCTCCGGCCTGAACTGGATGTTTTCTTTTGTCAGGGCGGCTGCAACACTATCAGGGGTGATGTCATCCAAAAATGCATTGTTTATGACCAGCCGGGCTTCCAGCCTGTTTTTGGATATCTTCAGCTCAAAAGGAGACTGATTTGATATGTCTGTTTGTTTTAAGGATTCAGCCACCGGCTCCTTGTTTTTTCCCATCTCCTGAAAGACCATATCCCGCTGTTCTTCGGTGATCGCCCCCTGGGCCACCAGAATATCAGCCGTTTTTTTGTGGAACCGGAGATCCCCGGTTTTCTGGTCGGGATTTCTGCCGGCGGCCAGCTGCTCTTTTTTCTGGGAGGAAAACGCCTTTGCCAGCTGCTCTTTTGTGACCAGGTTTTTCTCCAGGGCGATTCGGGCAAAGGGAATATCATACACTGAAAAATCCTGTTTTTTGGGGACATCTTTTTTCAGGGGTTTTGGCAGGGAAAATCCTGATATCCGCCTGCCCGCCTGTACCAGTGCCGTCAGTTTTTCATGATCCACAGGTGTTGTCACAAATGCATCAATCCCCTGTGCAAGACCTTTAATTTTTTCTGTTTTATTGTCTTTTGGGGTAACCATTATAAAATAGATATAATAGTCTTTTTTCAGCCTGCGGATGCTGCTGCACAGATCAAGTCCGGCTGTGCCTGATGCCTGCTGGCTGTATACGACAATACGGATTTCATGTTGTTTTACCAGTGATAAGGCCTGTGTTCCATCAGAGGCCCGAAGACAGGCATATCCTTGTTTGTCAAGCATATCTGCCAGAACCAGGTTTGCGGCAGCATCATTGTCCACCAGTAAAATCGTCATGACCGTCCTTTGTTTTTCTGCACAGAACCGCTGATCAGGTAACTGCCGGCCAGATCGGTAAAAGCAGATACCTGGCGGTCCTCCCAGGCATCGTCATATCCCAGTTCCCGGGCCATGAGGTGGGCCACAGCCGGTGCCATGTCCATGGCGGCCCGGGCATCCAGCACCAGGGCACGGCTTCGGCGGGCCAGAAAATCCTCCACTGTCCTGGCCATTTCCCTGCGCACAGACCACACCACCTCAGCCTTGATATAGGGCAGGTCTTTGTGCAGGGCTTCTGCCAGCCCGGGATCCTCTTTCATCAGTTTTTTGATGTGGATGGCATCAGAACCGTAATAGTGGAGGGGGTCATTTTTATCAAAATGTTTGAGCCATCCGTGGATCCGCAGTTTTTTGGTCATACATTCGCGCTCATCAAGACCTGCCACCAGCATGGCCTGATTAACGGTGTCTTCCGCCATCTTTCTGTAGGTGGTCCATTTGCCGCCGGTGATGGTCACCAGGCCTGATTCTGAAACCACCAGATAGTGGTCCCGGGAAATGGCGGCGGTATTGTCGCTGCTGCCGGTGTTGACCAGGGGCCGCAACCCGGCAAACACACTTTTGACATCCTTTGGTTCAGGGTCTTTGGACAGGTAAATGGCGGCATGCTCCAGGATGAAGTCGATTTCTTCCTTTAAGGGAACCGGTTCCAGCCTGATGTCCGTCATGGGCGTATCTGTCGTACCCACCACAGCCCTGCCATGCCAGGGCACCACAAACAGGACCCGGCCGTCAGCGGTCTGGGGCACCATGATGGCTGATTCTCCGGGCAGAAACTCCTTGTCCAGCACCAGGTGAACCCCCTGGCTGGCGGAAAGGACGGGCGCTGCCCCGGGGTTTTCCATCTGCAGGATGCTGTCGGTGAAAACCCCGGTGGCGTTCACCACCACCCGGGCATGAATCTCATAAGATCTGCCGGTTTCCATGTCTGTGGCCACAACCCCGTCAATCATGTCCCCGGCCCTGGTAAAGCCGGTAACCTGCATGTAGTTGACAGGGGTGCCGCCGCTGTCAACCATGGTCTGGGCAAGGTTGACAGCCAGGCGGGCATCGTCAAACTGGCCGTCGTAATAGACCACCCCGCCCCGCAGTTTCTGGGGTTCCAGCGTAGGAATGCGTTTCAGGGTTTCTTTTTTGGACAGGTGCCTGGACGGCCCCAGACCCAGTTTGCCCGCCAGCATGTCATAGACCTTCATGCCGGCGCCGTAAAAGGGTCCGTCCCACCATTCGTAACTGGGGACGATAAAGGCCTGGTTGCTCACCAGATGCGGGGCGTTGCGAATGAGAAGGCCACGTTCATGCAGGGCCTCCAGAACAAGAGAGATATTGCCCTGGCGCAGGTATCTGACCCCGCCGTGCACAAGCTTGGTGGAACGGCTGGAAGTTCCCTTGGCAAAATCGTGCTGTTCTAAAAGCAGGGTTTTACAGCCCCGGGATGCAGCATCCACCCCCACCCCCAGGCCGGTGGCCCCGCCGCCGATGACGATAATATCCCAGTAGCCTGCAAGGGTTTCCAGGTCCTGGACTGCTTGGTCACGGTTCATGCATATCTCCTGGTTCCGGATAAAAACACAGCGTTGCTGGTTTGTCTCATAACCCATAATATTATGATGAAAGTGTTCCAGATACAAGTTTTTAGTATAAAAAACCCGAATACAGTAAATAAAGATTTGATCCGGAAACCATAACATGGTAAAAGTGTAATCCATGAATACAGCACCAAAAGAAGATGCAGCATCTATGAATTTTCATGAAAAACAGACCCCAAAACCCCAGCATGTATCAGACCGGTTCGGCACAGTTTTAACGGCAGATCTGACAACCGGGGAATGCAGATATGATCCCTATCCTGATGCAGCCATTGATTTTCTGGGCGGCAGGGGATTCAATGCCTGGTATTTGTACCACCACCTGAAACCGGGTACAGACCCGCTGGGACCGGACAACATTTTGCTTTTATCCACCGGGCTTCTTACCGGATCTGCAGCCCCCTGCGGTGCCAGGCTCCATATAAATGCCCTGTCCCCTTTAACCGGTATTCTGGGCAGTTCCAATATCGGCGGGTATACCGGTGCCTGGCTGCGTTCCTGCAACCTTGCCTCCGTTATCGTCACCGGCGCTGCCACAGAACCGGTGTACCTGTATGTCCATGAAAATACAGCCCGGCTTGTGCCTGCCCAGGATCTGTGGGGGCTGGATACATTTGCGGTCCAGGACCGGATCAGACAAAACCATGTGCATGAAAACATCCGTATCCTGACCATTGGTCCGGCCGGGGAAAACCGGGTCAGATTCGCCGCGGTAATGACGGAAAAAGACCATGCTGCCGGCCGCACCGGCATGGGGGCTGTCATGGGGGCCAAAAACCTCAAGGCGATCGTCATTGCCAGGGGCACCCGCAAACACCTGCCTGCCGACACCCCCCAAAAGAAACTGGCAGTGAAAACCTATGCCGCCCTGGTGCGGCATGCATCGGAATTTTCTTTTTTTTCCCGATACGGTGGGTCCGGGTATCTCCAGTGGGTCAATGATTTCGGGATCATGGGAGCAAAAAATTATAATGAGATCGGCATGACCGATATCAGCCCCATTGACGGCCGGAAACTGGCAGACAAAATTGTGAAGACATCCGGGTGTTTCAAATGTCCGATCCAGTGCAAGGCAGATCTGGTGATGGACCCTGCAAAACCGGATGAAGTGTCCACCCGGCCGGAGTTTGAACCAGTGATAAACTTTGGTCCCAAATGCGGGCTGGCGGATATGGCTGCCATTGTCCGGCTGGACAACCTGTGCAACCGGCTGGGGCTGGATACCACTTCCACGGCATCGGTGATTGCCTTTGCCATGGACCTGGCGGAAAAAGGCCTGATGCCTGCAGATCTCAAAGAGGATCTGGATTTGTCCTGGGGCAATGCCCGCACCATGGAAACCCTGATTCACCGGATAGCAGGCCGCACCACAAAACTGGGACGGCTTCTGGCCCGAGGTGTCAGGCATGCGGCTGATCAGATCGGCCCTGGGGCAGCAGCCTGTGCCGCCCATGTCAAAGGCCTGGAACTGACCGCCTACCACCCCAAGGCCATCATGGGAACCGCCCTGGGATATGCGGTCTCCAGCAGGGGCGGGGATTACAACAATGTGTATGCCTCCCTGGAATACAGCTGGTCAAAAGAACAGGCCCTAAAGGAATTCGGCACTATCAAGGCTGTGGACATCCATGCCACCCGGGCCAAAGGATGGCTTATCAAAAAAGCGGTGGTCACCAATATCCTGGTGGATTGCCTGGGCCTGTGCAAGGTACCGGTGCTGTCTTTGCTCAAATCTTTCAACCTGGAACCGGAAATTGCCCTGGTGAACGCATTGGCAGATACGGCTTTCACCAGGGAGGATCTGATGGCCGCAGGAGAGCAAATAGCGGCCCTGGAAAGACGGTTCAACCTGCGCCACACTGCCCTGCCCCTTGTGGACCACCTGCCGGACAGGTTTTTTTCCTTCAAAGACAACCCGGCGGGGCTCACCAGAGAAACCTTAACCGCCATGCTGGCTGAATTTTACCATGCCATGGGCTGGGATATAAACGGGGTTCCCCCGGATCCGGCCAGGGCCGCAGAAAACGTGCAAATAAGCGCATACAGTCATCTGGCTAACTGATCCGGTGTGACAGACCACAGAATTACTAAAAAAAATTCTTTTTGAAAGGAAAGCACGTGATTCACTCCTCCAGCACCAAAAGCCGCTCAGTGAGCATGCGGATTTTAACAGACGACCAGATCTGGGAAATCAAGCAGGCGGCATTTGATATTATCGAAAAAGTGGGATTCAAGTGCCGCCATGCCGCGGTCAAGAAAATGATGAACCAGGCAGGGGCCTGGGTCAGGGATGACTGTATCAAGATCCCCAGATACATTGTCCAGGGGTGTCTGTCCACTGCACCCAGGGGCTGGACCATTTATGACAGAAACGGCAGGCGGGCCCTGGAAGTGGAAGGAGAAAAAAGCCATTACGGCACATCCACTGCCAGTCCCAACCACCGGGACCCCTTTACCGGGGAGATCCGGCCCACCAGTATCAATGATATCGCTTTAGGCGCCAAAGTGGCAGATGCCTGCGATCACATCGACTTTGTCATGCCCATGGGCTCCTCCCAGGATGTGCCGGGCGCAGCTGCGGAAGTCCATGAAATTCCGGCCATGTTTGCCAACACCACCAAGCCGGCCGCATTTATCGGGTATTCGCCCCTGGGGTGTGAATATGTCTATGAAATGGCGGCGGTGATTGCCGGGGGTCAGGACAAATTGCGGGAAAAACCCTTTCTCATCCTGTACCCGGAAGCCATTGCACCGTTGTTTTTTCCCGATGACGTGGTGGACCGAATTCTCATTGCCGCAGACCGGTTCATGCCCCAGCTGCCCGGCTCCACTGTGTCTGCCGGGGCCACCGGGCCTGTCACCCTGGCTGGTATGCTGGTGCAGATCACGGCCGAAGCCCTGGTCCATATCACCATTGCCCAGCTGCGGAAAACCGGTTGTCCGGTGGCCATGAGCGGCAATGTGGGGATTCTGGATATGAAAACCGCACTCATGACCATGGGTGCCCCGGAAAACAGCCTGGGGATCGCAGCCCAGGCCGAGATCGCCAAATCATTCGACCTGCCCACCTGGGGCCTTGCCGGGGCAACGGATTCCAAATGCCTGGATGCCCAGGCAGGCCTGGAAGGCACCTTTTCTATCCTGGCCCAGGGACTGTCCGGCCTGAACCTCATCCATGATGTGGGATATATGGCCTCGGGCATGGCCTGTTCTTTGGAGCAGCTGGTGATGGGCAATGAGATTGCGGGCATGACCAAACGGTTTGTGGAAGGCATTACCGTCACCAGAGAAACCCTGGCCAGACAGATCTTAGAGGATGTGGGTCCTGGCGGCCATTTTATCACACAGAAACATACCCTGAACCATTTTAAACAGGAACTGTCGGTGTCAAAGCTGCTCAACCGCCAGACCATCGATGCCTGGAAAAACGCGGGACAGCCTACCATGGACCAGCGGGTCAAAGAAGAAATCCGGTCCATCATGGAAACCCACAAGCCCGATCCCTTGAGCGACAAGGTAACCGCGGAACTGGAACGGCTCAAGACGGAAGGTGAAAAAGAAATTCTGGCAAAATTGGAAAAAGGATAGGAATTTTTTTTAAAATTTAAGTAAAAAAATTTGCATTACACAGGCTGGCATGTAATATACATACAGATCCAACCGGCCAGGAATTTGTATGAAAATACTGTATCATCCAACATAAAAAAAGGAGGCAAGTATGAAACAAAGAATTCATCCGGCAGTACATGACATGAAAAGTGATATGGAAAAAGGCAAACTTTCCAGAAGGGAATTTTTGCGGTATTCCACCCTGCTGGGGGTATCCGCTTTCACCGCCACCCAGATGGCAGGGCTTTCCTGGACCACGAAAGCCTTTGCCGCCGACGTAAAACGCGGCGGTACCCTGAGAGTGGCCACCACATGCCAGAAAATTACCCATCCTGCCACCTATTCCTGGATTGCACCATCCAATATCATGCGACAGGTGGCAGAATACCTGACCCTGACCGACGGCAAAAACATCACCCATCCCTATCTGCTGGAAGGCTGGGATGCCAGTGATGACCTGAAAACCTGGACCCTGGACGTACGAAAAGGGGTCACGTTCAACAACGGTGATATCTTTACCGCCGATGACGTGATCTTCACCATCAACCAGTGGCTGGACGAAAGTGTGGGTTCCTCCATGAAGGGTTTGGTAGGCGGATATCTGAGTGCCGAGAACATTGAAAAAATCAATGACTATCGGATCAAGCTGCACCTGACGGTACCCTCCATCTCGATCCCAGAGGACTTCTTCCAGTATCCGGCCCAGGTTCTCAACCACAAAACCTTTGAAGGGGATTTCCTCAAAGCCCCCCACGGCACCGGTCCCTATACCCTGGAAACTTACAGAGAAGGCGAACTGGCGGTTGTCAAGGCCCGGTCCGACTACTGGCAGAAAGGGGTGGACGGCAAACCCCTGCCCTACCTGGATGCGATGCATTTCCTCGACATGGGCACGGAAACCGCCCCCATGATTTCCGCCATCAAGAGCAAGGACATCGACTTCATTGACCTGTCCGATATCGGCGGCACCGACATTTTCCGGGCACTCAAGGATGACCCCGAAATTCAGATCCTGGCGGCCCCGACTGCCTCGGCCCGGGTATTGCGCATGCGGGTGGATCTCAAACCCTGGGACAATGAAAAGGTCCGGCTGGCCATGAAAAAATGCCACAACCATGAAAAGATTCTGGCACTGGCATACATGGGCCAGGGTCTGGAAGGACAGGATTTCCACGTATACCAGCTGCATCCGGAATACTGTGAAATGCCCATCCCGCCCTATGATCCCCAGGGCGCCAAAAAGCTGCTGGCCGAAGCCGGTTATCCCGACGGGCTGGAAGTCACCCTGGCCGTGGGTTCCGGATGGCCGGATGTGGTCCGGTACGCGGAAGTTCTCAAACAGGATGCCATGGCCGGCGGATTCAAGATCAACCTGCAGACCATGCCCAACAGCCAGTACTGGGAAAAATGGACGGAAGTGGATTTCGGCATCACCCCCTGGACCCACCGGCCGCTTGGCACCATGGTCCTGAACCTGGCCTACAAGGCGGATTCAGAAGGCAACCCCGTGGCCTGGAATGAAACCCGGTGGGTGGATGAGGAATTTTCCCAGATCCTGGAAAAAGCCAACGGCACCCTGGATGTGGAGGAACGAAGAAAACTGTTCTGCAAACTCCAGAAAATCCAGTATGACAGAGGGTCCATCGGCATCGGTTACTGGCGGGCCGTCTGGATGGTCGGCAGAAACAATATCAAGGGCCTGGAAGGACATCCCAACGGCTACACGATGTTCAATGACATTTCGCTAGCATAAATCAACACCTGTGCTGCCCGCACAGCAGATTTTCTGTGTGCGGGCACCTTACAAAAAAAGGACAGGGATTTTTATGATTGTTTTTATTCTCCGACGTTTTTTCCTTTTGCTGCTGACCATGATCCTGGTGTCGGTGGCGGTGTTTGTCATTGCAGAATCCTCCCCCGGCAACATTGCCAAAAATGTGCTGGGCGCCTTTATCACCCCGGAACAGGAAGCCGCCTTTATCCGGCAGAACGGCCTGGATCAGTCCATGGTTGTAAGGTATCTGCACTGGATCGCCGGCAACGACTGGATTGCTGAAAAAAAAATCGGCATGCCCCTGAAGCGGATCACCACACAAGAAGATTTTGAGGAGTGGTGGGCTGTCAGAAAAGACGGGGCATTGATCCGCTGGAAAGTGGACGGGGATGACCTGGTGGCCATTGTTATAACCGAAGACGGTGAAAAAACAGAATATATTGACAATGGCCGGTGGGAGGCCATTGAAGACGGCAAACAGGAATTCTGGGGGATTGACCGCCAGAATCATGCCGTGCGCTGGGTCAAGGGGGAAACCGAAACCATGTTTGTCTTTGTCATGGGCAAGGGCTGGATGGAAAGCTCCGGCGGCCCCAAAGACTATATCCCCTTGAAAAAAGGATTTGTCAGAGGTGATCCCGGGATTTCCTTCCGCACCGGCCGGCCGGTGAACAAAAGCCTGTGGACCAGATTGCGCAACTCCGTGGTCCTGGCAGGCACCGCCTTTGTCATCGTCATGCCCCTGGCCCTGCTTTTGGGACTGATTGCCGGACTCCAGGAAGGGTCTGTCAAGGACCGGTTTTTATCGGTGGGCGGCATGATGTTTTCCGTGGTGCCGGAATTTGCCACCGGTATTTTTCTCACCCTGATTTTTTCGGTCTGGCTGGGATGGCTCCCCGGGGCAGCGGTACTTGGCACGTCTGCACCCTGGGAAAAACCCATGATGCTGATCCTGCCGGTGCTCACTCTCACCCTTATCGAGCTGGGGTATATACTGCGCATCACCCGGGCCTCCATGGTGGAGGTCATGAAATCACCCTATATCCGCACCGCATTTCTCAAGGGGCTGCCCTATAAGAAAGTGGTATTCAAGCATGCGGTGAAAAACGCCCTCATCGCCCCTATCACCGTGATCATGCTGCATGTCAACTGGCTGCTGGGAGGGATCGTCATCGTGGAGGTGGTGTTCGGATATCCGGGACTGGGGGCCTATCTGCTGGAATCAGCCCTGTATAAAGATTTCAACGCCCTGGAAGCCGGCGCCATGATCATGGTCCTGGTAGCCGTCGGTACCCAGCTTGTGGCCGACATCATCTATACCTTTTTGAATCCGAGGATACGGTATGCCTGAAACAGTTGAAACCAAAAATTTAAAAAAAACCAAAAAAGTGCAGATCAAGGAGATGTTTGCCATCCTGCTCAGTTCCAAAATCGCCATGGTGGGGCTGGTCATTGTCCTGTTCTGGGTGTTTGTGGCCCTGTTTGCCCCGCTTCTCACCCCGTACACCCCTTATGAACAGGATTGGAAAGCCCCCAACCAGGGGCCGTCTGCCGAACATATTCTGGGCACGGATGAGCTGGGCCGGGATTTGTGGACCCGGCTGATCTACGGCGCCCGGGTGGTTCTGGTGGTGCTGCCGGTGTCTGAAAACATCTCCCTGCCCGGAGGGACCGCCATCTGGGGAGTGGTGGTGGCACTGTTCATCGGTGCCACTTTGGGATTGATTGGCGGCTACAAGGGCGGATGGATAGATGAGGTTGTCATGCGGCTTTTGGATGCCATGATGGCCATCCCGGTCATTCTGCTCTATTTGATCATCGTGGTGGCCATCGGGGCCTCCGCCGTCAATGTGGTCATCGCCATTTCCATTGTGGGGGTGCCGGGCATTGCCCGGCTGGTAAGGAGCCTGACCCTGGACATCAAAACCCGTGAATATATCCGGGCTGCGGAGACCCGTGGTGAAAGTGCCTGGTTCATCATGTTTGTGGAAATTCTGCCCAATACCCGGGGCCCCATCATCATTGATGCCATGCTCCGGATCGGGTATGCCATCTTTGCCATGGGAACCCTGGGATTTCTGGGTCTTGGCATGCCGCCGCCATCACCGGACTGGGGCTCCATGGTTGCCAAAGGAAGGGCCTTTATCCTGACAGGCAATCCGTATGCAGCCCTGTGGCCGTCTCTTGCCATCGCTTC
>DATFKQ010000157.1:0-28097 GCA_035268565.1 Desulfotignum sp. | reverse complement strand
TTTTCCCACAGTTTGCGGTTGAGCAGGACCGGGGTTTTGGTTTCCACATATCCGGCGGCCCGGTGGGTCTGGCGCCAGTAATCCAGCAGGGCGTTCCACATGTCCATCCCCCTGGCATGGAAAAAAGCCATGCCGGGTGCTTCGTCATGAAAGGAGAACAGATCCAGGCGGGTACCCAGTTTGCGGTGGTCCCGTTTTTTGGCTTCTTCGATGAGGTGCAGGTATTGGTTGAGTTTCTTTTTGTCAAAAAACGCGGTACCGTAAAGCCGCTGCAGCTGTTCTCTGGACTGGTCCGCCCGCCAGTAGGCGCCCGAGATTTTCATGAGCTTGATGCCTTTGATCATGCCGGTGTGGGGTATATGGGGACCCCGGCACAGGTCTATGAATTTGCCGTTTTTGTACAGGGAGATCTCCTGGTCGGCAAGTTCATTGATCAGTTCCAGCTTGAAAGGATTGTCTGAAAAAATATCCAAAGCATCTTGCCTGGACACCACCCGGCGTTCAAATGTGGCTTTGGCTTTGATGATTTTTTGTATTTCTGCTTCGATTTTTCCTAAGTCATCTTCAGAAATCGGGGGCATGTCAATGTCATAATAAAACCCGTCCTCCACCACAGGGCCGATGGTAAGTTTTGCGTCCGGATACAGGTTGAGCACCGCCTCTGCCATGACATGGGCCGCAGAATGGCGCAGCACCTCCAGGGCCTGGTCATCGTTCACTGTAATGAAATTGATCCGGGCATCTGTTTTGACAGCCCGGCTTAAATCCAAAAGCTGGTCACTGATTTTCATGGCCACGCAGTTTCTGGCAAACCCTATGGAAATGCTTTCTGCGACATCCATGCCTGTGGGAAATTCTTCAAACTGCTTTATACTGTCATCTGGAAATGTTATGGTTACCATCTTATTTTCCATTGTATTTAATAGGTTTTAGATATAAAAATAAAGATTTTAAATAAAGAACTGCCAACAATCAAGGGAAAAGATGCTGCAATTTACCTTTATCGCGTCTGATACAGATCTGGCCGGAGTCTGTGACCGGATCAGCAAACATACCATTATCGGGGTGGATCTGGAGGCAGACTCCATGCATTCCTTTAAGGAAAAGATCTGCCTGATCCAGATCGCAACCTGTGATGAAGCCTTTCTGGTGGACCCGTTTACCATTGATAATTTTTCTCCTTTTGTGCAGGTGATGGAAAATCCGGATATCATCAAGGTGTTCCATGGAGCGGATTTTGATGTCAGAAGCCTGGACCGGGAAATGGGCGCCAGGATTGAAAATCTCTTTGACACGGAAATTGCCTGCCGGTTTCTCAATGTCCGGGAACGGGGACTGGCAGCCCTGCTCAAAGACCATTTTGATGTGTATGTGGACAAAAAATTCCAGAAACAGGACTGGTCCAAACGCCCTCTGAAATCAGACATGGTTGCCTATTCCGTGGGGGATGTGGCCCACCTTATCGCCCTGCACAGCAGGCTGGTTGACAGCCTTGCAGCCATGGACCGTCTGCACTGGGCAAAAGAAGAGTGTGAGGCCCAGGCAAAGGTGCGGTATGAAAACAACCATGTCCCGCCGTTTTTTAAAAAATTCAAAGGGGCAGGCAAACTGGACAACCGCAGCCTGGCTGTGCTGGAAAATCTGCTGAAAGTGCGCATGGACAGGGCGGAGAAAAAAGATGTCCCTCTGTTTAAAATCATGTCCAACCAGTCTTTGCTGACCATGGCAACCACCCGGCCCGCATCTGAACAGGAAATGGTGGCAAAAAAAATGCTGAGCAAACGCCAGGCACAGATGTACGGGGAATTGTGCAAAAAGGCCATTAGCGGTGCCATGGCCCTTCCCCATCAGGAACTGCCGTCCTATCCCAGAACGGTGATGCCCAGAAAAACGCCGGCAGTCATGGACCGCATCAAAGCCCTGAAAAAACTGCGGGAAAAGAAAAGCGTATCTCTGGGCATGGAACCGGGATTTCTGGTCAATAACAGCACCATTACATCCCTGGCCCTGGAAAAACCCGCCACCAGGGGAGAACTGGATGCCATGGATGTCTTGCGCAACTGGCAGAAGGATGCCCTGGGGGAAGCCATCATAGAAACCCTGGCACGGTGTAGTTAGGATCAGGAAAAAATCAAAAAAAGGCTGCAGCACATGACAGAGATAGCGTTTTCAAAAATGGAAGGACTTGGCAATGATTTTATCGTCATGGATGACCGGGATGGATCCATTGCAGGGTG
The DNA here is from genome assembly GCA_035268565.1 of Desulfotignum sp. Classification (GTDB taxonomy): domain Bacteria; phylum Desulfobacterota; class Desulfobacteria; order Desulfobacterales; family Desulfobacteraceae; genus Desulfotignum. Next base: position 25,860 of record DATFKQ010000157.1, on the reverse strand, counting down.
CATGCCGTATCCCGGGCTTGCAAAAAAACTGTGTGACCGGCATTTTGGTATCGGCGGAGACGGTATTATCCTGGTCCGCACCGCGGCAGATCATGATATCCGGTTTGTGATCTACAATTCAGACGGGTCTGAAGCCGGCATGTGCGGCAATGGCATGCGCTGTTTTGCCAAATACCTGTATGAAAAAAATATCCTTTCCCAAAAACAGATCCGCGTGGAAACAGCCGCAGGTACGGTTATCCCCCGGGTGGAGGTGGACGCATACAACCAGGTAACTTCTGTGATGGTGGACATGGGAAAACCGGTTCTGACATGCAGAAAAATTCCCTTTGTAAGTGATGCAGACACTGCTGTTGAAGAGATCATAGACATGGGTGATGGACAACAGGTTACCGCTACAGTGGTGAACGTGGGAAACCCCCATGCCGTGGTATTTGTGGAAAACCTGTCAGATGTGGACGTCAAAAAACAGGGCAGGGCCCTGGAGATCCACCCCCGGTTTCCGGAAAAAACCAATGTGGAGTTCATCCAGGTGATGGATGACCAGACCTTGCAGATGAAGGTGTGGGAACGGGGGGCCGGCATGACCCTGGCCTGTGGTACCGGTGCCTGTGCGGCGCTCACGGCGGCCTATCTCACCGGCCGGACAGGGGAGTGCGCCACCGTGATTCTGGACGGCGGGAATCTGTCCATTTTCTGGGATAAAAAAACCAATCATCTGTTTAAAACCGGGCCGGCCCGTCTGGTGTTTGAAGGCGTTATCCAGGTATAAACCAGGACCTGATCGAAGGGCAGTAAGACTTTATGATACATGACCGGAGAGGAGATGAACACAAATGGATATGGGCCTGTTTCTCCTGAGCTGGACACCTGTAATGCTGTTAACGGTTCTGGCTGTGGTTTTGGGACGGTCCGCCCTGGAACTGTCCATTTGGGGATTTGTCTGGGCCCTGGTGCTGGCAAAGGGGTTTTTTGCCACCCCCCTGTCCGTGGGAATGATGTCGGCCCTGGACGGGGTGCTCACCACCCTGCCGCTGATGCTGGTGATCCTGGGCGGTATCCTGTTTTCCGCGCTGCTGTCGGCTGTGGGGTCCCTGGAGCGGATCATGGCATGGTTCAGGCGGGGCGCCGGTGACGGCCTGGGCCGCAACCTGCTCATCACCTTCGGGGTGGGTAATTTCATGGAGGGTACAGGGGTGATCGCCGAACCGGTGGTGGCACCCATGCTGCGGGAAGCCGGGGTGTCTGCCACCGGGGCTGCGGCTTTGTCCATCATCGGATATGCCGGGCTCATGTCCCTGGAAATGGCGGGCATCGTCATCACAGTGCTGGCGCTGGTTACCGGTCTTCCCCTCAGAGACCTGGGGCTGGCAGCTGCCTGGATTTCCATTCCTGCAGTACTGGTCATGGCCCTGTCTGCTCCGCTGTTTTTTGGAAAAGGCACGGGCGGCCGGCGTGGGTTCATACCTGCCCTGGGTGTGGGACTGCTGCTGGGATTCTCAGGTCTGGCCATTGTCTGGATGGGGGCTCTGCCTTTGTCCGGGGCGTTGGCCGGGGTACTGGTGATCGTGGTGCTGGTGGTTGGGGGGGGAGGCCGGATGGGTATGCCCGCCGGCATCATTAAAGACCTGGCTCCTTTTGTCTGCCTGGTTGCCTGCCTGTTTTCAGTGAACATCCTTCCGGTTTTAAAGGATCTGACCTTTGAGCGGATTGTTTTCCAGATCCGTTTGATCCCGGTTCATACGATCACGTTTCGGCCACTGTTTTCCGCCTATGTGTATCTTTTCCTGGCACTTTTTGTGACCGCTGCCCTGCACAGGATTTCCACAACCCGACTGCGGCAGGTGGTTTTCCAGAGCCTGGCCAGAAGCTGGCCTGCTTTTGCCGCCATGGCCCTGTTCGGTGCCATGGGACAGGTGATTTCCTATACCGGCTACGGGCCGGGGTTTGCCGATCTGGATACGGCCCGAAACATTCCCTGGATCATTTCCCAGGGCCTGGTGCAGTTCACCGGCGGGTTTTATCCGGTTTTTGTGCCGCTGCTGGGCTGGGTGGGCACCTTTTTGACCGGGTACGGGGTGGCCTCGCTGATGCTGTTCGGCCAGCTGCAGGTCCAGGCTGCCGAGCTGCTGGGTACTTCCGGGGTCTGGCTGGCAGGAGCCCTGGCTGTAGGGTGTTCTCTGGGCTCCATCTCATCGCCTTTCAAGGTGGCCCTGGCCACCGCCATGGTGGGGGCAGTGGGCAGGGAAGGAACCATCCTGCGCTACACCATTCCTCTTGGTATCATCGCCTGTCTGCTGGTGGGGGGTGTTGTGTGGATGGCGGCCTGAGAAAGGCGTTATGAGACAGCCCTGGCAAACGCCCGGGGCATTCGGGTAACTTTGTTTTCAAGATAATTGAAAAATACGATACCGGTTTTGCCTTCAAGGATCAGGGTGTTGGTCGTGGCATTGGTCATCCGGTAGAATATGTCACACCCGTATTTGTTGAATTCTCCTGCTGCGATTTCACATGTGAGCCGGTCCCGGTGCAGGGCCTGGGCTTTGTAGACCACTGCCAGGTCTGAGATAATAATGGCACAGCCTTCGATATCTGCTTCAGTGTAACCAATGTGATGGAGAAACCGGATTCTGGCTTCATGAAGCAGGGAGATAAAGGCATCGTGTCCCACATGGCCGGCATAGTTGATATCTTGTATTCTAACATCCAGTTCAGTTGAAAAGAAATAGGTATCGGGCAGTTCAAATCTGATTCTTGCCATGGCTTTCCTTTTATTTTCGAGGTGTTATTGTGTTTCATGGATGGAAAAGACGCGTGGATTGTTTTCCGGCTGCAGGACTCTCAGAGCCCGGATGTCAGGGCTGCCTTTTGGCCGGCGATGCGGCCGAACACGATACATTCGGTCAGGGCACATCCCCCCAGCCGGCCGGCGCCGTGGATTCCCCCGGTGATCTCGCCTGCTGCAAAAAGACGGGGAACGGGGCGGTGGTTCAGATCCATCACCCGGGCATCGACATTGATCCTCAGCCCGCCGGGTGTGTAATGCACTTTGGGCCACAGACCCATGGCATAAAAGGGCGGAGACGCTATTAAACAGGTGTTTTTGTCGGGCAGTTTCCCAAACCGGTCTTTTTTGCCGGTTCTGATCAGCTGGTTGTAGTCAGTCACGGTTTTTTCCAGGGCATCAGGGGGCATTTCCCAGGCATCGGCGAGCTGGGTGAGGGTTTCAAATTTTTTGATTTTCTGTGTTTTCAGGCAATGGGAAAGGCTGTCTGAATCTTTCTGTGCCCCTTTTGCATCCACGATACCGGCGCAGGTACGTCCGCAGGCCAAAATGGCATCACTTCTGGTCCGGCGGTCTGCCCATTCATTGACAATACGGTTCCCTGTTTCAGGGTTCACCAAGATACCGGCCGGAAAGATACTGTAAGAGGCAAACCGGCAGCCTTTGCCGTATCCTTTTTCCTCAGCGCAGCCCCAGGGCCCCAGCTGCATCCAGGACAGATGAAGGGGCATGGCATGGATTTTCAGGGCGGCAACAAGGCCTTCTGCAGTGGCGCCCTTGTGGTTGGTGGTCTGCATGGTTTCATCCAGGCGGGGATTGTGGCAGCTGCGAAAGGCCACGTCACTGCCGAAACCGCCTGTGGCAAGCACCACCGCCCGGCGGGCCCGGATATTTTTTGTTTTGCCTGAAGCATTGTCCGGTTTTGCAGTACCAGGGGGTTCCTGCACATCTGACCGGATACGAACACCTGTCACAGTGCCGCTGTTATCGGTTATCAGGCCTGCCATGGCATGCCGGGTGTGTACGGGTACCTGGAGCTGTTCAAGCTGCCTGATCTGGGCTTTGGTAATATCACGGCCGGCATTGTGCACAATGGTGACACACCGGGCTGTGGAATGGCCCCCGAATTTGTCCAGGCGGTCCTGAAACTGGACACCGAGGTGTCTGGTCCAGTCAATGGCCTCTGCCGCGTTTTGTGCAAATAGTTCCACGAGTTCCGGCTGGTTAAGCCCAAGTCCGGCCCGCATGATATCATCATAAAACATTTGCGGCGAATCGGTTATCCCCCGGCGTTTCTGCATGAAATTTCCGGGTGCTGACAGGCCGCCGTCACTGATGCGGGTATTGCCTCCGGTGATTTTCATTTTTTCAAAAACCAGGACAGAGGCCCCTGCCTGCCGGGCTTCAATGGCGGCAGACAACCCGGCAGCACCGCTGCCGATGATTATCACATCCGTGGAGGAATGCCAAAAATTTGCCATGCGGTCACCTTTGATGTTTTTTACAATTGCACAATCCTGACTGTATAACATACTCTCCGTGTGCAGAAAAATAGTTTTGCTGCCTGGCCTGCAATGATTTTTAATTTCACATCCAGAATAAATATCTGACCATGTTTTTGAAAAGGACCCGGATAATGCCGGCCCCGGATATTAGAAAAAAACCAATAACACCAAAAGTTACTTGACTATATGAACATAATTCATTAATATATTTCTGTTCAAAATATATTAAAATGAAACTTTTATAATAAAAATATTCATTTATATTTTTATTCAATGCATAATACAAAGATGAAAGGAAATGGTTATGTGCGGTATAGCAGGATGTTTTGGTGTCAAGGATGAAAAAACCATTAATAAAATGCTGGATGCGCTGACGCACCGGGGCCCCAATGACAGGGGGATTCACAGCGGTGACAATTTTACGTTGGGCCATACCCGTTTGTCCATTGTGGATGTTGCCACCGGGCATCAGCCCATTCTGACACATGACGGGGAAAAAGGCATTATTGCCAATGGTGAAATATATAACTTTCAAGCGCTTCGGTCCGGGCTGACGTCCAAATATGAATTCAAAACCCTTTCCGACACAGAAACCGTTCTTCACCTGTACCAGGAATTTGGCCCGTCCTGTGTTGAAAAGCTGGACGGCATGTTCGCCTTTGCCCTGTTTGATGGAGATGATTTTCTACTGGCCCGGGATCCTGTGGGCATCAAGCCCCTGTATTACGGGTACATAGATGAAAAACTGTACTTTACATCAGAACTGGGGGCCATGAGCCTTGCCGGTGTCGAAGAGGTCCATGAATTTCCCGCAGGATATTATTACACCCCGGCGGAAGGTTTTGTCCAGTATTACAAAGTGCCGCCGGTAAAAGAACATGTAATGACCCAAAAAGAATCAGCTGCCAAGACGATACGGGAAACCTTTATCAGAAGTGTGAAAAAACGGCTCCTGGCCGATCCTGAGATCCCGGTGGGCTCTTTTTGCAGCGGTGGACTTGACAGCAGCCTGGTTGCCGCCATTGCTGCCGATGAAATTCCCAATCTTCACACCTATGTGGTGGGCATGAAAGACCTGAACGGAGAACTCAGTGATGATATCAAAGCCGCCCGGATCGCAGCAAAACACATTGGTTCCACCCATCATGAATATGTTTTTACCGAAGAAGAATATTATGAAGCATTGCCCATTGTTATCAACAAACTGGAAACCTATGACCCGTCTCTGGTTCGGTGTGCAGTCCCCTGTTATTTTACCTGCAAGGCAGCTGCTGAACACTGTACCGTGGTGTTGACCGGTGAAGGTGCGGATGAAGTGTTTACCGGATATCATTATATGAAACACTTTCCAGTTGATAAACTGAATCTGGAGGCCCGGCGGTGCATTCAAAATCTGCACAACATCAATCTGCAGCGGGCTGACCGCATGGGAATGCTTTTCAGCCTGGAACTGCGGGTGCCGTTTCTGGATGTGGAAATGATCAAGCTGGGTATGCTGATACCCCCTGAATTGAAAATACAGGAACATAATGGGGCCAAAATTGAAAAATGGATTCTCCGGGAAGCGTTCCAGGGCACTGATTACCTGCCCGACGAGATTTTATGGCGGTACAAGGTGCAATATACCCAGGGTGCCGGATGCGAAGATTTGGGGGAACGGCTCGCCAACCAGATGAGCGATGAAGAGTTTACAGAGATCAAAGCCCGTCACCCCAAAGCCGTCATCAACAGCAAAGAGGCTGCCTATTATTTTAAAATTTTCAGAGAGTATCACCCCCAGGATTCCATTCTCAACTCCATCGGTATCTGGACAGGATTTGATTTTGCCGAGGAAAGGGAAAAAGTGCATGGTACTGTGGATGGTGACCTGAAACATAACTGGTCTGAAGACCAAAAAGCGGTATAGACAAATAGAGAGGAAAATATGAATCTATTGGGCCTTGCCGGCGGACAATACCGGCCACTGACACAGGATCAGATAGAAACCATACATAACGCATCCCTGTCCATTCTGGAGAAAACCGGTTTTTCCTATGAATCCGGACTTGATGATACACTGCAGCTGCTGGCGGATAACGGGGCAGCAGTAGACAGTAAAGCAAAGCGCATCCGGTTTGACCGGGACATGATTATGGAAAACGCCAAAAAAGCAAATGAACAGGTCATCCTATACAGCCGGGATGGCAAACATGATCTTGATCTGACCGAAGAACGGGTTCATATGGGAACCGGTGGCGCGGCCATCCGGATTCTGGATCCCCAAACCGGCGAAAGGCGGGCCACCACATTAAAAGACCTCTACAATGTATCCCGCCTTGTGGACCAGCTGGCAAATATCCATTTTCTGGTCAGACCCTGTATTCCCACTGATATTGATAAAGCAGATTATGACATCAATATGTTTTATGCCTGCATGGCTGCTTCAACCAAGCATGTCATGTCCGGTGTGAATGATGAACAAGGTCTTGAAAATGTTATTGACATGGCTTCCATCATTGCCGGGAGCAGGGAGGCTCTCCAGAAAAAGCCATTTATTTCAGTGATCACCTCCTTTGCCATCAGCCCTTTAAAACTTTGTACCCAGTCCACACGGATTATGCAGGCTGCAAACCGCCACCTGATTCCTGTGGTTTTGTCCAGCGCACCCATGGCCGGTTCCACTTCGCCGTTGACCATGGCAGGCACCCTTGCCCAGCTCCATGCAGAGCAGCTGGCGGGTATTACCATATGCATGCTGACCAATTCCGGGGCACCGATTTTATATGGCGGCATTCCAGGGCTTGCCAATCTGGCCACCATGGGATACTCAGGCGGTGCTGTTGAATTCGGCATGATGAATGCAGCTATTTCCCAGCTGGCCCACCACATCAAAGTGCCCAATTACAATTCTTCCGGTCTGTCGGACAGCAAAGTACCTGATATCCAGGCAGGATGGGAAAAAGCCCTGACATCCATACTGGCGGCCATGGGCGGGTCCAATTATATCCATCACAGTGCCGGCATGCTGGAATCCATGCTCACCATCGCCCATGAACAATTTGTTATTGATGATGAAATTGTGGGAAACTGCATGAAAGCACTGAAAGGCATAACAGTGGATGAAGATCACCTTGCGCTGGAAGCCATAGAGAACACAGGTCCTGGTGGAAATTTCATGACTTCCCCCCATACCATGGCCCATATACGATCAGAATATTTTTCCGGTAATGGCGTGACCGACCGGAAAAATCTGGGCAAATGGGAAGAGGGCGGCAGTCTGGATGCCAGAAAGCGGGCGTCAGACATTGCACAAAATATGCTTTCCATGCCGGCCCCTGCACTAATTTCTCCGGACGCAGACAAAGAAATCAGGGGAAAATTCAACATTTTGATATAATTTGTGCGCATGTTCCAGCCGGCCTGCCGGCTGGAACATGCAGTTCATCACAGTTTTTTGGAATAAAGCATACATTAAAGTACCAAGGATTCAGATGCCAGGGCAGCCACCGTGTCCACTTTCATGCCCAGCTCAAAATGCTTGGACAGCTCTCCCAGCTGCCGGTGGCACGACAGGCAGGCCGTGGCCAGGTGTTTGAGTCCGGTGGCCCGCATCTGGTCCGCCTTGGGTTTGCCTGTGATCATGCGTTTTTTTGTGGTGGTGGAATCCTGAAGAAGTCCGCCGCCCCCGCCGCAGCATACCCCGTCCTCCCGATTGGGAATCAGCTCTTTTACACCGTGGCAGCACATGGCCAGCAGCTGCCTTGGGGGATCGTATCCACCGGATTTTCTGGCCACATTGCACGGATCATGGTAGGCGATTTCATAGGGGTGGACATCCGGGTCGAATGTGAGAATACCTTTTTGTGCATAGGAAAGGCACAGTTCCGGTATGCTGACCACGGTGAATTTCGGTTCTCTGCCCAGCAGCTGTGCCACTTTGCATTTTAGCACATGGTATCCATGGCCGCATTCACTTAAAACAAGGGCCTCTATCCCCAAAGCTTCGGCAGGTTCCACCACCATGCGGGCCATTTTCTCCGCCACATCATCTTTGCCCACAAAATACCCCCAGTTGGTGACATCGGTATGAAGGGAAGACAGGGTCCAGGTTTCGCCCATGGCGTAAAACAGCTTTGCCATGGCTGTCAGATGCATCAGGTTTATGCCCAGTTCCCGGGGATTGGGCAGGTACAAAAATTTGGATCCGGGCTGGTCATGCAGGATCTGCGCATCAGGGTCTTCCATGTCATCGGAAAACTCTTCGGACATCCATTCCACGGTTTCCACAAATTCTTCTTTGGTCAATCCGTTGACATCTCCCAGTTCCAGCCGGGTTTTGATGCCTTTTTTGATGTCATCGGGGATCTGGTCTGCAGCAGCGGCCAGTCCCCTGGCCCGGGTGACGACCAGGTCCATGGTGATGCCCATGGGGCACTCCTGGGTGCACCGGTTGCATACCAGGCAGTCCCAGAGCATGCTGCTGTCCACCAAAGCATCTTCCAGTCCCAGGGCGGCCATTCGGACCATCTGCCGGGGCATGGGGCCGCCGGGACCGTCAAACCAGGTGCACCGGGAACTGCAGACCCCGCAGGTCAAACATTCGTCAATATTGTCTCCTCTGGCCATTTTGTTGAGCAGTCCGGCCAGTTCTGTATCTTTGTCAGGGGTTGCGGTTTTCATAGTCAGTGTCCTTCACGAAATTTTGGCATCAGAAATGATACGGGCAAATGTCTGTGTTTCATTGGCAGCCACCGGGTGCCAGGATACTTTTTCCGGGGAAAGCCCGGGCATGGCCTGCATCTTTGCCATTTCTTTCTCGGCAATGGTACTGCCGTCCATGGACAGGCAGTTGTCTTGATGACACCCGGCCACAATGACCTTTTGCGCCCCGTTGAGCAGGGCTTTGAGTACCAGGTTCGGGCTGATGCGGCAGGCGCAGGGAATCTGTATCAGGCTGATATGATCTTTAAGGTCGAGGGGGCCGGCTGCCAGGGCGGCTGAGCGCTGGCAGGCCAGAACAGCTATCTGCCCTTTCTTTACCTGGTCCGCCACCTGGTCTGTGGAAAACATCTCCGATGTAATGGCAAATGCAGGGCAGCTGGCCACGCACAGGTGGCATCCCGAACAGGTGCCCGGCACAATTTCCGGCCGGTCTTTGTCATTGAGCACAATGGCCTGGTGGGGGCAGATGCGCAGACAGGTGAGGCACTGGGCACATTTTTTCTGGTTCACTTCCACCCCGTATTCCCGGGCAGTACCTGCAGCATCCAGGTCTGCCATAATATAATCCAGTTCTGCTGCCAGATCGGTATCATCTACTTCATCATGACAGGTTCCGGCAAAATAAATCCCTTTTCTCGGGCTTTTGGTCAGCCGGTGGCGGACATTGGGGGATTGTAAAAACCCTTCTCTGTCCTGTTTCTGTTTTAACAGCCGGGCTGCGCTGCTGATTTCTTCGCCAGGTACAGGGGTGGCCGGGAGGACCAGGGTGCTGCAGGATAAGGTGATGGGAATACCGGGAAGGGTGGCCTCATCAAGGGTCAGGGAAAACTTGCCTTGCGTTTTCTGTATCTGGATATCTGCCGGGTTTTCCATCCGCAGAAACCGTACCCCTGCTGTGCGGGCCTGGTCATAGAGCTGCTGGCCCAAAGCGCCGTGCACCAGCATTTTGTGCATGATTACCGTGACCTGCCTGCCGGCGGCCCGTGCAGCCATGGCAGAAGTCAGGGCCTGGCGGGCCCCTTTTTTGTATGCAGGTCCGGTGTAATCTAAAAGGATGGCAATGGGGCCGGAAAGCTTTTCCGCGGGGGTGCGGGAAAATTCCGCCACTTCCATGGCCCCGGCAAGGGGGGCTTTTTCGGCAGGTTGTATGTATTCCGGTTCAGGCGCGGCAATGATGGCCCCGCAGGTCAGGGATCTGCGTATGCCGTTCTGTTCATACCAGACAGTGAAACAGCCGGCGGTTCCGTCCACACCCAGGATTCTGTCCGGGGCTGTGAACACGGGTTCCTGGTCATCATCCAAGGACGGCTCCCCAGGGAGGGTGTTTTTGCCAAAGCAGGTTGTTCTGTACCCCTTTTCTGCAAGGGTGCGTGTGACCGACAGGGCCTGGGCCCCGTCTCCCCAGACCAGCAGATCTGTGGTTTTTTCCGGGACATGTCCCATTTCTTTCAGGACGTTTGCAGCTGCTATACAGCCTTCCTGTCTTGCGCCCAGGATATCCTTGGGACCGGCTGCACACCCGGCCGCATGGATTCCCTCGGGTAAAGCGGTGTCCGGCGTGTTGAAAAATCCCCAGCTGTTAGGCAGGATTGCCAGCTGGTCCTTTAGTTTTTTCAGTTCCGGTGACGGGGCCATGCCCACGGAAAGCACCACCAGGTCATAGGTTCTGGCTGTCCTGGACCGGGTGCCGGGCTCTTCGGTCACCAGGCGCAGGCGGCCGGTTTGTGCATCTGTGAGTATTTCCGCCGGCACGCCCTGGACCATGTCAATTCCAGCGGACATATCTGCAGCCAGGCACCGGGTTTCCTTGCCGATGGTCTGCAGGTCCATGTGGAACAGGGTGATGTTGGCATCCGGCATAATATGCAGCAGCTTCCGGGTATGGCGCAAAGAGATTTTGCAGCAGACCTGGGAGCAGAAATCGCGCTGCAGCTGCCGGTTTCTGGAACCCACACACTGGATAAAGGCAATGGCAGGGGCGGCGGCATTGCCCAGAAAATCTTTCAGGGTTTCTTCTTTGAGCATCTGGTTCAGCTGGGCCGTGGTGATGACCTTGTCATGCTCTGTGAAATGAAGGCCCGGCAGCAGGGCGGGGACAGGATCAAACGGTGAAAATCCCGTGGCCAGTATGATCCTGGCGGCCGGGATCGCCTCGCCGGAGGTCAGGCGGACGGCAAATCCCTGCCCGGTATTTTCAAGGGTATCCAGGGTGGTATTGAGGTGAACACAAATTTTCGGGTGAAGGGCTGTCTGGTGCGCCATGTCCTGGGCCAGGCAGGCCCCGCACTGCCGGCAGGCATCAGTGGCCATGCAGGCCCAGGATGCGGCATGGCCGCCCAGCCGGTCTGCGGTTTCAACAAGGTGCACTGTTATACCCGCATCTCCCAGGGTGCCGGCGGCTGCCATGCCGGCAACTCCGCCCCCCAGGATCAGGACGCTGTCAAAAGAAGGTTTCATATATGCCTCCAAAGAATCATCTGGAAAATTCAACCATTTTTACACAGCAGTCTTACCACATTCCCGGGTGAAAAAAAACGGTTTTAACATCTGCAATGCTTCCCCCTGAATGAGGAATATGCTATTCAAAGGAAATATGAACACCTGGATCACAAAAAACGGCATCCGGATTCACCGGATCATCTGTCTGTATGCCAATGTGTATGTGGTGACCGGCTATGGCCACTGTATTCTGGTGGATACCGGGCCTGCGGCATTTCAGAGGTTTCTTGCAAGGCAGTTGCACCGGCTGGGTATCACGCGCATCCACAAGGTGATCCTCACACATACCCATTATGACCATGCCGGCAATGCCGCTTTTTTGCAGAAAAAATTTGGGAGCAGGATCATGGTGCATCCGGCAGAGGCAGGATATCTCAGAAAAGGGCTGTCTTCTGTGCCCGGGGGCATCACCTTTTTTGCACGGATCATGGAACGCCTGGCAACCGGCATTGAACCGAAACAACTGGTATTTCCCGGGTGTGAACCTGATGTAATGCCGGCTTCAGAAATCAATAGACCGTTTTTTGACATGCCGGTCACTGTCATGGCAACCCCGGGGCATTCTTCCGGCTCAATAAGTGTGGTGGTGGATCGGGAAATCGTTCTGGTGGGGGACTGCATGTTCGGCGTGATCCCCAAAAAAATCCTGCCGCCCTTTGGGGATGATGTCGGGCAGATAATACACTCCTGGCAGCAGCTGCTTGCCACCGGGTGTCACACCTTTCTTCCCGCCCATGGTTTCAGGGTGTCCAGACCAACGGTTAAGAAAAATATTGCGGTCCTGAGCCCCTGACAGAAACAGGATGAAAAAGGTGATCAGGTTCAGGATGGCTGAGGATCAGGTGGTGCCGGCTGGACGGTTGTCCGGTAAGATCCGGTCCTTTTTGCGATATGCCTGGTCCTGGCTTTTTGCGATCAACTCTCCCGTGTCTTCATTTATCACCGTGATGTCATACAAAGAGGTGCGGCGGCCTTTGTGGACTTCCCGGGCGTCAGCCACGAGGCGGTCACCGGGAAAACTGGGTTTTAAAAAACAGATGCTCACATTCAGGGCCACCGCCACCCGGCCGTGGGAATTGCAGGCAGCGGCAAACGCCATGTCACTGATGGAAAATATCACCCCGCCATGGGTGGTGCCGTGGAAATTGGTCATGGCTTTGGTGATGGTCAACGACACCCGGCTGTGGCCCGGGGCGGGAATTTCCACCCTGGCCCCCAGGTGGCCGGCAAAGGCATCTTTTAGGATGTGATCCAAAACTTTCTGGTCGCAGGCGTTATGGCTCATGGCTGTCGATCCTGTTCCTGGATTATGCTTCAGGCAATATTTTTCATTGTTCCCGGGCAGGTTTTTTTAAAAATAGGGAAAATACCATCCCGCAAAGAGAGATGGCCCCTGCCACCACAAAGGGGGGGGTCAAAGACTGGGTGGTATCAGCCAGATAACCGCCCAGGGCCGGGCCGATGGACTGGCCGATACCAAAAAAAAGGGTGATGAAGCCCAGGGCTGCCGGGGCGAATCTGGGTCCGGCAAAATCCCCGGCCGCCGCCGCCATGATGGTGGGGATACTCCAGGCGGTAAGACCGAACAATATGGCGGAGATATAAAATCCGGCTTCCACCTTGACCAGGGCATATACCAGATAGGATGTTCCCAGAACCAGATAGGCAAGGGCGGCGCCTCTGCCTCTTCCGATTTTGTCTGATATGCTGCCCCAGATCACGCCGCAGAAGATGCTCAGCCCGCCAACCATGGCCCATAACCCGCCTGCCCAGGCCTGGCTGTACCCCATCTCATTTACCAGGTAAGCGGCAAAAAACACCATGTAAATTATATAGGACATGCCGTAAAAAAAATACACCACCCCCAGAAACCACAGGGACTTCATTTTATACACACTGCCCCAGTCCAGGGCAGATACTTTGGCAGCCGGTTGCGGGTTGTTCAGGCTTTCTGGTTGTCCCACCGGCACCAGGCCTTTGTCAGCAGGCTGGTTGCGCAGAAAAATACCCACCAGCACTGCCACCGCCAGCACCAGGGTACCCAGGATATACCAGGAATACCGCCACCCGTCTGCATTATATGATTTTAAAATATAGGGTACGATCAAACCGGATAAAAATGTGCCCAGCCCGATGCCGGCAGACACGATGCCGGTGGCAAACCCGCGTTTTTTAATGGCAAACCAGGCCGATCCTAAAGCCATGGCCGGCACAAAAGCGGCCCCGTTGCCAAGACCGGTAAGAAGCCGCATGGCAAAGGCAAAGCCGAAAGACTGTGCAAGCCCTGTCAGGATCATGGTCACGCCCATGAGCCCTAAAGCTGCTGTAATAACCGTTCTGGGACCGAATCTGGCAGCCAGGAATCCCCCGATGATGGCCATGGAAAGATACCCGATGAAATTGCCCGTACCCAGCAGGCCCAGCTGGGTATAGTCAAAAGAAAGCCCGTCCTTCATGGCCGGCAGCAAAAGGGTATAGGCCATCCGGCCGAACCCGTGGGCTGCCACTGTTGTCATCAGTCCCATGAAAATGACGATCCATCCATAATGCAGTTTTTTCTCCATGCGGATCTCCTTTTTTTTCCGGGTAAGGCAAATGATATGTTTTTATTGAGGATGACAGACATTTTATCTACCATTCTTAGGTCCTGACATGCAATTGTTTTTGTGTCCTGGTCCCGGTAAAATCAGTTCTCTGTGAAAGAGAGGCGTCTGAAAAGCCAATTGCATCGATTTTCATACTGTTGGTTTTCTACTTGTCCGGGACAAACCCCTTATTCAATAATTATAATATAATTTCAATCAGTTATGATAAATACCGAATGGGGGTTGATTTTCTATTGCCAACGATATATTGCTTGGGCCTGTTATGCATATTTTTGCAGCACACAGCACCTAAGGAAAAACATTATGTCCTGTATTTTACTGTATCTTGCCCTGGGATCGGTGGCAGGGGTACTGGCCGGCCTGCTGGGAATAGGCGGCGGACTTGTGATTGTTCCCATGCTGACCTTTGTTTTTACAGGCCAGGGCGTTGCCCATACCCATATTCTGCATCTGGCCCTGGGCACCTCGCTGGCCAGTATTGTTTTTACCTCCATTTCCAGTCTCAGGTCCCATCATAAACGCGGTGCCGTCATCTGGCCGGTGGTGTTGAAGATTACCCCGGGTATCCTTTTCGGCACGTTTCTGGGCACCTGGATAGCAACCGGGCTGTCCACCAATTTTTTAAAGGGGTTTTTCGCGCTGTTTTTATGTTATGTGGCCACACAAATGCTGCTGGGTATAAAACCCGCACCTGCCAGAGACATTCCCGGCCCAGGGGGGGTATTTGCTGCCGGCAGCATCATCGGACTTTTTTCCAGCTTTGTGGGGATCGGGGGAGGTACCCTTTCTGTACCGTTTCTCATGTGGTGCAACACCGTGGTGCACAAAGCCATAGGCACGTCAGCTGCCATCGGTTTTCCCATTGCCGTGGCCGGCACCCTGGGGTATGTTGTGAATGGACTCAGCGCAGAGGGCCTGCCCCCCTGGAGCCTGGGGTTTGTAAACCTTGGCGCCCTGGCCGGTATTGCTGCAGCCAGCGTATGCACTGCTCCCTTAGGGGTAAGGCTCGCACATGCACTGCCTGTGGACAGGCTGAAAAAAATATTTGCCATACTGCTCTATGTGGTAGGCGTGCGAATGGTGCTTTCCATATGGTACGTGCAATAGTGCAGGTTCCTTACCGGCCAGGCCTTGCCGCACGAGGAGCCGGCAGCCGGACCCGGGAAATCGCCCTTGCCCGTGCCAGGGTGCGCCAGTTTCAGCAGTGCTTCTGGAAATAATCCAGAGAAGCCGGGGCAGGAAGCAGAAGCGGCCGGAGCAGAGCTGGATAACATGCCAAAACTGGTCCAGCATGCCCCCCGGCTGCAACCTTTGTGCTGGTATTACCCGGTGAACCCTTTTGCCAGTGCAGCGGCCAGGATAAAAAGGGTGACTGCCAGGGCCGCAGGTTCTCTGACAGGGTGGCGGAAGGCAGATACCAGTGGGAAAAAGAACACCCCTGCAAAAAGGCCGCATAAAAACCCGAACACATGGGCCCAGATATCGGTGTTTTCCCCATGGCTTAAAAATGCCATCAGGGTGGCACCGGCAATGAGCGGCAGAATCCGGTCCCGCTTGCGAAGGGGGCCTTTGC
This sequence comes from Desulfotignum sp., assembly GCA_035268565.1. Classification (GTDB taxonomy): domain Bacteria; phylum Desulfobacterota; class Desulfobacteria; order Desulfobacterales; family Desulfobacteraceae; genus Desulfotignum. The sequence continues at coordinate 10,191 of DATFKQ010000157.1, read as the reverse complement.
GCATCATCTGAAAGGCGGACAGCCCGCCGGCAGCCCCCATGACCGCGGTGGAAGCACCGATGGACAAAAGGGCATTGCCGTGGAATCCTGCATTGACCAGGTTGCCGCAGGTGCCGGCAAACAACAGGAAAAACGCACCGGTGCCGTATCCGGACAACCGGATCACCGGTCCGGCAAATAAAAGGATGCCTGCCAGATTCCCCAGCAGATGGCCGGTGTCTGAATGCAGAAACAGGGCGGTGACAGCCCGGAACGTTTCCCCCTGGCGGATGAACATGGCAGATGCCCCATAGGCCAGGATATGGTCCCACCGGGTGTCGGTCATGTCAAGGTACAGGTGGATGACACACAACAGGCCCATGATGACAAAGGCGGCCGGGGTGGTGAACCCGGAAGGCCCGGCCGGTAGACCGGGCAGCAGATCCTGAGCGGTCCGGTTTTCTTTGAAATAAGCGGCCACATGGAATCTGGCTGCTGCTGCCTGGTCCTGCGGGGTAAAGATATCCATCCCCTTGGGACCGGGGCGCTTCCAGGCCGCAATATTCTGGGAGGCCAGTACCAGCAGGATCAGATCAGCGGACTGTGAAGAACGGTTCGCAAAAATGCGTTTCAATTTATCCTGGTTCTGTGGTAAATGCATATGCATGACCAATAGTCTATCTTAAGTACAGGAGAAAGAAAAGTATGCAGATTATTCGGTTCAGGGCACCGGACAACAAAGTGTACACAGGGTGCGGTTATGACGGTGCCACCGCATCCGTGCTGGAAAAAGATGTTTATGCCGGGATTGCTGATACCGGCAGGCGGCTGGCAGTGGTAAAACTGGAAGTCCCTGTTATCCCGGGTGCTATTTTCTGCATCGGGCTCAACTACGGGGGCCATGCAAAGGAAACCGGCATGGACCTTCCCCGGTACCCGGTGGTGTTCATGAAAAATCCCGGAGCGGTAACCCCGCATCACAGTGAGATCGTTATTCCCTTTTCCTGTCTGGAAACACCAGAGGTGGATTATGAAGCGGAACTGGGGGTGGTGATCGGACGACCTGCCAAACATGTGTCCGAAGCCGATGCCCTGGATTATGTGCTGGGGTATACCTGCGCCAATGATGTGTCTGCCCGGCGGTGGCAGAAACATGCCGGCGGGGGACAGTGGGTCCGGGGAAAAAGCTTTGATACCTTCTGCCCCCTGGGACCGGTTCTGGTAACACCTGAGGAGGTGCCTGATCCCCAGAACCTGGTCATTGAAAGCGTGCTCAACGGCCAGACTATGCAGAAAAGCAATACCAGGGACATGATTTTTTCTGTGGCGCAGCTGATTGCCTTTTTATCCGAGTCCACCACGCTTGCACCAGGCACCCTGATTCTCACCGGTACACCTGAAGGTGTGGGGTTTGCCAGAAAACCGCCGAAGTACCTGATGCCCGGAGACCATCTGCAGACCCGGATCCAGGGAATCGGCACCCTGGAAAACCATGTGGTAAAAGAAAACAGGGCATAAAAAAACAGTCCCCTGAAATTCCGGGACTGCCGGTTTTTCAGGGGACTGCCATATGGGTGGTGGTGTTTTACTGTGTGCTGGCGGCACGAAACCTCAGGCCCTGCCTGTGGCTGCCGGATACGGGATCGGCCTAATACCTGCCGCAGCCATACCCTTGTCCGCCACTGTATTTTCGACCCTGGCCCGAACCATATCCCTGACCCTTCCCGGGACAGTTGCCTTTGCCATAGCCTTTGTGATATCCCTTGCCCATGCCCGGGCCGAACCGGAGTTCAGGGGCCACTTTTTTGGCTGCCAGCATGAAATCAATCCGGTTTTTCTGGAGCTGTTTCATAAGATCGGCAGCCTCGTCTGACAACCGGGTCAACTCGGCCCGGTCAGGTGCAGAGGTTTCCATGAGCAGACGGATCTCATTGTGTTTCTGCATCAAAGATGTCCGCAGTTCATAGGTGTCGTCAATGAATGTCTGGCGCAGGGCCGCCAGTTCATCCTGCTGGGTCTTGGACAGATCGTTGTAGGCATTTTGGCCAATACCGGGACAGTTTGTGCCCGGGCCGTAAACGCCCATGCCTTTTCCCGGTCCCCGGGAAAAAGCCTGGGTGGCCATAAATGTTATGCCGATGAGTGCGGTGATGAGAATAATTGTCTTTTTCATGATGGTTTCTCCTTTGGTGTACATTATTGGTTGTTTCAGATATTTCACATGCTTTTGCTGATATCTGTATTGTCTGGTAAATGAATAGAGCAAAGCGCGTGCCATATAAGAAATATAATTATATCTTATTGAAATTAAAGTGATAATTTTATTTTTTTGTTATGTGGGTTTCAGGTGATCTCCATATGCGGTTGTGTCTTTTTTACCCGGTTCCGGTATCCACCCGGGTATTTTGTATGCAGTTTGCCAATGGTTTGGGTGTTACAGAAAGACACGGCCGTCCTGGCTGGGGGAAACCGGTATCTGTATGCCGTTCTCCAAGCGTCCTGTGTCCGGCCCGGGATTCTGCCGGGCCACTGAACCATGACACCTGTATAACACAGTATGTATTGCATCTGGTATGGTCTTTGCTATACAATCAAAACCATGAAAAAGTTTTTGCCCACATCATTTTCCACCTTTATCTCCCCGCTCATGCTGGCAGGGGTGCTTGTGGTGCTGACCCCTATTTTTGCGGTGCTGACCCTGGACCGGATGGAAAAGCTCAAATCCCACATAACAGACCAGCAGCTGGCCAAAGGCGTTTCCCTGATACGGACCTTTGAGGCCGGCACCCGCACCGGTATGATGACCATGCACTGGGGGATCCGGCGGATCCAGGACCTTCTCCGGGAAACATCAATGCAGCCTGATGTGGTATATATCATGATTGTTGCAGACAATGGCACCATTCTGGCCCACAGCAACCCTGCACAGGTGGGTGAGGTTCTGACAGATCTCCCGGATGCCGGTTTTCAAAATGAAGAGGCTGCTGCGCCGGCATCCCACCGGTCCCGGATGGTAGACAAGGAAAAGGTGTTTGAGGTATATAAATTGTTTACCCCCATGGAAAGCAGGTTCCCGGGACGTCATATGCATATGCGCGGCATGTACATGATGATGAACCGCCCGGAAACAGGGCCGCTGCCAGATACGGAAAATGGAGCGAAAAAAAATTTTGCCAGAGAGGAAAATGCCGTGATCCTGGTGGGTCTTTCCATGGAACAGGCTGACCAGGCCCAGGCCAGGCTGCTGCGGCATGCGGTCAGCCAGGGGGTCATATTTTTTGTCATGGGATGTGCCGGTATTTTTTCTCTCATGGTATTCCAGGCGTTTCGCACCACAAAAGCCCGTCTGATAAGTGTCAAAGCCCTTTCAGAAAAATTGAAAAAAGAGGTGGAAACCACCAGGCACCTGGCTGCCGTCGGCAAGCTGGCAGCCGGGGTGGCCCATGAGATCAGAAATCCCTTAAGCTCCATCAAGGGTTTTGCCACCTATTTTGAAAAACGGTATAAAGACAATCCTGATGACGTGGAAACCGCCCGGATCATGGTTCAGGAGGTGGCGCGCATCAACCGCTCCATCACCCAGCTGCTGGAATTTGCCAAGCCCATGGGTGTGGAAAAAAAACAGGTGGATATCCGGGAAATGATCGCCCATTCTTTAAAACTGCTGGCCCATGACCTGGAAAAAAAAGCCATCACCACCCAGGTGGATATGCGGTCTGCCCGGTCCCGGTTTTATACGGATCCGGACCGCATGAACCAGATTCTGCTTAATCTGTACATGAACAGCCTGGCTGCCATGAATCACGGGGGCACCCTGCAGGTGACGGTTTTAGATATTCTGCCGGACCAGGATCTGGAGATCCGTGTCACAGACGATGGCTGCGGCATGGACGATACCCTGCTGGCGGATATTTTTGATCCCTATTTTACCACCCGGCCTGACGGTACGGGTCTGGGCCTTTCCATCGTGCACCGGCTGGTGGAAAAACTCGGGGGAAAAATACGGGTAAAAAGTGCCAAAGATAAGGGGACCACTTTTTTTGTCCGGCTTTTCAATTCCCCAAAGGATAATACCCATGAAATATAATATACTGGTGGTTGATGATGACCCGGCCCATGCACAGATGCTCAAAACCCTGATAACAGACTGGGGATATGCGGTGCACCTGGCTGATGACGGGGATACAGGTGTGGAAAAAGTCACCTCCCACAGCTTTGACATGGTGCTCATGGATATGAAAATGAAGCGCATGTCCGGCATGGATGCTTTGTCCAGGATATGCGCATACAACCCCTCCCTGCCTGTGATCATGATGACGGCCTATTCATCGGTTGATACAGCAGTGGAGGCGCTGAAAATCGGGGCCTATGATTATCTGACCAAGCCGCTGGACTTTGATAAGCTCAAATTGACCATTGAGCGTGTACTGGAGCGTATTTTGCTGCAGTCAGAAAACAAAAACCTGAAAGAACGCCTCAAATCCACCTCCTTTCACCACAATATTCTGGGGAAAAGCCCGGCCATGGCAGCCCTGCTTGATACCCTCAATATCGTGGCCCCCACAGACACCAATGTGCTGGTAACCGGGGAATCAGGCACGGGAAAAGAACTGGTTGCCGCTGCCCTGCATGACAACAGCCCCAGAAAAGACGGGCCCTTTGTGCGCATCAACTGCGCAGCCATCACCCAGACCCTTCTGGAATCTGAACTGTTCGGCCATGCCAGGGGGGCGTTCACCGGTGCGGAAAAAAAACGCAAGGGAAAGTTTCTCCAGGCGGACAAAGGCAGTATCCTGCTGGATGAAATCGGGGAAATGAGCCTGCCCATGCAGGCCAAACTGCTGCGGGTTCTCCAGGAAAGAGAGATCACCCCTGTGGGAAGCGATGAAACCATCCAGGTGGATGTGCGGGTGATTGCCGCCACCAACCGGGATCTGAAAACCATGGCGGAAAAAGGGGAATTCCGGCAGGATCTGTTTTTCCGTCTCAATGTGGTCAGCCTTGATATACCGCCCCTGCGGACCCGGCCCGAGGATATCCCGGAACTGGCACTGCATTTTCTGGGGCATTTTTCTAAAAAAAACCGCCGGGATATCAAAGGGTTTGCACCGGATGCCATGGATGCCATGATCCGGTATGCCTGGCCCGGAAATGTCAGAGAACTGATGAATGCTGTAGAAAGGGCCGTGGTTCTGGCCAGAACAGATTACATTACCCGGGCGGATCTGACCTTTACCGCCGAAGATACACCATTGGATTCTGTATTGTCTTCTCCGGGCTGCAGCCTGGAGAACATGCCCCTGTCCAGCATTGAAAAAGAAGCTGTCTTGTCCACCCTGGCCGCAGCCGGGGGCAATAAAAGTGAGACCGCCCGCCGTCTGGGTATTACCCGCAAAACCCTGCTAAAAAAGCTCAAAGCATATGGAAAAGAAACATGACAGGGTTTTGTGAGATTTGTATCTCACACCTTGACAATACCGCATCATTTGCATACAAATTTTAGACTGCATACATATAAACCTGATGATTATGTGATTATACCAGATGCCCGAAATTTTTTTCGGGCATTCAAGGAGACGTTTTATGACAAATCCGCGGCATTACCTGTTTCTCACCTTTATCTACCTGCTGGTGGTGGCCGGCGTCTGTCTGCTGCTGGCAGTGCCTCTCAAGGCCGCATTCATGGCCAACTGGGGGTTTAATCTGCTGATTCTGGCAGCCCTGTGCGTAGGCATTGCCATCAATGTGTTCCAGATCCTGCGGCTGGAGCCTGAAATAAAATGGATCAAAAAATTTCGTACCGGAGACCCGGGGCTGTCCACTGTGGAGCCGCCCACCCTGCTGTCTCCTCTGGCCAAACACCTGGAAGAGATTCACCGGGACCGGTTCCGGCTGTCAGCCGGCTCCCTGAGTACGGTGCTGGACGGCATCCGGGGACACCTGGATGAGGCCAGAGAGATCTCCAAATATATGATCGGTCTGCTGGTGTTTCTGGGGCTTTTGGGGACCTTCTGGGGACTTTTGCAGACCATCGGTACCGTGGGCCAGGTCATCGGCGGCCTGGAGGTGGGCACCGGAGATTTTGTCAATCTGTTTGAACGGTTGAAGCAGGGGCTCCAGGACCCGCTCCAGGGAATGGGCACGGCATTTTCTTCTTCCCTTTTCGGTCTGGGGGGTAGCCTGGTTCTGGGATTCATAGATATCCAGGCCGGGCATGCCCAGAACCGGTTTTTCAATGAGATGGAAGAGTGGCTGTCCGGCGTTACCAGGCTGGTGGACACCGACGAGATTCCTGATGGCGGCCTGGCCGCATCTGCTGAACTGTTCCGGGGCATAGACAACAACCTGCGGGTATTGATCAACCAGGTGCACAAAAACAACCAGGCCATGTCAGCGCTGCTCAAACAGCAGCAGAAAAAACCTTCGGATTCATCTTCTGACCCGACAACCTGACAGGAGACAGCATGTTATCCAGAGCGCGGCGAAGCGCAAGTCCTATAACAGCCTGGCCCGGATATGTGGATGTCCTTTCAGCCCTGCTGATGGTGGTGATTTTTGTACTGATGATTTTTGTTGTGGCCCAGTTTCTGCTCAGTGAGGTGCTCTACGGCCAGAAAAACGAACTGGCCCGCCTGCACACCCAGGTGAACGAACTGGTTGAAATGCTGGGGCTGGAAAAAGAAAAATCAATTCAGCTGGAGACGCAGGTTTCCCGGCTGTCAGATACCATCATCGGCCTGTCTGAAGACAGGGAAATCCTCATGTCCCAGGTGGCGGATTATTCGGCAAAATCAGAACAGGACCAGGCAAAAATCAAACACCAGATGCTCACCATTGCCAGCCTTAATGAAGATATTACCGCCCTGCAGCAGGTCAGAGAAAAACTCGAACAGGAGGTGGGAGATCTGGCCGCCACTCTGGCAGCCAGGGACCGGGAGGTATCAGTGCTGCGGGACCGGTCCAAACGCCTGGCAGCCCGTCTGGCGGATAAAACAGAAACCACCATCCTGGCCCAGGAAAAAATAGAAGAACAGGATATCCGGATCCAGGCACTGTCTGCGGTACTGGCATCCCAGAAACAGGCCATTGAAAAAGAACAGCAGTTATCTGCTTCTGCCCGGGCTGAAGTGGCATTGCTCTCAGATCAGATCTCCAGGCTTACAGACCAGCTGGATATCATCAAAACCGCTTTGACCCGGGCAAAGGAAGCTGGTGAAAAAAAGGATGAAAAAATAGCAGATCTGGGCAAACAGCTGAATATTGCCCTGGCCAGAAAAGTACATGAACTGACCCGGTACCGGTCGGAGTTTTTCGGCAGGCTCAAACAGATCCTGGGGGAAAACCCGGCCATTGCTGTCCGGGGAGACAGGTTTGTGTTTCAGGCGGAACTGTTGTTTGCATCCGGTTCAGCCACCCTGGGGGGTGCAGGCAAGGAACATCTGGCCGCACTGGCCCAAACCCTTATTATGGTCGCAAAAAAAATTCCCGATGATATCAACTGGATTCTGCGCATTGACGGCCACAGTGACAAAGTGCCCATAAACAATGAATTTTTTTCCTCCAACTGGGAGCTGTCAACTGCCCGGGCCCTGTCCGTGGTCCAGTTTTTGAGCGGGCAGGGGATTCCGGAAAAACGCATGGCTGCTGCCGGATTCAGCAAATACCACCCCATTGACCCTGCAGATACCAAAGAAGCGTATCGGAAAAACCGGCGCATAGAAATCAAGCTCACCAGCTATTAGCTGTAAGGTGGGTTCAAGCCCGACCCCAGGCGCTGCCGGCTAGAATCGCTCAATGAGCCGGTTGATGAGGAAAGTGGATTCCCGCAGGGCCTGGCCGGAGAAAGGACCGAACCACTGGGAGATGGCGTTGAACTGCTGGATGAACCCTTGGGTGTCGTTATTCTCCAGCATGTCCAGATGCTGGTTCAGAGAGGTGATAAATTGTTTTAAAAGATTCCGCCGTTCTTTTGTGGCAAAAATGATCTGGGCATACAGCCCCGCGTCCTGGGCAAACAGCCTTCCCACCATACCCAGCTCCAGCCGGTAGATGGGACTGGAAAATTCCAGAGTCCGCTGGATATGCACCTGGCGCTCAAACAGAAACCTGCCAAAGCAGAAAGTGGCAAAATGGCGCAGTGCCTGAACGATTTCCATGATCTCATCATGTTCCTGCGGGGTGGACTGCACCAGGACCGCCCCCCACAGACCCAGCTGTTCCACCAGCCAGTGACCGGCGGAAGGATCACGGCCCGGTGTGACCACTATGATCTGCTTGTCCAAAGAGGTGGTGGTGGGGCCGAAAAGTGGATGGATGCCCAGAACAGGTCCTTTGTGACAGCGGCACATGGCAGCAACCGGTTCTTTTTTTACAGATGTCAGATCAGCCAGCAGGGCGGTTTCCGGCAGATACGGTGAGATCTTTTCAATAACCCCTGCGGTTTTTTCAATGGGCACAGACACCAGGACCAGGTCGATATCAGCACACAGAACAGGGGCGTTTTCCCAGCCGGATTCCGTGAGAATCCGGACCTGGTACCCGGATTTTTCAAACAAAGCGGCAAACATGGCCCCCATCTGCCCGGAACCGCCGATGACCAATACCCTGGCATTAGGGCGGATGCCTTTGTGGTGCATGTCACAGGCCTGGTTGACCCGGGAGTGGCGCAGGATAACCCGGAAAAGGTCTTCTGTGACATCAGGATCCAGTTTTTTTTCTTCCGCCTGGGCTCTGAGCCGCGAAATCAGATCCTCTTCTCTGGCAGGATGAAAGACCGGTACATCGCAGGCTTTTTTAAGGGCCACCACATTTTTTACCTGTTCCTGACGCTTGGCCAGCAAAGAAAGGATATCTGAATCTATCCGGTCGATTTCATCCCGCAAAGGCTGGATCTGTTCTGTAAAGTTTTTCTGGTTTTTTCCCATGGCAAAAGGCCCGGACCTGCTCACGCGGCAAACTGTCTGGCCCGTTTCACCAGCAGCTGGTTGCAGTTTGCAATATTTTCCTTTGTATACATGGTGAATTCATCCCTGTAGCTTTCCTCCAGCAGTTGTGCAAACAGTGTGTGGTCAGACAGCCGGGTGCGGGTCACCCGGTTGATGAACGAATGGGTGGCATCAATGGCAGCCTGAATCCCTCTGGATGCTGTTTCCTTTTTTAATGGTCCCAGGTGGGCAGGACAGATGATGGCAGGTGCCAGGCTTTGTATGTATGTCATGGTGGACAAATATGCTTTTGCTCCCGTGAAAAACAGCGGCCAGAAGCCTCTGCCCGGAAAATGGAATCCCAGACTGTCAGAACAGAACACAATATCCTGGACCCTGGCTATGATGTTTCCGGGAGAATGTCCTGCAGCAGGTATCATCTCCAGGGTCACACCCCCGAGATCCAGAACGGCTGTGTCTGTGACAATCCGTGCATCAGAGAGGTCCGGCACTGTATCAATAGGGGGGCGGCCCGGGGTGATCCCCCTGTGCAAAAGGCCTTTGGACATGAAAGCATCTTCTGCCAGCATCACAGGCCCTGCCTTGGGGTGGGCGATAAATTCTTTAGCACCTGCTGCTGCCAGTACCACAGCATCGGGAAAGCGTGTCATCAGGCCGGGAAGCCCAGTGGCATGGTCTGAATGGGGGTGGCTTAAAATCAGATAATCAGGTGCCGCCCCCAGTGCTTCCAGCTGAGAAATAACCGCGTCTGTTATGCCTGAAATGCCGGTTTCAAACAGGGCAGTTGCTTTGTCTCCTGTAACCAGAAACAGGTTGATGATATAATTTCCCAGTACAGTGACCCGGTCGGACAGGGGCATGGGAAAGCCTGTTTCCTGGTTGTCAGCTTTTGCCGGCAGTTTTTTCATAACAGATCAATCCGCATTGCAGGCAGCGCTCTGCCTCATTAAGGGCATTTTTTTCAGAAAAGCCGGTGGATCCTGCATCAGCCTGTCCGGACGTCCGGCTGGTATGCGCTGTCTGGTCCTGTTTTTGTGTTGCCATGTCAAAAATATTTTGGGGGGATGGTGCCACCTGGTGCAGGGCACTGACATCCTGGACAGGGGTCTGGGGGGTTATCATTTTGTCAGGATCGGCAAACGCCAGACCATACATGAGGTTGTGCATGGCAGCCGCAGCTTTTCTGCCGCCGTTAATGGCTGATACCGCTGCCGGGTATTCAGAGATGACATCCTGGTCTGACAGCAATCCTTTTTGGGAACGGGTA
>DATFKQ010000156.1:0-42286 GCA_035268565.1 Desulfotignum sp. | reverse complement strand
GCTGTTCAACATTATAACATGAAGGTTTTAAGCCACAATATTCATGCATACCTGAAAAACCCTTCGTCTTCAACTAAACTTTTTAATTTTGTATAGTAATCACTTATTGAATATGCAAACCGAACTTGACATAAATTCACTGGCTGAGAAAATCATTGCCAAAATGTCCTTCAAGGATGCCGTACCGCCAAAATGGTTGAAACTTAACCAGGCGGTACGGCACTCTAACATTGGCAAAGACAGATTGATCCAGCTGGCCAAAGAAAAAAAAATAGATGGATTTCAAGACCCGGATCTCCTTACCCGGCCTTGGATATTTGACATTGAATCTTTAGACCAATATAGAAGGTCACAGCTTGCAGACAACGCCAGCGATGAGGCAGATTCTTTTGCCCTTGATTTAATGGGTAAAATAGGCCATTAAAAGAGACACAAAGAAAGGTAAAGACCATGTCTGCCGTTGTATTTAAGAAGACCAAAACAGGCTTCAAGCTTGATGGTTTCAGGGTTTTTCAAAGAGGCAACTGTTATTATATAGAGTATGCCAGGAACAAAAAAAGAACCCTGAAGACCAGCAAAGAAAAAATTGCCCTGGACCGGGCAGCTGCTTTTGTTGAGCTTTACAACAAGCGCAAAATTCAAGAACTGAAAGACTTCCGCAAAACCCCCATATCGGATTACCTGAAGACCTTCCTGGAAAACAAAGATTTTGATTCAGACAAGACAGAAAAAATTTATCAAACATCCATCAATATGTTTATAAAGGTGCTTGGAGACAAAAGCATCAGAACATACCTTTCAGAAGACATTGCAGAATTTAAAAGGACCCTTAGAAAAAAACGGTTTGATAAAAAAAAGGGTACGGTTAGCAAAAGATCTATCAACACATATCTGCGGCATATAAAGGCGGTCTTCCGCCAGGCCAAAGATGACGGTTATATAATGTCGGTCCCTAAGATTCAAATGTTCAAGGTTGATGATCTTCAGCCGGTCATCCTTTCAAAAGACAACAAGGAAAAGCTCTTCGGATATTTAAAAGAAAACGACCCTGAATTTTATCGGATATGCAAGTTTGCACTTTTTACAGGATGCAGAAGGTCAGAAATTATCAACGCCCGATGGGAGAATTTTGAGGGCTTCACTCTGCGGGTTGTTGGCAAGGGTAAAAAAGAAAGAACCATCCCCCTGGTTCCCCAGGCAAAAATATACATGGGCAAGCAAAAAAAGTCCGGTCCCATTTTTTGGCAGGCCCACCCGGACACCTACACCCATTATTTTAAAAAATATATGGTTGCCTGCGGTATCTTCAATATCAGTTTTCATAAAATGCGTCACACCGCTGCAACGGAAATGTTGGAAGCCGAAATACCAATGGAAATTGTGCAGAAAGTTTTAGGGCATACCGACATCGCCACAACAAAAATTTATGCTCATGTCATGCGCACATATTTACAGAAACAAATGGAAAAATATGGCGAATATCTGGCTGAAAATGAATAATACAAAGTGTCTCACTTATACCGTTTGCGCCCATTTTTGCGCCCAAAAAGCTGAAGAACACTGCAAAATGGCACTCAGACCATTTACTCTTAATCAGTAGGTCCAAGGTTCGATCCCTTGACGGCCCACCAGCAATTTCGCATTTCTTTTCACTTTGTCCCTGCTACCCCAAAACTGCAACAGCAGATGAACGAAATTTCTTGTACGCATACATGCGGCCCCTTGATAAGTCATTAAATATGCCATGTCATTAATGCAGCGTTCTGACAATCATAGGCACCTGAGAAGCGGGCGTTTTGGTTCGAAAAAAAAAGGTTGCGCCCCGTATTGAAATGCAATAGGAACCCCTTTTGAGGGCGGTACCAGTCGTATCTGATGCAAAACCGGTATCCAGCAAGCATTGTTCACAAGTCCGGGATGATAAAATTCATCTTTCTTAACCCGCGGTTTTCTGATACTGTGCTCTCAAAACGCCAGGCCCTTATAATTGGTTTTTTTCCCATTTATAATTTGCCATAACCAAAAAACCCTTTCTCAAAAAATGGCCATTTTTTAGAAAAATTATTTTACGGAAAGTGAAACCTACATAAGATGGCTTATAAACAAGTGTACAACAAGGATGTTACATGAATATTTATGTCGGCAATTTATCTGAACAAATAACGGAGAACCATTTAAAGACCATTTTTGGTGAATATGGTGAGGTGGAAAGAGCAAAGATCGTATCTGACCGCTTTTCCGGCCGGACCAAAGGGTTTGGTTTTGTTGAGATGCCCAGTAATTCAGAAGCTGACCAGGCTATCAAGGCTTTGAACAGAACTGTTCATGAAGGAAAACAGATAAAAGTCAATCCGGCAGACTCAGGCGGGAAAAAACCCAAAAAAAAATTCCGTAAAGGCAGATTCTGATTCTGTTCTGCACTGGCCTGCCCAGTTTTTACAATTTATAATAAAATTGCATATCCCTGACCTGGATATCTTGTGCGGTGAATAACAATGCGTTTATTCAGGTCTGAAAATCGCCGCGCATAAAATCACACGCATTCCCAGGATTTGATACGATTGCTGCATTCATATTTCTGCTGCCGGAATCTCTGCGGGTTTACCTGATTCTGTTCATACAAAACTGTTTCAGCTATATTCCAATGCCTGACAGACACAATGTGGCATAAATATTTTGACTTTTTCTAATATTATGGTAATATTTTTCTTAATATGATGCCAAGGTAAAGCCCTACACAAACTGGTGGCGATTTGTTTATATTATAAATCGCATTCAATCATGGAGATGCAGTGATGAATGATTTTTTGAAAAATCTGAGAAGCTCCCAGAAAAAAGATACAGCAGGCACCCGCAAGAACATGGCCGGAAAATATTACCCTGAACAGGAACGGCGCATGAACCGGGACAGAAGAAACCCGTATCCTAACAGCATGGACTCTGCCCCGTGGCAGGGCCGCGATATCATGCCTGAAATACTCGAACACCTGGCAAACCTTTCTGATCAGGTGGAACGTCTGGTCACGTCCCATGAACTTCTTACGGAAGCACAAATTAAACAGCACCATGAAGTGACCCGGTTTTTCGCCACCCTCAACGCCATGCATTCCAAAGAAACCGCTGATGACAATCCAGAAGATCCCCCGCCCAGGACAACCACCAGCTATACTTCGGGCACCCATTATACAAAAGACGAGGTACTTGCCATGATCCAGGACATGCGAAACCAGGGTGCCACCTTTTCCATGATTGCAGATCATTTAAGGCAAAAAGGCATTCCCACCTTCTCAGGAAGGGGGGAATGGCACGCCCAGACAATTCACAGGCTCTGCAAATAATGCTATTTTGCCTTTAATCCCTGGATGATAATCTTAAATGCAGTAATGAGTGTGGACTTTACAAAATCTTTCTGGTCATTGAGCTTTTTTTTGGAATCCACCCAGAGCACCACCCCTGCATAGGAGCCCCATAACACATCTGCCAGGGCCACAGGATGCTCATCAATAAAAATGCCTTTTGCAATCCCTTCTTTTATCACCTGGATGATGGCACCATGGGCCTGGGCTGAATTGTATTTCAGCTGCTCCATCACTTGGTCAGACAAATTGTGAAGGGTTTCCCCGGACTGCAGGTGAAACAGGTTGATCAGAATACTTGCATCATGGTCATACACATCAATGAACACATCCCGGAACCGTTCAATTTTCTCTTCTACACAGATATCCAGATTCACCACCTTGTGAATCTGGATGGACAGATATTTGAGTATATCAATGGAAAGGGAGGTGTGCAGTTCTTCTTTGTTTTTAAAGTACAGATAAATGGTTCCAGGACTCAGTTCAGCCTCAGATGCAATTTCTTCCATGGTTGCGCTGTTGAATCCCTTTACGGAAAAAATCTTCTGGGCTGCATCAATGATGTCCTTGCGCCGTTGCTGTTTTTCCCTTTGTTTCCGCTCATGTATGCCCATTACTTCCCCGTTATTTTATGAATCAAGTTCATTTAATGCATAATTGAGTAGAATATATATATAATTTGTTTGAAAATCGCAAGGATAAAAATGAAAAAAACAGATGATTTAATCAATTTTCTGATTTTATCCAGTGGGTTCTTTTTTTCCGGTTTTTGTTCCCATTTTCCGGATTTTTGTTTATTATCCCAAGATAAAACCAAATGTGGAGACATAAATTATGCCAAAAACAACATATTGGGCAGATGCATACGTGCAGAAAGCCTGCAGCGCAGCAGATGCTTTACAGCATATACGACCGGGACAACGGGTATTTATCGGATCATCCTGTGGTGAACCCCAGCACCTGGTGAATGAGCTGTCCAAGGCTTCGGCCCGGTTTACAGATCTTGAAATCGTCCGGCTCTTAAGCATTGAAAGCGGTCCGTTGACCCTGATTGCCAACCGGTCCCATTCCCGGCAGTTCAATATCCGCTCCTTTTACCTGGGATCAGCATCCCCAAGTAAAATTAACAAAAACCAGCGGTTTATCACCCCCATAAACCTGTCCCAGATTCCCCACTTGTTCAAATCCAGGCTCATGCCGTTGAATGCCGCCCTGATCCAGGCATCTCCTCCTGATGATTTCGGGTGGATGAGCCTGGGGGTTTCTGTGGATATCACCATGGCGGCCTGTGAGTCTGCAGACCTGGTGATATGCCAGGTCAATCCCAACATGCCCAGGGTCCTGGGACGAAGCTTTATACATGTCAATGATGTAAATTATATTGTTGAATATGAAGAAGACCTGCTCACCATCCAGCCCCTTCCCGAGCTGGAAACCGCCAATAACATCGGCAAGCATATTTCCCGGCTCATTGATGACGGCTCCACCATCCAGACAAGTCTGGGGGTCACCAATGATGCCACCATGGTGTGCCTGGCTGATAAAAATGATTTGGGGGTTCATTCCCAGTATATATCAGAGCCTATGATGCGCCTGTTTTCCATGGGGGTTATCACCAACAAGAAAAAAGGATTCAACGACGGCAAACTGGTGGCCGGCAGTGCCGTGGGATCCAATCTGCTGTATGAATTCATTGATGACAATCCCTCCATTGAATTTCATCCCTCTGACTACATCAACAACCCCACCATCATCGGCCGTCACAACAAAATGATATCTTTGAATACCGCCATGTCCATTGATCTCACCGGCCAGGTGGCAGCAGATGCCCTGCCCTACAACAATTACACCGGCATCAACGGGCTGCTGGATTTCACACGCGGTGCTGCCATGTCTCCGGGCGGCAAATCCATCCTCATGATGACATCCACAGCAGACAATGGGCGCACCAGCCGGATCATCCCCCGGATGTCAGATATTGCCGTGGTGGTCCCAAGAGGGGATGTGCAGTTCGTGGCCACGGAATACGGGGTGGTGAACCTGTTTGGCAAAACCCTTCAGGAACGTGCCATGGCCCTGATCAGCATTGCCCATCCAGACTTCAGGGATGAACTGTTTTCCAAGGCCAAAGAGCTGGATCTCATTGACGTGGAACGTAAATTCAAGCAGGCCATCAAAGGGGTCTATCCCCTTAAATATGAGGAAACCATTGTCATCCAGGAGATTCCCATCACCTTCCGTCCGGCCAAAACCATTGATGAACGCAGCATCCAGGAACATTATTACACCATGAACAGAGGAGACATCATTTCCCGGTTTTTCCATGAGAAAAAAAGCTTTGTTCACAATCAGATCGAAACCACTTTTGAAATTGATTATATAAATGACCTGACCATGGTGGCCACCATCGGAGAACTGGGATTTGAAAAAATCATTGCCGTGGGAGAATATTTTCGCAATACCATTATCAATATGGCAGAAATCGCTTTTTCCGTATCCCGGGAATACCAGGGCATGGGAATTGCCAGGGTGCTCCAGAAAAAGCTGGCAACCGCTGCACGGGAAAACGGCATCAAGGGATTGATTGCCTATACCTCTCCGCACAACAAAGGCATGATAAAGCTGTTCAACAAACTGCCCTACAAGGTCAATGTGGAAAAAGACGATGACATGCTCATCCTCAACTGCCTGTTTTCCGAACCCCTGAACAAGTCAGAGGTTTCTGATACCACCATCCCCAATATTTCCATGGTATAACCTTCAAAAGCGGGCGTTTTGTCCACAGATGGCAAAAAAAAACCATCTGTGGACCTTACCGCACGGTGAGCAGGGCCACAGATTCTATGTGGTAGGTATGGGGGAACATGTCCACCGGCTGGACCTTCTGCACCGCATATACAGAAGAAAGCATTTCCAGGTCCCGGGCCAGGGTGGCCGGGTTGCAGGAAACATAAACAATGGTGTCCGGCCGAAGCGTGAGTACCTGGGCCACCACATCCTTGTGCATCCCCACCCGGGGCGGATCGATGACTACCACATCCGGGGTCTGCTCCAGTTCCGGCAGGACCTGCCGGATATCCCCCTGCAGAAACCGGCAGTTTTCAATCCGGTTAAGCCTGGCATTTTTTCTGGCATCTGCCACCGCAGCCGCAATGATTTCTATGCCGGTAACCCGGGCTGCCCTGTCTGACAGCCAGAGGGGAATGGTGCCGGTGCCTGAATACAGATCCAGCACTGTCTGCTTTCCTGTAAGCCCGCTGTACTGGGCAACAATATCATACAGTTTTTCACAGGCCCTGGTGTTGGTCTGAAAAAAGGAGTTGGCAGATATCTCAAATGCAAACCGGCCCAGGCGCTCTGTGATCACATCCCGGCCGTGAAGCAGCACCTCTTCTTTGCCCATGCTGATCCCGGATCTGGCATCTGTGATATTGTTGACAATGGATGCAATCTCCGGAAAAGTCTCAGCCAGTTCATGGGCCAGGGTTGTGACCACAGACAGGTTTTTGTCCCGGGTGACGATGTTGACCATCCACTGGTCATGGGCCACGGAATGCCGGAGCATGACAAAGCGCCAGAATCCGGTGTGCTGGCGCAGATGATAGGCAGGCAGACCGGATTTTTTCACAAACTCCCGGATATGGGCCAGGATCCTGTTGCCCAGATCCGGCATGATTTCGCATTGACGTATATCAATGACCTGGTCAAAGGTGCCCGGCACATGCAGCCCGATGCCCAGATCCTTTGAAATGGTCTCATCCGCCAGTTCTTCGGGCATGAGCCAGCGTTTTGCAGAACAGGAAAACTCCATTTTGTTTCTGTATGCATACACCTGGTCAGAGGGAATAACATCCAGCACCGGCACCTGGGACAATCTGCCGATATGGGCCAGGGATTCAACCACGTGCTGTTTTTTATATGCCAGCTGGGTGTGGTAGGGAATCTGCTGCCATTTGCACCCCCCGCAAAACCGGCAGTACCGGCACCGGCCTTCCTGCCGCAAAGAAGAAGGGGTGATGATGTTTATTAATTTGCCTTCTGCCCAGGATTTTTTCTTTTTGATGATCTTGACAAGCACGGTGTCACCGGGAACGCACCGGTCCACAAACACGGGAAATCCATCCGGTTTTGCCAGGCCTTTGCCGCCATAGGCAAGGTCAATGATGTCAAGCTCACAGGTTTTTCGCTTTTTTACAGCCATCTGTATCCATCTGTTCTTTTTGTATTTTAGTGTTAAGCTTTAAGCTAATAACTGACTGTTTATACTTTCATCATTTTTTTGTGGTCTCTCAGGCCATGATTTTTTATATGAATGCAACAGGAAACAGGGCAATCGCATAAAGAGATAGCGCCACATATTTTTCCAGGCCCCCTGTGGGCATATCCCGCAGCTGAACAGGATGCTGCCACATGAGATTGCCTTGATAGGTGCAATTCAAACTTGATATTATATGGATTTGGTGGCATAAAAACAAGATGCAAAGCAAATATCCAGTTCTGGAAACCAATTTTACAGTGGACGGCCTCACCCTGACAGGGGAGCTTTTTTTACCGGACACAGACCAGCCGCACCTTGTGGTGGGGTCCCACGGCCTGGAAGGCAGCAGGCACTCAGCCAAACAAACGGTATTGTCCCGGCTGCTGCCGGAAAACGGCATGGCCTTTTTCAGATTTGACCACCGGGGATGCGGGGACAGCCAGGGCAATTTTGTTTTGGACACCTCCCTTGCCACACGCACAAAAGATTTGGTGGCAGCAGTAAAACATATCCTGCATATGAAAATAACATCAACCAATCTGGGGGTGTTTGGTTCATCCATGGGAGGGGCCGCCTGCATCAGCGCCTGGCAGGCCCTGGAAGAAACAGAGGCCAATGTCTGCGGCGGGGTTTTGTGTGCCGCACCGGTAAAAAGCCGGACCATCCGCAACATCCCCACCCGGGCCAATGACACCCGGCCTGCCCTGCCCCTGGATTTTTTCAAACAAAATCTGCTGTTTGATCTGACAAACCAGGCACCAGCCCTTCACCATGTATTGATTTTCCATGGAGATGCGGACCAGGTGGTGCCGGTATCCAATGCCCATACCCTGTTTAACAGAATGCAGTCCCCCAGAAAATGCATCATACAAAAAGGCGGGGACCACCAGATGTCTTCTGAATCCCATCAGGCTGAATTTGAAACCCATACCCTGGCCTGGTATAAAAAAATATTTGCCCTTTCTTTGTCTTAAAACCGCTTTGTTTCTGACCGGTTGTAAAGCGTTCCTTTATACCCGGGCGTCTCGGCTGCAGCCCTCTTGGCTTCTGATATCTTTTTTCACATCTCTGCATCCTCTCCTGTCAATTGCCGGCGCAAAACCTCCAGGGCCATGGCTGCAAAGATTTTCTTGTTTCTGCCCCTGTCATCAAATGTAAAATGATACTGTCTGGCATCTGCCACCCCTGGTCCTGCCAGACCGATACACACGGTTCCCACTTTTTTTGCGGTGGGGCCGCCGCCGGGCCCGGCAATGCCGGTGGTGGAAACCCCCCAGTCTGCTCCGGATATTTTTTTTGCTCCCTGTGCCATTTCCAGGGCTGTTTTTTCATGGACTGCTCCGTGGGTTTCCAGGGTTTTGGGGTCAACTCCCAGCACCTTTATCTTGGCTGCATTGGCATAGGTGACAGCCGACAAAAGAAAATAATCTGAACTGCCGGGCACCTCGGTGATCAAATGGGAAATCAGGCCCCCGGTGCAGGATTCTGCGACAGCCAGGGTCTGGTCCTGCTGTTTCAACAGCCGGCCCACCTCGGCTTGCAGAGACAGACCGGTCACAGATACCACTTTTTTGCCCAGCTGCCGGACAACCCAGTGCCCTGCCTGGTCCAAATAGGCCTGGGCGCCGTTTTTTTTCATACCTGCGGTTTCTTTATCCTGGACGGTTTCTTTATCCTGGATTCTGCCGGCAGAAAATTTTTCTCCAGTATCACCCAAATCAGCGCCGTCAAAAACCAGTTTCACCTCAATGAAGGGGAAACTGGCCCGAAAACCCAGACGGATATCAGCAAACAGGTCATTGAAGTCCTTGAGCAATGTCCCCACCCGGGATTCAGGCAGCCCGAAGATGGTGAGGCGCCGGATATGCAGATTTGGTGACAGGCCAAATACCTTTGTGATATGCGGCTCCACCTGTGTTTCCATCATCTGTTTCATCTCCGAGGGGACCCCGGGCATACAAAAAAAAAGACATTGGTGCAACCCAAAGAAAAATCCCGGTGCTGTACCGTGGGTATTTTTCAAAACCTCTGCTGATGCCGGCAGCAAGGCCTGTTTTTCATTTTCAGGTGTCAGTGCAAATCCCCGGCGGGCGAAATATGTCTTCATGGATTCATACGCTCCGGGATGGCGCACCAGCGGCTGGCCAGCCGCTTTGGCACAGGCCTGGGCAGTAATATCATCGCTGGTGGGACCCAGGCCGCCTGTAACCAGGCAGATACGGGCCCGCCGGGAAATGTGCAGAATTGTTTCTTTTACCGCTTCCACATCATCTCCTCTGGCGGTAATCCGGGAGACCACCATGCCCAGCTGCTTGAGCCGGTCACACAAATAGGCGCTGTTGGTGTCAACCAGATCCCCCAGCATCACTTCATCTCCGGTGGACAGAATTTCAGCTATCATATCATATCCTTATGTCAACTGATGCATTTTTGATTGCAGGGTTTTTGGGATTTTCATCCCTTTTGGCTGCGGGCATTTATGTGCCCAGGCATATTCAGGGTATCATATATATGGTGATTGAAAAACATGGCATGGTTGGAGGAAAAAAAAGCCGGGTTTTTGCGAAACCGTGATCCAATGGCCAGCTGTTTTTTAAAGGTTTTGTCTAAAAACTGCTTCACCTGCTTTCTGTCCCATCCCTTTGGGTGGACAAAATTCAGATACAAGGAAAGATCACCCCGGTAAAACTCACAGGTTTCAACACCCCGCGCATCTTCGCTGTGTTTTGGCAGATTGAAAACCGCCAGGTTGAGATAATCAATATATGCCTGGTGTTCCCGGATGAAATCAAGGGTTTTACCGGCAGCAGCAGCATCTTCAAAAACAGTGCCGAACAGCAGGTACACATAGGTGAAAATGCCTGCCTGGCTAAGGTTCTTCAAAATCCTGGATACCATGGCAAGATCAGTGCCTTTGTGCATGTTGTCCAGCACAGACTGGTCCCCGGATTCCAGTCCCAGCTTGAGCATGCCGCAGCCGCTGCGTTTGAGACGGTGACAAAAATCCGGATCTGCCAGGTCTTTTTCAAACCGCACAAACCCGTACCAGGTAAAGGGAATATCCGCTTCTGACCCGGCCAGTGCCCGCAAAAACGCCGGGGTCATGGCATTGTCGATAAAATGTATGGTACCGGGTGAAAACCGCTGATACAGAGACAAGACATCATCCAGCATGTGGGAGGCGCGCCTGGAACTATAGGGACGGGTTTCTGCTTTTTCCGGACAAAACCGGCACTTGCGCCAGTAGCACCCGATGGTCCCCCGGAAAGGCAGTATTCTGACCGGTGCCAGATAGGTGTTCTCCTGGGCAAACCGGTAATCCGGAACATAATGCCGCCTGCAGGTGCCCGGCTTTCCCAGAAGATCCAGCAGCGGTATTTCCCCTTCTCCTGGTATGATGTTATCAATGAGCCCGGAAAAAGGATTATTTGTATTCGGCTGGCGCATCCAGGAAGAGATAAGGCCCCCGCCCATCACAATTTTTTTGTGTGCAAAATTGTGCCGGATCCACCCGGCCAGCGCAAAACTTACCAGGGCCTGGTTGAGATAACACAAAGAGATCCCCACCCAGGCAGAATCCCACTGGGACAAAACCGGTCTGAGCCTTTCTTCAAAATAAGGATAAAACGGGTTGGTCTGAAAGTTTTCTGCACTTTTGTGCAGATCCCTGCTGCACACACCAGACAGCCTCTGGTCTGAATAATCGCTGAGGGTTATTTTGAACCGGGTCTGGTCCACTGCCAGAGACAGCAGTTTGTTCAAATCATACACCCGCTGGTGGTACCGGTCCTGGTTGGTGTACAAACCAGGGTTCTGCAGGTCAGCCAGTATGGTTTTTCTGTTCTTCAGAGCCCGGCAGGACCAGGAATCGGTCGGGATCAGATCCTGGTTGATCAAAAACATCAACCCTTCAATACTGGCATCCACCACCTGGCAGGCAATGCTGTTTTCTGCCAGTGCCCCGGCAAGATAGGCCACACCGGCCGGCGGTTCACAGGGTTTTGCCACCGGCGGAAACACTAATAACATCTGGTTGCATCCTTGTTTTATATCATTTGTCCGGCCATGCTTGTATCATATTTTATAAGAAATTGCCCAATAAAATCCGGAAAATGTTTCTATTAACAGAAACATTTGTCTTGACAACCCCGGGCAAATCATTTAATTTGCGCGTCAACCTATAACCACACCAAAACCCGGAACTTCAGAAAACCCTATGAAACAAACCTGTAAGACAATTATTGCAATGGCCCATAATACGCGTTCCCCCAATATTCCTCTGTCCCTTACACCGGTGCCCGGGCCCGGCTTTTTCCCGGGGATGCTGCCATGATCATCTCCCGATTCCCGGACAGAGAAAGGTTCTCACACCTGGCCAAAACCCACAATGTGGTGCCGGTATGCACCCGGATTCTGGCTGATATCCACACCCCGGTTTCCATTTTGCAAAAATTTCATGCCACAGACAAGGAATGCTTTTTGCTGGAAAGTGTTGAAGGTGGAGAACGATGGGCCAGATACAGTTTTCTGGGGATACGCGCCCACGGCAGCCTGCGGGTATTTTCCGATCATGTGGAACTGGTCACCCAAAAAAACACGTTCCATCCACAGCGTAAAACCATTGCCCACGGCAACGACCCTCTGGCTGTGGTCAAAACCATCATCCAGGCATACCATCCTGCACAAATAAAAGAGCTTCCGCGTTTCTGGACCGGTCTGACCGGGTTTGTGACCTATGAAATGGTCTCGTTTTTTGAAAATATTCCGGTGTCACTGCCCGAAAATTCCCCCTATGCCCATTTTATCATTCCAGACCAGATGGTTATTTTTGACAATGTCCAGCAGACCCTGACCTGTGTGCGCATCTGTTATCTGGAGGAAGATACAGATGCGGATACCGCCTATGATCAGGCCTGTCAGGATCTGGACCAGCTTCTGGCAATTATCCGCGCACCGGCCGGGGAACCCGATCCCTTGAAAACACCGCCTGTGGAACTTGCCTGCCAGGTGCCTGACCACCAGTTCCTGGCAGGGGTTGACACCATCAAACACCATATCCTGGAAGGCGATATTTTCCAGGCTGTGTATTCTCTGCCTTTTTCCTGTACAACCAGTCTGGATCCGGTCCTGTTCTACCGGGCCCAGCGGTATATCAACCCCTCTCCCTACATGTTTTTCATGAATTTCACTGACATGGTCATTGCCGGGTCCTCCCCGGAAACCATGGTGAGACTGGAAAACCGGGTGGCCACCCTCAGGCCCATTGCCGGCACCCGTCCCAGGGGTGCCACTGAACAGCAGGATCTGGCCCTGGCAGATGAGCTGCTTTCAGATGAAAAGGAAAAAGCCGAGCACATCATGCTCATAGATCTGGGCAGAAACGACCTGGGCAGGGTAGCGGAACCAGGCACAGTCCAGGTGACTGACACCATGGTCATTGAGCGCTACTCCCATGTCATGCACCTGGTATCCAACATCACCTGTGATCTTTTGCCTGGATATGATGCCCTGGACCTGTTCAGGGCCACCTTTCCGGCCGGCACCCTCACCGGTGCTCCGAAAATCCGGGCCATGGAGATCATCTCCAGCCTGGAAAAACGGCCCCGGCAGGTATATGGCGGTGCTGCCGGATATATCTCGTTTACCGGGAACATGGATTTTGCCATCACCATCAGAACCGCTGTCATGGAAAAAAACACCCTGACAGTCCAGGCCGGGGCCGGCATTGTTCATGATTCAGATCCGGCCGCAGAACTTGAAGAATGCAGAAACAAGGCCAAAAGTGTTGAAACCGCCTTGAAATTCGCCCTTTCCCATACAAATGGAGGCTGAAACATGCAGGTTGTCATTATCGACAATTATGATTCCTTTACCTTTAATCTTGTCCACTACCTTTTGCATACCGGGGTAACCGTTGAGGTGTTCAGAAATGACAAGACCTGTGCCAGGGACCTTGCGGCCATGAACCCCGGCGCCATTGTGATTTCCCCCGGCCCGGGACGGCCGGAAGATGCCGGTGTGTCCCTGGATGTGGTGCGGCAGTTATCGGGTAAAATTCCTATCCTGGGGGTCTGTCTGGGCCACCAGGTTATTGCCCAGAGCTTCGGCGGCACCATTGTCCACGCCCGAAAGATCATGCACGGCAAAACATCGGTGGTCACAGCCGACAGCTCCCATATTTTTGCGGGGCTTTTACGTCCTTTTCCGGTCATGCGCTACCATTCCCTGGCCGTGCAGGAATCAGATCTTCCCGACTGCCTGGTGGTCACAGCCAGAACCGAGGACGGAGAGATCATGGGAATCCGCCACCAGCACCACCCCACCCAGGGGGTCCAGTTTCATCCGGAATCCTTTATGACCACTGTGGGCAAACGCCTGATCCGCAACTTTATCAAAGGGGCTGCCAAATGAATTTCACCCTGCTTCTCAACCGCATCATCGCAGGCCAGGACCTGACCCAGGACCAGGCCGCTGACATGATCACAGATATTTTTTCCGGTACCATCACCCCGGCCCAGGTGGGGGCGTTCATGGCAGCGCTGGCCACCAAAAAAGAAACCTTTGAGGAGCTGGCCGGCGCAGCCCGGGCCATGCGCACCAGAGCCCGGCGCATTCAGGCTGTATCCGGAAAAGTGATCGACACCTGCGGCACCGGCGGCGATGCCGCAGGCTCCTTTAACATCTCCACTGCCACCGCCTTTGTGGTGGCAGGTGCCGGCATCACCGTGGCCAAGCACGGCAACCGGAGCGTTTCCAGCAAATGCGGCAGTGCAGATGTACTGGAAGCCCTGGGGGTCAACCTGGACCTTGATCCGGAAATCGTGGAAGAAGCTGTGAACGACATCGGCATCGGCTTCATGTTTGCCCCGGTTTTCCACGGGGCCATGAAATATGCGGCCCAGGCCAGGAAAGAATGCGGCATCCGCAGCATTTTCAACATGCTGGGCCCTTTGACCAACCCGGCTGCCGCTTCCTGCCAGATACTGGGGGTGTATGCCCCCCACCTTACCCAGATGTTTGCCAAGGCACTCAAGCTGCTGGGTGTGGAAAAAGCCTTTGTGGTTCACGGCCATGACGGCATGGATGAAATCACCACCACAGATCTGACCCGGGTGTCTGAACTGTCAGACGGCCATATCAAATCCTATGATCTGGATCCGCTGCAGTATTTTGATGACTATGCTGATCCTGCAGACCTCAAAGGCGGGGATGTGCAAACCAATGCCGCCGTTATCCAGTCGGTGCTTGCCGGGGAAAAAAGCCCCAGGCGGGATATTGTTCTGATCAATGCCGGGGCCGGTCTGGTGGCAGCCGGTGCCGCCCCTGCCATCCACCAGGGAATCCAGCTGGCAGCCGATGCCATTGACTCAGGCAAAGCAGAACAAAAACTCAATGACCTGGTGCGGTTCACCCGGGAGAATGCATAAGATGAAACCTGAAGGATTCTTAAAAACCATGGCCAGGATCAAACAAGATGCAGTGGCGCAGAACCGCCGCACCCTGCCCCTGGCTGTTCTGCGCAAAGAAGCGGAAAAACTGCCTGCCAGGGCCGACTTTCACAAAGCCATGGCCCAAAGCACCTCTCTGGATCCGGGAATCATTGCAGAAATCAAGAAAGCCTCCCCGTCAAAAAAAGATATCTGCCCGGACCTGGATCCCCACGCCTATACCAGAGACTGTGAAAAAGCAGGGGCCAGGGCCATATCCGTGCTCACCGAACAGGTTTATTTCAAAGGCAGCCTCAAGGATCTGAAAACCGCCTGCACTGCCACCCGTCTTCCGGTACTGCGCAAGGATTTTATCATCAGCGCATACCAGATCTATGAAGCAAAACAGGCCGGGGCCAGTTCCGTGCTGCTCATCACCACCCTGCTTTCCCGGAATCAGCAGGCAGACTATACAGTCCTTGCACGGGATCTGGGCATGGAGCCTTTGGTGGAGATATCTTCTGAATGGGAATGTGAACAGGCCCTTGGCACCGGTGCAAAGGTAGTGGGCATCAACAACAGAAACCTTGCCACCCTGGAAGTGGACCCTGACACGGCCCTGCGGGTTGCGGGTGTTCTTCCCCCGGATATCCTTCCGGTGGCAGCCTCGGGAATTTCCTGCCGCCAGGATATAAAAAAAGCCGTGGATACTGGAATATACAATTTTCTGGTGGGAGAAAGCATTGTCCTGGCCACAGACCGCAGGGCTTTTTTCCGCTCCCTTTTACAGGATGCATAGCCCCATGGCGGTTGTCCCATACCGGTTTCACTCTTTGCCGGACCATTCCCCTTTCATCAAAATATGCGGCCTGACAGATCCGGACAATGCACAGGCCTGCGTCCGGGCCGGAGCTGATATTATCGGACTGGTGTTTTATCCCAAAAGCCCCAGACATCTGGAAATTCCCCGGGCCGTGCAGGTTGCCCATACCCTTTTGGGCCAGGTGCCGGTGTGGGGGGTGTTTGTGGATGCCGGGCTGGACACGATCATGGCCCATGTAGAGAGCTGCGGCCTGACAGGGGTGCAGCTCCATGGCAGGGAATCACCGGGCCTGGTGGATGCTTTGAAGAAAAAAAAACTGACCGTGACAAAAGCGGTTTTTGCAGCCGGTTCTCCCGGCCTGGACACGGTGCATACCTATACCTCTGCCGACTGTTTTTTAGTGGAATGCGGGCTGGGAAAATTACCCGGAGGCAATGCCAGAACCTGGGAATACCGCCTGGCCCGGAAAATTGCCGCCCAATATCCGGTACTGCTGGCCGGCGGGCTGACCTCCACCAATATCACCGAAGCCATGGCTGATGCTGATCCCCTGGGTGTGGATATCTCCTCAGGGGTGGAGACCGCTTTTGGCATCAAGGATGTTCAGCAGGTGGCTGAACTGGTAAGGATGGTCAAAGGACCTGGTCCCGGGCGGTAAAACAGTATATCAGCGCACCGCTATACTGGTGCCGGGATAAATCTGGGCATCCTGGGTCAGGTTGTTGCGTTTGCGCAAAGCCGCCACAGTGGTTTTGTATTTCCGGGAAATACTCCACAGGGTTTCCCCTTTTTTCACCGTGTGAAATACGGTGGCTGTTTTTTTGTCCTGCTCTGCTGTGGATTTTTTTACCATCAGCGTGTTTTTTTTAAGGTCTTTTTTCACCGGCTCTGGTGCGGCAGCCTGTTTGCTGACAGCAGACAGCTTTTGTTCCAGGTTTCCCACCCGTTCGGTCAGGGAATCAAATTTCACCTGGGCAGCGGCCTCGAGACGCGATATCTGCTGCTGCAGACGGGCCAGAGTGGCATTCGGATCCACATCAGTGCCATCCCCTGCAACAAACGATAATTTTGCCTGCATGTTTTCTATGGCAGCTTCCATGGATGTCAGCCGTTCGTGTATGTCTTCTGATAGGGTCTCCTGGGAAACGGCAGTCACTGCCTGATTCTGTGAGTCAGATGACCTGAAAAACAAAAAAAATACCACCAGCGTTACAACCAGTGCGCCGGCAATGATCAGGGTAAATTCATTTTTTTTCAACAAGGATGACCTGGAAGCCATTGCGCCGGCGGGGGCAGGCTTTTTTTTTCGATTGGCGCTGATCTGGGCAGCAGCCTTTCCGGCATCTGGTTTTTCTTTTTTTTTCATCCCCTGCTCCTGTTTTTTTAGTCTTTGTTTTTTTCTTTTCATATCATTTCTGAACACTTTTTTAAAACTGTTTCATACATTTTTGTTTTACATTTTTTGGTTCCTCCATGTTTCATGGTTGGACAGGTTCCCGGGTATATGATAAAGGTATTTTTATAAAACCGGTGACCCGATTTCAGGAATAACTAAAATGAAATTTTTTGCCCGACATCTTGTGCTGGCAGTGTTTTTTTCTATCATTGTCTTTTGCTTTACAGGAAACTGCTTTGCTGATGAAACCCGGATATACACCAACCGGATCGGCATGCGATTTGTTTTGATTCCGGCAGGACAGTTTGTCATGGGCAGCCCCCCTTCTGAAAAAGGCAGGAGATGGAATGAGCAACAACACCGGGTGACCATTTCAAAAAGTTTTTATATGGGTGAAACAGAAGTCACCCAGGGACAGTGGAACCGCCTGGCCTCCCCCAACCCGTCCGCGTTCAAGCTGGGCAGCCGATATCCTGTGGATTCGGTGTCCTGGCATGAGGCTATGCAGTTCATTGCTTTTCTCAATAAACTGGAAAAAACAGACCGGTACAGGCTGCCCACAGAAGCGGAATGGGAATACGCCTGCCGGGCCGGCGCCGTCACCGCTTTTGCCACCGGTCCCATCACCACCATTTCCTGCACAGAGCCGGAACCGGCCCTGCTCAATACTGCCTGGTATTGTTACAATTCAGGGCTGGCAGGTCCGCCCAGGGATTTTAAGCCCCACCCGGTCAAAACCCTGAGGCCCAATGCCTGGGGACTTTATGACATGCACGGCAATGTCCAGGAATGGGTATTGGATGCCTGCAAAAGCCACAGTTTATGGCGCAGAAGCATAGGGCCTGTGACAGAGACCTACCAGGATAATATTGCAGATCCGCTGGGAAAAAAAGGTGACCACCGGATTATCCGGGGGGGTGGCTGGTTCCAGAACGGCAAATACCAGAGATGTGCCTTTCGGAGCTTTTACAAACCTGTTGCTGTCAGAAACAGCCTGGGATTCCGCGTTGTTTTAACCCGGTAATGAAAATATGCGGCAAACAGGCTACAAAATCCTGGCCTGAATACGCTTGAACAGACCCAGCCGTTTTTTCAGAATCAGCAGCCTGAGCCATTTTTCCAGGTCCTGAGCCACCCGGGTTTCACCCTTGCTGCTGCCAGTGCCCCGCGTTTGTGCTGTATTCTGTGCGGACCTGGCAAAAGGTGCATTTTCCAGGGCCTTTTTCATGCGCGTGCAGGCAGCTTGTATGTCTGTGTCTTTTCCCTGGTATGTTTCATTTAGTCTGTCATAGATATCTTTTGCATCCTGATAATATCCCTGGCTTTCATATGCTTTTGCCAAAGACAGGGTATTGTATTCATGGTCCATGGATTAGGCCTTGTGTTATTTTTGTTGTTTGAAAATCAGTTCATCAGGTTCTGCCATGCCGTGTTCATGTCTGGCCAGGTGTTTAATATAATCGATATCCTGTTTCAACCGCAGAATCTGTTTTTCTATGATTTTATTTTCCTGTCTTGCTATTTGTATCCGGGATGATACAGCTGCCTTTTTTAATTTAAGCTGCTCATAATCTCTGACTCCGTTCTCCGAAAACACAATCAAAAAGAGTATGAAAACCATGAGCGCAATGGCCAGAAAAAAACCTGTTTTTTCAATTACTGCCATATGAATCAGTCCTTTTTCCGCTCTTTTTTCAGCCAGTGCAGTGCCATATCAACCTCAGGAAACCGCATTGCCTTGGCCGCAAAAACAACCACAGTCATCCCCATCATCACGCAGACGCTTACACCTGCACCAAGCAGCAGTTTTCCTGGTGTGTCAGTGATGATGAACCCGGCTGCCCATTTTATGCAAAATACCATTATAGCAGATAAAAAAAGTGCTCTGCAAGCTGAAATACACATATGGATGCGTGAAAATCTCACCTGTGCCGGGGGATGAAAAACAAGATAGACAAATCCGGCCGCAGATGACAACGATACTGACAAAGCCAGTCCTGTAATCCCTAACGGATCGATCAAAACAGCTGCAAACACAAGATTGGCAATAATGCAGATAATGCCGGCAAAAAACGGATGCCGGAAACTGGACACAGCATAGTGAAGGGTGACAAAGACCCGGGCCCCGATGAATGCCCACAAACCGGTTGCCAGATACAACAGACAATGTGCTGTCTGGGCAGCAGCACTGGCATCAAACGCGCCCTGGCTGAACAACAACCGGACAATGGGTTCATTCAAGGCCATGAGCCCGGCCATGGCCGGCATGGCCACAAACATCACCAGCCGCACCCCGGTATCAAATACCGGCACAATTTCCTCTATATTCCCGGCTGCCGCTTTTCTGGAAAAAAACGGCAGCATTACAACGGAAAAAGACACGGCAATCAAAGCCAAAGGAAACTGCACCAGACGGTCTGCATAGTAAAGAAAAGACACACTGCCCTCTGCCAGAAAAGAGGCAAAAAAAGAAGCCACCAGGATATTAACCTGATAGGGTGCTGCCCCCACCATGCAGGGCACCATTTTTTTTGCACTGTTCACAACACCAGGATGGCACAAAACAAACCGGGCAGGTTTCAGCATGCCGCAACGGACCATGAAAGGCACCTGAAACACAAGCTGCACCAGACCGCCAAAAACAACGCCCAGTGCAAGGCCTGTGACCGGCACATCAAAATATCGGGTGGCACAAAGGGTGAACAAAATCACCACCAGATTAAACACAAGGGGCATCATCCCGGGCACATAAAAGTTACCCAGCGTATTGAGCACCCCCATGAACAAAGAAATTACCATGATGACATACACATAGGGGAGCATGATTTGAAACAGCAGCACGGCCAGGGAAAACTGCGCATCTCCGGGCACAAACCCCGGCGCCATGACCTGCAGTATCCAGGGTGCCAGCAACAGACCTGCCACCACCAGAAAAACACCCAGAGCAGACAGGACAATGAGAGCGGAATACACCATGGAAACAGCCTCATCCCTGCGTCCGGTCTCCAGGAACCGGGAAAATTGCGGCACAAAGGCAATGCTGAATATGCCGTCAGAAAAAAGTTTTCTGAGCAGGTCAAAAGGCCTGAACGCAATAAAAAATGCATCGCTCTGGGCGGAGGTGCCGATGACCATGGCAATCAATGCATCACGGATGACCCCGAAAATACGGCTTACAAGGGTAAAACCGCTGAGCGAAGCGGTGTTTTTAACCAGGGACATGAATATATTTTCCTTGACAAAAAACAAAAAATTTTATATCTGTTTCTTTTTAAAAGATAATCCGTAATACAATTTAATCGACGAAT
The DNA here is from genome assembly GCA_035268565.1 of Desulfotignum sp. GTDB lineage: Bacteria > Desulfobacterota > Desulfobacteria > Desulfobacterales > Desulfobacteraceae > Desulfotignum. The sequence continues at coordinate 21,718 of DATFKQ010000156.1, read as the reverse complement.
ATAAGGAGCATACGCAAATTGGCCAACCACAAATCTGCAAAAAAACGGGCAAAACAGAACCTGGTCAGACGACAGAGAAACAGATCGGTTAAAACCACACTGAAAACCCTGGAGAAAAAGGTGCGTGCAGCCACAGAATCCGGTGATGACGCAGCTTTGGAATTGATGCGCCAGAACCAGTCCGCCCTTCAAAAAGCATCCCAAAAAGGCATCATCCATAAAAAAACCGCCTCCAGAAAAATTTCAAGACTTTCCAAACTTGTGAATGCCTGACCATTTTTAGATTTTTTAGATAAAGACAGGATCTGCCTGCTGGCAGATCCTGTCTCTGCATTATATCCATTCTGCTAGAAATTGGTCATCATCTGGCTGACTAGGCGCTCTGCAATCCGCTGGGCAATTATCTGGAGGGCTTCATTGATACTGGCTTCATCGTCTATCCTGTCTGCATCCACCAGATAGGAATCAAACGAAGAAAAATTATTTGCAGACCAGAGAACATCGCCGTCTGCGTCCAGAAGCTGCACATCCACCACAGCTGTGATCCTTCTTTCTATTACTGTTTCTGTGGAAGACCGGGACAGGACGGAAAAGGTAATGGCTTTGACCCTTCCTTTGATCCGGCGGGGGGCATCGGCAGGGTCCATCACTTTTGTGTCGGTTTCCTCCTGAATCTCTCTGATCAGTTCGTTGGTAAAATCAATGCCGGCCCGGGTCTGGCTGCTGTTGTTTTCAAACACTTCCACCCCGACACGGGTGACCCCCTGGTGGAGATACCCCCCTCCTTCCAGGCGGTATCCGCAACCGGAAATCAGCAGTATTCCCAGTATTATCCAGACTGATTTTTGCATATTGCCGGTTTTCTTCTCAGGCAGTTTCATATTACACCACTATGTTTACAAGGATCTGTTTTTTTCGCACGAGAATTATTTTTTTCACCGGTTTATCCTGGATATGCTTTGCAATCTTGTCATCGGCCAGGGCCGCTTCTTTAATGGCATTTTCTGGTGCATCCGGTGCCACACTGAACCGGGACCGCAGTTTGCCGTTGACCTGCACCACCACCAGCACTTCATCGGTTTCCAGGCTGTCTTTGCGGAAACCGGGCCAGGGCTGTTCCAGAATGGATCCCTGATGGCCCATTTTTTCAAACAATTCTTCACAAAAATGCGGGACAAAGGGACTGAGCAGCAGCACCATGCTTTCTATGGCAGTCAGCACCACGGCCTGCATCTGGTTGTCTGCCGTATCCAGATCCACCGCATATACGGCATTCACCAGTTCCATCACCGCTGCCACAGCCGTGTTAAAATGAAAACTTTCATCAATATCTGCTGTTACCTTCTGTATGGTCTGGTGGGTTTTGATATACAGGGATCTGGCTGCCTGATTTTTCAGGTCAGCCGCAGGTCCGGTAAAAGCAGACATCTGCTGCTTATCAATCTTGTGCATACATTCCAGGACCAGGCGCCAGACCCGGTTGATAAAGCGGTTGCTGCCCTCAACACCCTCTTCACTCCATTCCAGATCCCGTTCCGGAGGCGCTGCAAACAGACAGAAAAGCCGGGTGACGTCAGCCCCGTATTTTTCCAGGAGCGCATTGGGATCCACCACGTTTTTTTTGGATTTGGACATTTTGATCACCCGCCCGATGTCAACGTCCTGGCTGCAGCGGGTACAGACAAAGGTATCATTGGATTGCTTTTGCACCTGCTCCGGATACAGAAATCCATGCTCAGGGCAGGTCATGGTTTCTTTGCACACCATTCCCTGGGTGAGCAGCCGGGTAAAGGGTTCTTTAAAATCAATCATGCCAAAATGGTGCAGCACCCGCATAAAATAGCGGGAATACAGAAGATGCAGCACTGCATGTTCCACTCCGCCGATATACTGGTCTACCGGTGCCCAGTATTTTACAGCCTGCTGATCAAACATGCCCTGGTCAAACCTGGGCGAGCAGTACCGCAGATAATACCAGGAAGATTCCACAAAAGTATCCATGGTATCTGTATCCCGTCTGGCATCCTTGCTGCCGCAGGCAGGACAGACCGCATGTTTGAAATAATCCAGGGTGGGCAGCGGCGAACCGCCTTTTTCCAGCAGATTGGCATCTTCAGGCAGTTTTATGGGAAGATCTTCTTCCGGAACCGGCACCACTCCGCAGTCCGGGCAGTGGATAACTGGAATGGGGGTCCCCCAGTACCGCTGGCGGGAAATGCCCCAGTCCCGGAGCCGATAGGAAACCGCTTTTTTTCCCCTGCCCTGTTCTGACAGCCAGTCGGTGACGGCTTCAATGGCTTTTTCGCTGGCCATGCCGTCAAACCGGCCGGAATTCACCATGACCCCGGGTCCGGTATAGGCGGTTTCCAGGGTATCCGGATCCAGGGTTTCATTTTCCGGCTGCACCACCACACGGATCTCAAGCCCGTATTTTTTTGCAAAGTCAAAATCGCGCTGGTCTCCGGCCGGCACCGACATGATGGCCCCGGTGCCGTATCCCATGAGAACAAAATTGGCCGTATAGATGGGGATTTCTTCTCCTGTGGCTGGATTGATGCAGTATCTGCCGGTGAAAACCCCTTCTTTTTCATATTTTTCCAGACCTTCCAGGGACCGTTCCTGGGCACCCACTTTTTCAAGAAAGCCTGCCACATCCTCTTTTTGTTGTGTTCCGCTGCACAGGGTCTCCACCAGGGGATGCTCCGGTGCCAGGCACATGAAGGTGGCCCCGAAAACAGTATCCGGACGGGTGGTAAACACCTTGATCTGTGCATCCATGCCGGCAACCGGAAATGTCAGCTCAGAGCCCACGCTTTTGCCGATCCAGTTCTTCTGCATCAATGTTACCTTTTCCGGCCATCCCGGCAGTTTGTCACAATAGACCAGCAGATCTTCGGCAAAATCCGTGATCCGGAAAAACCACTGCCACAGCTTTTTTTGAAGCACCGGCCGGGAACAGCGCCAGCATTTGTCCTGCTCCACCTGTTCATTGGCCAGAACGGTCTGGCATTTTTCACACCAGTTGACAAAGGATTCCCTGCGGTATGCCATGCCGTTTTCCAGCATTTTCAAAAACAGCCACTGCTCCCACTTGTAATACTCAGGCCGGCAGGTGGCTATCTCCCGGTCCCAGTCATAGGAAAACCCCATTTTTTTTAACTGGGCGCGCATGGCCCGGATATTTTCATAGGTCCAGGCAGCCGGGTGGGTATTGTTGTCTATGGCTGCATTTTCCGCGGGCATGCCAAAGGCGTCCCATCCCATGGGGTGGAGGACGTTATATCCCTGCATTCGTTTGTACCGCACCACCACATCACCGATGGTATAATTGCGCACATGACCGATATGAATTTTCCCTGACGGATAAGGAAACATTTCCAGCAGATAATATTTTTCTTTTGCAGGGTCTTCGAACACCTTGAAAATATTATGGTTATGCCAATATGCCTGCCATTTGGGTTCAACATCAGCAGGATTGTACCGTTCCTCCATTCTATCTTTTCCTTTCACAAGCATCTTCACAATGATTTTTGATTGTCAAAACCTATTAGATGCCATAACAAAAGGCAAATAGCAAGACAACAATTATTGAATTGGATCTTTGCTATAATGGCGGGTGTATCCCAATAGCCGCGGCAGGGAGCCCCTGGTGGTGTGCTGTGACAGGACTGTCAGATACCAATCTCGGGCCGGTCACAGCTCACCTCCATGTGCAGGGCTTGGGACCAGGACATGCCGTGGACAAATGAAACCCTGATACACTTATGGCAAATATCCAGAGCTGCCAATGTTTGCTGCCAATTTTGAACTTGACCAAAGCACTCTGCGATGGTATATAAAATGGTTTTGATAAGCACCTGGAAGGCAGGTGCTGTTGTATTTAATCCTTGCTCCGGAATCATTTCGGGGCTTTATATCCGCAAGGAGAAGAAATGAGAAAGTATGAAACCGTAGTGATTTCTGACCCTGATCTTCAGGATCAAACACGCACTGAGCTGTTTGATAAAATCAGAAATATCATTGCCAGAGAAAACGGTATTTTTCTGAATCTTGATGAGTGGGGCAGCAAAAAAATGGCCTATGAAATCAGAAAAAAATTACGGGGACACTATGCCTGCCTGACCTATGGCGGTACAGGAGACCTTGTAAAGGAACTTGAAAGAAATCTGCGCCTCACTGATGATGTCATGAAATTTATGACCATCCTCATCTCTGACGCTGTGACAGCGGAATCCCTGGCTCAGGAACTAAAAGATGCCGAGGATGCAAAAGCTGCAGCTGCTGATGCTGCCCAGGCTGCTGATACTACAAAAGACACTGAGACTGATCCCGGCACACAGGTTCAAGAATCCGGATCAGATGAACCCGCAGCTGAAACAGTACCAGAAACTGCTGAAACAGTTACAGACGACAAGAACTGATAAAGGACCGGAGGATAGATATTATGTATAAAGGCCAAAGAGGCGACAGCAAAAACCGATTTTACCAGCGCCGCAAAATATGCAGATTCTGTGTGGACAACGGCATGGACATAGATTACAAATCCCCCAAAGCCCTGAAACAGTTCATTACTGAACGGGGCAAAATCATACCCAGGCGGATCACCGGTACCTGTGCCAAACACCAGCGCAAATTATCACTGGCCATCAAACAGTCCCGTCAGATAGCCCTGCTTCCTTTCGTGGGAAGACCCCCGCAATAATCAGAATCTGCCGGAGAATCTTACGGTGACCAACATCATCCCCCTGCCCTCCGCTGCCAAAGACATTGTGCTGGGCATCTGCCTGTGCATTTTAATCTTTGCCATCAGCTATACCTTCCCTTTTCTGGGGGTATTTGCCCTGCTGGTGCTGCCGCTGCCGGTGCTGTTTTACCGGCTGAAACTGGGACGCAACAGCGGGGGTATCATAGCTGTGATCAGCTTTGTGGTGCTCATGGTGATGACCCGGGGGTTTGCCTTTGATTCCCTGTATTTTGGCGCCCTGCTCCTCACCGGTATGTTCCTGGGTGAATGCATTGAGCGGCACATGGGTATTGAACGGACAATGGTCTTTACAGTTGCAGGCGTCATGGGTTTGGCCCTGGCGGCATTTCTCGTATATGCCGGCTTTCATACAGCCGCCATGGGGGATATGGTATCTGATTATATCTCCCAGTACTTCAGCCTGACATCTGCCCTGTACGCGGACATGGGAATTGAAAAAGAACAGATTGCCGTGTTGAATTCCGCATTTCTCATTGTTCTGCCCGGCATGTTCATAGTCTCATATATGACCACGGTGTGGCTGAATATTCTGATCATCAAAAAACTGCTGGCCAGGATCGGGATAACCCTGAAGAACATGGAAAATCTGAACCGTTTCAAAGCACCTGACGTACTTGTGTGGGTGGTGATTGCCATGGGACTGCTCCTGGCGCTGCCTGTCGGGGCTGCCAAATACGTTGGCATCAACTGTCTGATTATTTTAATGCTTGTTTATTTTTTTCAAGGAATTGCCATTATATCATTTTATTTCCAGAAAAAAGGATCCCCCACCTTTTTAAAGGTATTCTGCTATGGACTGATCGCTGTACAGATCTATTTTCTCATTCTGGTCATCGGCCTTGGATTCTTTGACAACTGGATCAACTTCAGAAAACTGGAGTTTCAAAAATGATACCAACCCCTATCAGCCCCTTAAATGGGCTGAATCCTTTTGGAGGTTTACATGAAAGTCATATTAAAAGAAACCATTGATACCCTGGGCATTGCTGGCTCGGAATGTGAAGTTGCAGCAGGATACGGCCGCAACTACCTGCTTCCCCAGGGAAAAGCAATGCTTGCCACCCCACAGAACAAACGCGTCATGGAACAGGCCAGGGCAAAACTCGAACTGCAGATTGCAAAAGAGAAAAAACTGGCTGAGGAAATGGCTGATAAAATCAAGGATGTGGTCTGCAAACTCAAAGCCAAAGTCCGTGAAGAAATATACCTTTACGGCTCCATCACCACCCACGACATCAAGGAATCCTTGAACCGCCAGAACATCTCGGTGGAACGCCGCTCCATTCTTCTGGCGGAACCCATCAAGGAAACCGGTGAATACAAGGTTCCCATAAGGCTCTACAAGGATGTGGAACCGGAAATAACCGTGGTTGTTGAAGCTGAAGAAAAACAGGAAAAATAATTTCATCTGCCTGTGCTGCCCGGTGACCTGGCCGGTGTCAGCACAGGTGCAACCAATTTGGAAAATCCTTGGCCCACACCAGAACCAGAAAATCAGATCCTTTGTTAGACCGAACACCGCCCCATGATCTGGATGCGGAAGCCTCTTTATTGAGCGCCATTTTCATCAACAATGATGTGCTGTTTGATATCACTGATCTTTTAACCCCTGAAGACTTCTACAAAGGGGCCCATAAAAAGATTTTCCGGGTCATCCTTAATCTGGCAGCCCAGGAAGAGCCGGCAGATCTGGTGACGGTTGCCCATGCCCTCAAAAAAAACGACGAGCTGGAAAGCATCGGCGGGGCCGCTTATCTGGCATCCATTGCAGATGCAGCACCGGTTGCGGTAAATGCGGTGCACTATGCCAGGATCATCCAGGGGAAAGCCTCCTTGCGCATGATGATCGATGCTGCTTCAAAAATCATCCAGCACTGCCTTGAGGACAAAGGAGATGTGGAAGACACCATTGATTTTGCCGAATCCTCTATTTTCCAGATAGCAGAAAAAAAATCCAGCGGGTCTTTCAGATCCCTGGGAGATCTGATCAATTTAAACATAGACAAATTAGAAGAGCAGCAGGGAAAAGACGGCGGGCTTTCCGGACTTTCCACCGGGTATCTGCGCCTGAACAAAATCACCTCAGGACTTCAGAAATCGGATTTGATAATCCTGGCTGCCAGGCCCAGTATGGGCAAAACCGCTTTTGCTTTGAACATTGCCAGAAATGTGGCCTTAGAAGAACAAAAACCTGTGGCAGTCTTTTCTCTTGAAATGTCCAATGAACAGCTTTCCATGCGGCTGTTGACTTCTGAGGCCCGCATCGATTCCAACCGGCTGCGCACCGGATTCATCAGCCAGGAAGACTGGCAGAATGCCACTGACGCTGCGGGCATCCTTAATGAAATGCCTATTTTCATAGATGACACCCCCAATATCACGGTTATGGATGTGCGCGCCAAGGCCAGAAAGCTCTACCAGAAACACGGAGATCTGGGACTGATCATCATTGATTACCTCCAGCTCATGAAAGCCCCTTTACACGCTGACCGCAGGGACCTTGAAATCGCCGAAATCTCCAGGGGTCTCAAAGCGCTGGCCAAAGAGCTGGATATCCCGGTCATGGCCCTGTCCCAGCTGAACCGCATGCTGGAGCAGCGCAGTGACAAGCGGCCCATGATGTCGGATCTGCGCGAATCAGGGGCGCTGGAACAGGATGCAGACATCATCGCTTTTATTTACAGGGATGAGGTGTATAACAAGGAACCGGACAACCCCAAAAAAGGCACTGCTGAAATCATTGTTGCCAAAAACAGAAACGGGGCCACAGGCACTGCTTTGATGCATTTTCACAACCAGTACACCCGGTTTGAAGAACTTGCCCCGGAAAACTATCGGGAATTTCAATGAAAAAACAGGTCTACGGCAATCTGGCCGGTCTGCGCAATGTCCAGATCAAACGCATTGAAAACCTGTATTCTGTTAAATCGGCTCCAGAATATATCATCAGTCCGGATATTGCAGATGAGCTGGTTCAGATAAGCCATGACATCCGCCGCCAGGTGGGGTTGATGAAGGACAGGAACGGTAAAACAATCTGCGTTATTGTGGGAGATTCCCACCGTATCGTCATTCCGGTGACACCGGACCATATGGCAATCCCGGGCCGCCTCAAAGGCCTGCGGTGTGTCCATACCCACCTGCAGGATGAGCCCCTTACCCAGGATGATCTCACCGATTTAGCCCTGCTGCGCCTGGACTATATCACCGCCATTTGTCTGACAAAAGACGGCCGGCCCGGTCCGGTATATTCAGCGCACGTGCTTCCGGATGAAACCCAGGCCCCTTATCAGGTACTGCCTGCTGCCACCATCTTTGATCTGGACATCGGGTGTTTGTCACAGATCATGGACTTGGAAGAGGAATTGTCCCGGAAAAATGCCCTGCACAAGCCGGAATCCGGCCGGGAAAACGCCTTTTTGATCAACGCGGTCACCCAGGACCCCCAGGAGGCAGCTGCTTCCATGGAGGAACTCAAAGAACTTTGCAAAACCAGCACCATCAACGTTATCGGCAATGCAGTCCAGCGCAGAAAACAGATCGATTCCAAGTTTGTGGTGGGCAAAGGAAAATTGTCATCTCTGGTGATAAAGGCCATTCAGAACCATGCCACCATGCTGGTCTTTGACCGGGAATTGTCCCCTTCCCAGATCCGGTCCATTACTGATTTTGTGGAAATGAAGGTCATTGACAGAACCCAGCTGATCCTGGATATTTTTGCCAAACAGGCCAAATCCAGAGAAGGCAAATTTCAGGTGGAGCTTGCCCAGCTGGAATACCTGCTGCCGCGGCTCGTCACCAAAAACACAGCCATGTCCAGGCTCACGGGCGGCATCGGCGGCAGGGGCCCTGGTGAAACCAAGCTGGAAATCAACAGAAGGCGGGTGCGGGACCGGATCACCCGCCTGAAAAAAGAAATTGTACAGATCCGCAAACAGCGCGGTCAGCAAAAAGCAAAAAGAAGACAGAAAAACCTGCCGGTCATCTCCATTGTCGGGTATACCAATGCAGGCAAATCCACCCTTTTGAACACCCTGACCCAGAGCAACATTATTGCGGCCAACCGGCTGTTTGCCACCCTGGATCCTTCTTCCAGAAGACTGCGGTTCCCCAGAGACATCGAGGTAATCATCACCGACACTGTGGGGTTTATCCAGAATCTTCCCAAAGAACTGCTGGAAGCGTTCCATGCCACACTCGAGGAACTGGCTGAAGCAGATATCATTGTCCATGTCATCGACATCAGCAACCCCCGGTATATGCAGCAAAAGCAGTCTGTGGAAAAAATATTGAAACAGCTGGATCTGGACAAAATTCCGGTGCTGTATGTATTTAACAAAAAAGATCTGGTGGATGTAACAGACTTTGACAACAAATGGCTTTTGCGCCAGGGAATCTGTGTAAGCGCCCTTAAGAAGCAGACCTTGACACCCCTGGTGGAAAAACTGTCATCCATGGTCACGCTGTCCAATGCCGATTAGGTGTTGACCAATATTTTTTTTTGCTTTACATATACACAAATTTTTCACAAACACAAGGCAATACAGGACAACTGAACCCGATGATTATCAGCGACCGTGAGAGACAGGATTCAATAGATATCCCTGAATGTTTTGGCGAATTCAGTAAAAACAACAAGCTGTGCTTCACCCATTGCGCCATGGCAATCCAGTGCTGTGTTATGCGCAGCAGGCATCCCAAAGTAGACGTCCTTGACAAACTGCTCATTCCCAACCATCATGCGGTAAAACCCCACTAACCCCCATGCCCTGGCAGACACAACACCACAACCATCAGGAAAAAATTTTGCCGGGATTCAAAATCTGGCGGGGATCGAATACAGCCTTGATTTTTTTCATGATATCCTGCTCAACAGGACCGATTTCCAGGGACAGATAAGCCATTTTGGTAAGCCCCACCCCGTGTTCGCCGGTAATGGTGCCGCCCAGAGCAATGGTTGCTTCAAACAGTTTATCCACCGCTTTTTTGGCTTTTTCTGTCTGGGATGCGTTTTGTTTGTCATACATGATATTGCAGTGGATATTGCCGTCTCCGGCATGGCCGAAACTGACAATGGTCAGTCCTGATTCCTTTTGAATCTCTTTGATGCACGCCACCATGTCCGGAATCCTGGATATGGGTACCACAATATCTTCATTGATCTTCTGATTGGCGATTTTATAGAGAATGGGAGACAAGGCCTTTCTGGCTTCCCATAAGGCTGCCGCTTCCCCTGGATCTTCTGCCGTGCGAATATCCAGAGCTCCTGCTTTTTTGCAGAACCGTCTGATCAGATCTGTCTGGGTCTTCACGGTCCCGGCATCTCCGTCCACTTCCAGAATCAGCAATGCCCGGGCATGGCCGGGCAGCACAAAGCGCAAATGGTCTTTTACCAGATTCAGGGAAGCTGCATCCAGATATTCCACACACCTGGGAATCACAGCCAGCCGCATAATACCGGATACGGCCCGGGCTGCCGTGTGCATGTCATCAAAACACACGGCCAGGGTGGCCACACACTCGGGTTTGGGCAGCAGTTTGAGAACAATGCGGGTCACCAGGGCCAGGGTGCCTTCTGATCCCACAATAAGGCGGGTCAGGTCGTATCCTGCCACCCCCTTGGCTGTGGAAACCCCGGTACGGATAATATCACCGCAGGGCAGCACGGCCTGAAGTCCGAGCACATATTCTCTGGTTACCCCGTATTTCACCGCCCTGGGTCCGCCGGCACACTCTCCCACATTGCCGCCGATAGTGCAGACAGCTGCGCTGGCCGGGTCCGGGGGATAAAAAAGGCCGCATGCCTCCACTGCCGTGTGCAGGTGGGATACGATCACTCCGGGCTCCACGGTAGCCGTAAAATTTTGCTCATCAATGTCAAGAATGCTGTTCATCCGGGAGGTTGACACCACCAGCCCTCCCTGGATCGGCACAGCCCCGCCGGTCATGCCTGACCCGCTTCCCCTGGGAATAACGGGCAAATGGTTTTCCCAGGCCAGTTTCATGATTTGTGTCACCTGGTGCTCTGTATCCGGGAAAATCACAGCATCCGGCAGACAGGACCGGCCGGTGGCATCATAGGAATAGCACACAAGATCTTCTTTTTTCCGGGTGACAAAATTTTTGCCCGCAAGTTTTTCCAGCTGCCGGAAGACAGATTCGCTTATAGCCATCTAAAATTTTCCTGATTCAATTTTTTTGGACAGGTACTGGACCTGTTCAAACAAAACCCCTTTGTGTCTGAGTTCTTTTTCAACTGCATTCACCGAATAAATGGCTGTGGCATGGTAGCGCTTAAAGCTTGATCCGATTTTCTTGATGGGCTGATCAGTATATTTTCTGGACAAAAAGATCGCCACCTGACGGGGCTTGACAATATTTTTTTTCCGGGATTTGGAAACAAGGTCCTGTTCGGTTATGGCATATTCTTTACACACCAGCTTTTTGATCACGTCAATGGTGATACGCTTCTGGTGTTTGCGGATATTGGCCAGAACACTTTTTGCCAGACCAATATCAATATTGCAGCCCAGAAGCTGGCCTTTGGCTGCCACCCCGAAAAGCCCGCTTTCCAGCTGCCTGACATCGTCACACAATTCCTGGGCAATATATTCAGTGACCTGGGCGGGAATAAGGCAGTTAAGGCATTTTGATTTTTGTCTGAGAATTTTCACCCGTGTTTTAAAATCCGGCACCTGGATTTCAGTAACCAGGCCCATGGTCAAACGCGACCGCAGCTGATCATCGATTTTGGGAATATCATCAGGCAGGTCACACCCTGAAAAGATAATTTTGCGGTCAGCATCCAGCAGATAATCCAGGGTAATGGCCAGTTCCTTCTGAATGGCTTTTTTTCCGGACAAAAAATGAATATCTTCCAGAATAAGCATCTCGCATTTTTTTCGGTACTTTTCCTTAAAAGTATCAATGGTGTTGTTTTTCAAGGAAAAAATCATTTCATTGGTAAAATCCTCGGCTGTGACATAATAGACCCGCAAAGAGCGTTTACTGGTGACAACATGGTGGCCCACAGCCTGGGAAAGATGGCTTTTTCCCAGACCGGTTTTGCCCAGAAGGTACAGGATACCGGCACCATTCATTTTTCCCTCAGCTAGAGACAGGGATGCGCTATAGGCAAAACTGGAATTGTCCCCCACCACAAAATCATCAAAGGTATATCCTTTTTTCAGCATCCTGCCACTGCTGAAGCAGCGGCCAAACCCGGGCAGTGATGCCTGAATGGGCTTTTTAGCCTTGGCGGTTACCTCGGTTGCACCAACCGTGTTCTCAGTGGGTTTTTCAGAAGATTGTTGTGGTTTAAACGCAATGCGCACTGATTGTCCAAGTTTTTTGAATTCTTTTTCAAGCAAAGCCTGGTAATTTTCCTTCAGCCGTCTGACAAAAAATGCATTGGGTGTGGACAGGTAAATGCAGCCGTCTTTATGTTCCAGGAGATTAACCGGATCTATCCACATCCTGTAGCTGTGATCAGGGATTGATTTTTTGATTTGAGATTTAACCTGTACCCAGTATCTGTCCATGGTTTTCAAAAAGCAGACCTTTCCCTTCAAACAAAAATTGGAGTTATTGTCAATTGTACCGAGTTAACCGTTAATCAATGAATACTTGCAGACCGAAAAAAAGTATGTGTTTTTCTATGCGAATATCCATTCCCGGTCAAACCGGATAATCCATGTTAGGAGAAGATGAGTATTTTGCCTGGCACAATTATTCAACTATTTGAAATTTAAACTTTTTTTTTGTGGAACACGTTTTTTTTTATAAATTACAACCACTTCCCCAAGGCCTTATTTTTTTAGGAAATTTTAATGATTCCTGGTGTTTTCCAATTTGGCTGAAAATACTTTTTCTTTATTTTACTCAGTTTTTCTCAGTTTTTTGCCCAATTAAACAAAATTTGAAATATTTTATCATTTCTGTGATACCAATGGTTTCACAATTTATCAGGTCCGGTAATATTTACAATCCGCCCTTCCAATAGTATATTGAATATTTTAACCCCTTAACAGGTCTTCACATATATATGGTATCTGTTACTGAACAAAAAGCCTCTTCCCAAACCCGGCCTGTTATCGGAATTTCCATGGGTGACCCCCTGGGCATCGGTCCTGAAATCCTGGTCAAGGCATTGCAGCATCCAGGTATGTATGACATCTGCAAACCCGTTGTCATAGGAGATCCCCATGTCATGGCATATGCCCTTTCACAATTTTCCACCTCCCTGACCCTGCACCGGATCGCTGCCCCGGAAAAGGGTGTATATGAACCAGGTTTTCTTAATCTGCTGGCAGTTTCCAATCTCCAGACAAATTTACGGTCAAATACAACCATGACCCCGGATATGGGTCAGGCCATGGCAGATTATATCACCTCCGGGGTGAGTCTTGCCATGAACCACAAAATTGCCGCTCTGGTCACCTGCCCTATCACCAAAACCGGCCTTGCGCTTGCAGGTTCACCGTTTCATGGCCACACGGAAATGATCGCCCATCAGACCGGTACCCGAAAATTTGCCATGATGCTGGCTGGAAACCGTTTAAAGGTGGTGCTGGTGACCATCCATATTCCTCTGGAAAAGGTCTGCCAGTGCCTCAACCAGGAAAAAATTGTGGACACTGTCCTGCTGACCCGGGATGCGCTGCAAACGCGTTTCAATATTTATCACCCCAGACTGGCCGTGGCCGGCCTCAATCCCCACGCCGGAGAAGCAGGCCTTTTCGGCACACAGGAACATGAGATCATTGCCCCGGCTGTCCAGGCCGCAGGCACAAGAGACTGTGATGTTCTGGGCCCGCTGCCGCCGGACACGGTATTCTTTCATGCCCTGAACAAAAAATATGATGCTGTGGTATGCATGTACCATGACCAGGGACTGATTCCCTTTAAATTGATTCACTTTGCGGACGGGGTCAACATTACCCTGGGACTGCCCATCATCCGGACATCTGTTGACCACGGCACAGCTTATGATATCGCCTGGCAGGGAAAGGCAGACCCGTCAAGTCTTGTGCAGGCTGTGAAAATGGCGGTTTTTCAAGCCAAAAACAGGACTGACCACAGGTATGGATAAAATCATTATTCAGGGGGCCAGGGAACACAACCTGAAAAACATTGATGTGCAGATTCCCAAAAACAGCTTCACCGTGATCACAGGGCTGTCCGGATCAGGCAAATCCACCCTTGCCTTTGATACCTTGTATGCAGAAGGGCAGCGGCGGTACGTGGAGTCCTTATCCACCTACGCCAGGCAGTTTTTAGGACAGATGGACAAACCGGATGTGGATGCCATTGAAGGCCTGTCTCCTGCCATTGCCATTGAACAGAAAACCGCAGGTCACAACCCCAGATCAACGGTGGGCACTGTTACTGAAATTTATGACTACCTGCGGCTGTTGTTCGCCAGAGTGGGAACCCCTTATTGCCACCGGTGCAAAGAACCGATCCAGGCCATGTCTGTTGATCAGATCTGTGACCGGATCATGGCCATGCCCCGGCAAAACCGGCTTATCCTTCTGGCTCCCCTGATCCGGAATAAAAAAGGACAGCATACCTCTGTATTTTCCCACATCAAAAAACAAGGATTTGCCAGGGTTCGGGTGGATGGCCATATTTATTCTGCACAGGATCCTCCTATTCTGGAAAAAAACAAAAAACATGATGTTGAAGCAGTGGTGGACCGCCTGATTGTCAAACCCGGCATTGAAAAAAGGCTCACGGATTCCCTGGAACTTGCCCTGTCAATATCCGAGGGGCCCATCATTATTATGGACCTTAACCGGAACCAGGATATTTTGTTCAGTGAAACAGCTGCCTGTTTGAACTGCCATATCAGTTATCCGGCATTCACCCCAGCCAGTTTTTCCTTTAATTCCCCCCAGGGGGCCTGCCCCCATTGTGATGGACTGGGAACCGTCACCGAATTTGATCCGACCCTGGTCGTGCCCGACACCAACATATCCCTGCGCCAGGGAGCTGTGCTTCCCTGGCAGAACAAAGATTCTGTGCAGTTCATGGAATTTCTGGATGCCCTTACCGCCCATTTTCAAGAAGATATCTATACCCCTTTTAAAAAATTGTCTTCAGAATTCCGCACCACCCTTTTGTTTGGATCCGGCCAAAAAAAACTCCCGTTTTATATGGAGCGCTCCGGTAAAAAAATCTTCTACCAAAAAAAATTTGAAGGCATTATTCCCAACCTGAAACGGCGTTATCATGAAACCGATTCTCCTGTTGTGCGTGAAGATATCAAACAATATATGAACTTCATTGCCTGTCCCCGGTGCAAAGGGTCCCGTCTTACCCCGGCATCTGCCAGTGTCAGGATCGGCACATACACCATCTGGGACCTTTGCAGTCTGGCCATACCTGAAACCCTGGCTGCTGTTTCTGCATTAAAACTCACAGAAAAACACAAAATCATTGCTGCAGGCATTCTCAAGGAGCTCAAACAGCGCCTGGGGTTTTTGGAAAATGTGGGCCTGGAATACCTTACCCTGTCCCGGTCTGCTGCGACCCTTTCCGGAGGCGAAAGCCAGAGAATCCGCCTGGCCACCCAGATCGGATCCAGGCTCACAGGGGTACTCTATGTACTGGATGAGCCCAGCATCGGTCTGCACCAGCGAGACAATGCCCGGCTCATCAAAACCCTTATGGATTTGCGGAATCTGGGCAACACCGTTGTGGTGGTGGAGCATGATGCAAACACCATCCTGGCGTCAGACCATGTCATTGACATCGGACCCGGCGCCGGGGTCAACGGCGGACAGCTCATTTTTTCCGGCACCCCTGAAGAGCTGGCTGCCTGTGAAGCTTCTTTGACCGGACAATACCTTTTCGGCATAAAAAAAATTCCGGTGCCTGTCAAGCGGAGAAAAGGCAATGGCAGGGAAATGACCATTGTGGATGCCCATGCCAACAACCTTAAACATATCACGGTTTCTTTTCCGCTGGGCTGTTTTATCTGTGTGACCGGGGTCTCCGGATCAGGCAAATCCACCCTGGTTTTGTCCACCCTGTATCAGGCCCTGGCCAACCAGATCAATAATTCCAGAAAATCCGTGGGATTCCACAAAGACATTCTGGGCATTGAACATCTGGACAAGGTCATCCACATTGACCAGTCTGCCATCGGAAAAACCCCGCGCTCCAACCCCGGCACCTACACCGGTGTGCTCACCCATATCAGAGAATTGTTTGCCGAAACCCCGGAAGCCCGGACCAGAGGATACAAACCCGGCCGGTTCAGTTTCAATGTCAAAGGCGGCAGGTGCGAAGCCTGCACAGGGGATGGTATTGTAAAAATTGAAATGCATTTTCTGCCGGATGTGTACGTTGCCTGTGATTTATGCAAAGGAAAAAGATACAACAGAGAAACCCTGGATGTCAGATACAAAGGCAAGAATATCGCCCGGGTACTGGACATGACCATCAACCAGGCAGTCATGTTCTTTGACAAGATTCCTGCCATCCAGGCCAAACTGGCCACATTGGTGGAAGTGGGACTGGGCTACATCAAACTGGGACAGTCTGCCACCACCCTTTCCGGCGGGGAGGCCCAGCGGATAAAACTGGCCAGGGAACTGGCCAAAAAGAGTACCGGAAAAACCATTTATATTCTGGATGAACCCACCACAGGACTGCATGCAGATGACATAAACCGGCTGTTATCGGTACTGGACAGGCTGGCCGCTTCCGGCAACACCATTGTGGTAATTGAGCACAACATGGATGTGATCAAATATGCCGACCACATCATTGATCTGGGTGTGGAAGGCGGCGACAAAGGCGGACAGGTAATTGCCCAGGGCAGTCCTGAACAGGTGGCACAAAACAGACAATCCTATACCGGGTATTACCTGAAAAAAATCCTTTCTGACTGAACGGTTGCATTCCGGCCCGCAGGATATGGTTTCCTGGATTTGTCAGGCATTTTCGGTTTGGTTTATCCGGATCCTGCATGCATGCATTTTTCAGGTCTTATTCTTTTGGTGCAATGATACACACATCCGTATCACAGGGACAGGCCCCGTCCACTTCACAGGCATAGGCAATCCTGGAGGCCTTTTGGTAAAGCGCTTCGGAAATCAAAGGAAACGACGTCTGGCTGTCCAGCGCCGCCAGGGTGTTTTTATCAGGAATGTCGGCAATACCATGGCCTGTGACCTTGCCGGTAAGGCCGTTGATGATTTCAGCATCTTCTCCATTGGTGGTGACAATAACAGGAATCTGGTAGGAAAAAACAATGCGTGACAAAGCCAGATTGGAAAGCCTTCTGGTCACAAGGGACCCGGGTGCATAACGGACCATCATACCGGTTTTTTCTTTTATCTGGACAAGAAAATCAATCCGCAGAGAGGCGGATCTTTTCTCAGCATGGATGGTGACAAGACGGCGGCTGTGAATATCTTTTTTGTCATATCTGCACACCTGGACCAGATGTTGTGCGATCTTCTGGCGGTATCGTTCATCATGGGTATCAACAAGAATGTCTTTGGTCAGAAAATCAACCAGTTCTCCCATGACAAGGTGGTGGGGATTTTTTTCCATTGGCATCCCTCCTGTATCATTATGATTCCATGCAAAAAGTCCTGACCGTTTATGATAAACAATCAGGGCTTTTGATAAATAATCCGGCAGTGTCCTACTCTCCCGCACAGTCTCCCGTGCAGTACCATCGGCACCAAAGAGCTTAACTTTCGTGTTCGAGATGGAACCGGGTGTGACCTCTTTGCCATTATCACCGGATTAAGATGGTGTGGATCCGGCACCGTCTGAAGATTCAATGCAATTAAAGTGCTGCATGTCCCATGGTTCCAGTATAATCTGCTGTAATAAATATCTGTCATATGTCCACATTAAAGCGTTCAAACATGTTTCGAAATATCATTCCAATTTGACCGGTGATTTAAATCCAGGGGGCTTGACGGCAAGTACGGAACATATCAGCTGGTAAAAAACCGCCTCTGCAGTGTTGCCGATAATAAAACCTGAAATTCCCGTACGGGAAATGGTTCCCATGACCACCAGATCTGCGGACAGATCATTGGCCAGTTGGGGGAGCATTTTTGGGGCAGGTCCCTGGATCAGATGAAGACGGGGGGCAATCGTTTTAAGGGCAGCGTTTTTGCTCCATTCTTGCAATGCAATTCCCAGGCTGGAAAGGCCATTTTTGTGCATCATCTTTTTTTTCCCAACATACGCGTCCACACTTTCGGCTGACATTCCCTTTTGTGACAGAAATGTCTGTTCCGCAGAAGCATCCCAGGCATGGGCAAGGTGCAGGGACGCATTGTCGGCCAGGGCAATGGACCCGGCCAGTTCCAGAATGGTCCGGTTGAAATCCTGATCTCCAGGCATCGGATTGAGCGGGTCAATATCAACCGCCGCCAGAACGGTTTTGAACCTGGTTTTATCAGACGGTTTCATCAGCCATACCGGACAGGGACATTTCCGCAGCAGATGCATATCGTCACTGCCGAACAGCCGATCCATCCAGTCCGGATCCTCAGCCGGCTTGATTACCAGGTCAAAGGACTGGGACAATACCATGCGGATCACTTCCAGAAAACGCTTTCCAGTCACCACCTGTATCCGGATGTCAGTGCCCTGTGTGAATGGCGCAGCCAAGGATGCCAGAGCCCTGTGGCGGTCCGCTGCCACCTCGGCCTTGAGTTCTTCGGCGGACGGGCCGTCCGGCGGTAGCCCAACCGCAGCGGCGATGACTTTATCCGGGATCACATCAACAATCGTCAAATCCGCCTGGTTATGTTCTGCCAGGGAAACAGCCCTTGCCATGGCCGACGACTGGTTGACACCTGTCTCGTTGACATACAGTATGTTTTTGAACCGCTTCATTTATTCCTCATCTCTTTTGGTTGTTGCTGCAAAAGGGTTTTGTCTTTCAAGTTTCTGACCACATCCGCTTTTCCGATCACAATGAGGCAGTCATCGGCCTGCAGTTTTTCTGCCGGATCGATGGCAGTGATTTGTTCTTTACCCCTGCGGATACCCACCAGGTTGGCACCATATGTCTGCCGAAATTGCAGTTCCTTCAGCGATTTTCCGGAAATTGGGGAATCCTCTGCCACCATGATCTCCGCAATTTCAAACCGGTTGATATCAGATGCTGTTTTTTTCATTTCAGGTTGACTGAGTACGTTTTCTGCATCTTTCAATCCGGTTGGCGGTCCCATGAGCAGCAGCCGGTCCCCTGGAAAAACCCTGAAATCCGGACCCGGTTCGTAATATACACGGCCTCCCCGGCTGACGGCCAGCACTGACACACCGGCTGCGGACAATGGAATCTCTTTGATGATTTTTCCTGCGGCAGAGGCGTCGGACCGGATGCGGACTTCACGAAAAGAGATGGGCCAGTCAACGGTTTCCGGTAAAAAATCCATGGCATAGGTAAGGGCATCCGCCGCCTGTTCCGTGGCATCTTTGAACGGACGGAACACCAGGCGGGCACCGGCTTGTTCATATTCAACCGCTTCCGGATCGGTTGCTGCCGTCACCGCCACCTTGCCCGCGTATTCCTCTTTTTTCAGATTATGGATCAATGCCAGGTTCATCTCTTTTGACCGTACCGTGCTGATCACCCAGCCGGCAGTGCGCAAAGGCAGGTGCTCATGCATCTCCGGATCTGCCATATCTCCGTATATCACAGGTACGCCTTTTTTGCGCCACCGGTCCAAAGCTCCGGGATCAAAGTCAACCCCCAGTATGGCTTTTTCACGGCGCAGCAGGTATTCTCCCAGGCCGGTGCCGTAATTGCCCAGACCCACCAGGATCACATCGATCGGCTGGGTTTTTTTCAAGGTGTCTATGGCGGCTTCCCGGTAGGGATTGCGCCGTTCAAACAGCTTCAACGGGCCGGATAAAAACCGGTACAGGGGGTAGGAATACAGAATCATGTAGGTGGACAGAAAAATCGTCACCACCCCCACCAGGGTGATCAGTCCCATGGTCTGTTCCGTAATATGGCCGAGACTCAGCCCCAGGGCTGCCACGATCAGAGAAAACTCACTGATCTGTGCAACGGTCAGCCCTGCCAGAAAACCGGTTCTACGGCGGTATCCCATCAATCCCATAATGACCAGCACAATCAACGGATTGCCGATGAGCACGAAGATGGAAAATACCAGGGCCGACCCCAGCTGGGAGCCCACCATGGACAAGTCCAGCCTGGCCCCCAGGTCAATAAAGAAAAAAAGCAGCAGAAAATCCCTCAGCCCGGTGAGCCGGGCTCCGATGGAGTCCCGATAGGTGGTGGATGCCAGAGATATTCCGGCCAGAAATGCCCCCACCTCCTTGCTGAACCCCAGCACCTCACTGCCCGCACCCAGCAGAACGGCCCAGGCAATGGCAAAAAGGGTAAGCAGTTCCAGGGAATGGGCCAGACGTTCCAGAAGGTATGGGATTACATATTTCATTGTCAGGCCCACAATGACCAGCATCCCCAAGCCTTTGGCCCCGATCAGTACTATCTGAAAATATGCCGGTCCTTCCTGGGAAACCGAAGATCCCAGGGTGGTCAGTGTCACCAGGGCCAGAATGGCTGCAATATCCTGAACAATCAGAAACCCTAAAGCAATCTGTCCATGGAGGGAATCTATCTCTTTTTTGTCGGACAGCAGCTTTACAATGATGATGGTGCTGGAAAATGTCAGGGCCACTGATACATAGGCGGCGGTGAGAACGGGCATATCCATTGCCCAGGCAATGGCAAACCCGATCAGGGAGGTGAATACAATCTGTCCCAGACCGGTTGCCAGCGCCACTGGCCCGGTGGTGCGGATCAGATTAAGGTCCAGCTTGAGGCCCACGATGAAAAGCAGCAGGGCAATGCCCATGTGGGCCAGCAGCTCGATCTGTTCATAACTGTGTATGATGCCCAGAAACGATGGCCCGGCCAGAATACCGGTTGCCAGAAACATGATGATCAAAGGCTGACGCAGTTTTTGCCCGATAATACCGGTAAGCGTCGCCAGGCCCAGAATGGCGGCAATTTCCACAAATGCGTTCTCGTTCATCATGCACTGGTCCTCTTATGCAGCTGTCTTCAGGTTATGACAAGGCGTTTCATATGTAAGACAATCAGTCGGACTGCTCTTTCAAGTTTTGTTGTGCCCCCAGAACATGGCTGTTATCTATAACATAAAAGAACATGCCAGGGCAATTTTTTTGTATGCTTCAATAACGCCTGACATTATTCCATTAAAGAAAATATTCCAGAAATTAATTTCATCAAGACGGTCTGTATCTTTCTTTAGTATGGATTCTGGAAATTTGGGGATGGCCGATTTACAATCTACCAGCACATTATCTATCATAAAACATTTTGGTTATGGACCAGTTTTGATGCGTAGGGATGAAAAAATCCGGCATTGCTGCAGTGCTTCCAAAATGCAAAAAGCCCTGACCGTTTTTGATAAACAATCAGGGCTTTTGATAAATAATCCGGCAGTGTCCTACTCTCCCACACAGTCTCCCATGCAGTACCATCGGCGCTAAAGAGCTTAACTTCCGTGTTCGAGATGGGAACGGGTGTGACCTCTTTGCCATTACCACCGGATTAAGATGGTGTGGATCCGGCAACGTCTGAAGATTCAATGCACTAAACGTGCTGCATGTCCCATGGATCCATAATCTGCTGCAGTAAATATCTGTCATATGTCCACATTAAAGCGTTCAAACCTGTGAGTGAAAAAAAGTGGCTAAGCCTCACGACCTATTAGTACCGGTTAGCTCAACATGTTGCCATGCTTACACACCCGGCCTATCAACCTTGTAGTCTTCAAGGGGTCTTCAGTCACTTGCGTGATGGGATATCTTATCTTGGAGTTGGCTTCCCGCTTAGATGCTTTCAGCGGTTATCCTTGCCCAACTTGGCTACCCAGCAATGCCCCTGGCGGAACAACTGGAACACCATTG
>DATFKQ010000155.1:0-19341 GCA_035268565.1 Desulfotignum sp. | reverse complement strand
CAAAACCCTGGTCCCCGACATCCGCCTGAACCAGGAGATCAATACAGACGAATTCCTCAGAATCAAAGAAGCACATGACTTTACCATTGTGGCGGCCGGAGCCAGAAAACCCAGATCTCTGCCGGTTCCGGGTATTGAAAATGCCTGGTTTGCCAATGATTTTCTGGAAGATGCCAAGGCAGGCAAGGTGAACCCGGGCACCCAGGTGGTGGTTATAGGGGCAGGCAATGTGGGGTGTGATGTGGCCACTGAAGCCCACCGGCTCGGGGCAAAAG
Source organism: Desulfotignum sp. (assembly GCA_035268565.1). GTDB lineage: Bacteria > Desulfobacterota > Desulfobacteria > Desulfobacterales > Desulfobacteraceae > Desulfotignum. The sequence continues at coordinate 19,066 of DATFKQ010000155.1, read as the reverse complement.
ATATTACCCTCATTGATGTCCAGAAACCTGCGGCTTTCGGAAAAGAGCGGGAAGATGCGGAAGTTTGCGGCGCCAGGTTCCGGTGGCCGGTGTTCACCAAAGAAATTACCCCTGAAAGCGTCATCCTCCGGGAAGGCGGGGTGCTGCCTGCTGATACCGTGGTGGTGGCCATCGGTGATGTGCCGGATCTTGCCTTTCTGGGAGAACACCTGTCTGTTGAAAACGGATTTGTAGCAGTGGACAGGTTCAGCCGGACATCAGATCCCAAGGTGTTTGCCATAGGAGATATTGTCGGCCCGGGATTGATTACCGATGCCATCGGTGCGGGTAAACGGGCGGCGCTGACCATTCACCAGATTGTTTCCGGAAAAAGGGCGGAAGCCCTGGAACCGTTGCCGGTAATGGATAAAAACCGGATCAACCTGGCCTATTATGATCCCAGAAAAACTGCTGATGATCTCACGGAATGCGGGGCAGACTGTGCTTCCTGTGGAAACTGCAGAGACTGCGGCATCTGTGTGGCCATCTGCCCGGAAGCTGCCATTCAGCGGGCTGATCTGGAAAAGAACGGGTTTGAATACCAGGTGGATCCGGACAGGTGCATCGGGTGCGGATTCTGCAAAGGTGCCTGTCCCTGCGGTATCTGGGAAATGGTGCCCAATACGCCCTTTTGACCGGTAAAGCGCGGCCCTAAGCAAGACCCTGCCCCTGTTTTACAGATCAATAGCCGCCCCGTATGGGTGTTTTGTGTCCGGACCGTCAGATTCCATCTCGGTCCGGACACAAAACACCCATACGGGGCTTGGTCAATAAATCCCGCGTCACATCCTCGGGGTATTGCCATGTACTCCTTATATTTATCTTGACGATGCTGCCCGGGGTTCGTATAAAAGAACGACAAATCAAAGGAAGGTATGGTGAAAAGGGGTATATTCTTTTTGGCGGCATGGCAGGTAATGGTTGTCTGTGCGCTTGTTTTACAGCCGGGCACTGCAGGGGCCCAATCCCCGCAGGTATTGAAATTCGCTGTTCACACCAGCGGCCTCAGCCAGCTGGATCCGCATTTTGCAAAAGGGTCCCAGGATTTTACCTATGCAGATATGGTGTTCAACAGTCTGGTCAGGTATGTTCCTGGAAACCTGTCCCGTCTGGAACCTGATATTGTAGAGACCATGCCCCGTTTCTATATCAAAAACGGCCGGCAGATCTGGACAATCAAGCTGAAAAAAGGGATTTTCTTTCATCCCGGCCCTTTTAACCCGGCCTATGAACTGACCGCAGATGATGTCATTTTTTCTTTAAAAAAAGCAGCTGACCCTGACCGTGGCGGGTTTGCCCAGGAATATGCCGCCATGACCTTTGAAAAAGGTGATGATTATACCCTGGAAATTATTCTGGAAAAACCCATTTCCCCCTTGTTCTTTCTGCCCATCATCGCCAATCACCGGGGCGGGTATATTGTGAGCAAAAAAGCCATCCTGGCCGGGGGATATGATTTTTTTACAAAACATCCCGTAGGCACAGGCCCCTTTATGTTTGACAGGTATATTCCAAAAGAAAAATGTGTGTTAAAGGCCCATTCCGCATATTTTCGGGGAACACCGGAGCTTGCCGGCGTGGAAATGCATTTTATTCCGGACAATGATTTACGGGAAGCTGCTTTCAGAAAAAGGGATATGGATCTGATTATCGGTGTGGGTGACGCCGGATGGATCCAGACAATGGAAAAACTGCCCAATTCCCGTATTGATGTATTCGGTCCGGGATATACAGGCTTGTTTCATTTGAATACATCAACAAAACCGTTGGATGATATCCGGGTGAGAAGGGCCATTATCCATGCCCTGGACCGGGACCGTTTTCTGGAAGCTTCCAACAGAAAGCTGGTAGCCCCGGTACTGGCGCCCATGAGTGCGGATTTTCTGCCCGGCGGTATGAAAAATGACAAAATAACCGCCCTGGGGCTGAACCCCAAAAAAGATATCCCGCTGGCCAGACAGCTTATGGCGGATGCCGGTTTTGCCGACGGGTTTTCCATGACCCTGTATGTATCAGAAAAACGGCTCTTTAAAACATCCTATGAAATTTTACAGCAGGCATTGAAAGATATCGGTATCATGGTGGATTTGAAAATCGTATCCCATTCCCAGTACCACCAGCTGATCCGGCAGAACAAAAATGCCATTGTCCTGTACTTTTCTCTCAGGCCCAATGCAGATAACTATCTGCGGGGATTTTTTCATTCAGATGCCATTGTGGAAAAAGGGGAAAATCCCCATACCAATTTTTCCCATTGTACATCGGTGGACAAGCTTCTGGATGATGCCCGGTCTGAAATTGACCCCAAAAAACAGATCCGCCTCTGGGAGCAGGCCCAGATCCGGATTCTTCATGATGCCCTGGTGTTTCCCATCCTGGACATCAAATATTGTGTGGCCAGGCAGACCAATCTTGACTACGGCCATGAGCTGGTAAGCACGCTGGCAGGATATCCCCAGTTTGATGAAAGGACATCCCTTGTCCCTGACTGATGGTCACATGTCAGGATCATACTATACCGCATACTTGCTGCTTCTCCGGGCCGGGGGAACACACTCAACAGGCAAATCCTTATTTGACCAGGGACCTGCCCGGTATCATGGTCTGGGTGCGTTTTATACCTGCAATTTTTCGAATACGCTCATCTAAAAATTCCGCAATGGTTTCTGCGTCTGACGCCAGAAAATCGCGCTGGAGCACCACTTTTACCAGAAGATCGATGCTGCCGTGCACTGCATGCACCTCCTGGACCTCCTCTAAAGCAAACAATTTATCAGACAGGGTCACTTCTGCTGTGGTGTCGGTGTCAATGAGAATAAACGCGGTGATCGTGCGCTTCATTTCCGGATATTCCGGGGTCTGCTTTTCCAGCATGGCGGTTCTGAAACTTTCCATGCTTTTGGGGATAAGCCGGTCAATACCGATGCCGTAGCGCCGGTTGGCATTGGTATCCCAGTGGTGATAGGCAATATAGGTATACAGGTCTGCAATGGTTCGGCCCGGAAAATACTTGATCAGTTCTCCGTTTTTGATGATAAAGGCCATTGGCAGATAGATGGTGTTGTACCAGTCTCTGGCGGCTTTGGCAAAATCGCAGTCTTGGCCTGACTGGGAAGCCAGATATATCTGGTGTTTGTGGATCTGCTGTTCCAGGTAATTGTATTTTCCCAGTTCCGTAAGATCGATTTCAAGGGGAAGACCGGTTTTTTGGAAAAATTTCTTTTTTTCTATATACAGCAGGTTTTCCATGGTGTTCTGGCCGGAAAGCAGTTCCACCACTTTGGCGGAAATTTCTGTCCATCCCAGTTCCTTGGCCGCAGCCACCCGGTGGTTGCCGTCCAGCACATAATACTTGTCGCGTATCTGATACAGTTTCACCGGCTGTATGTTCCGGCCCTGGCGCATGGCCTGTTTGATGTCAGTGAACCGTTTTCCGGAAACATGTTTTTTGGGCCGGAACCGGGAATCAAAATCTGCATATTTGCCCACGCTGCCGATGATTTTTTCCAGGGCAATGGTCTGGATACCATGGTCAATGAACTGCACATCTTCTTCTTTGGCCTGCTGTTCATTAAAGGAACTGACATGGTTGGTTTCATCCTGCCGCCGGGGTTCCGGTGAAAACAGATGCCTAAATATGTTTTTCATGATTAGACCTCGATCAGTGTATATCCGCAGGTATTGAGCACCCGGGTGGTATGGGCCTGTGTTATTCTGTCGGCACAGGTTTCAAAATCCTGGTGTATATGGCCATGGATAAAATAATCCGGCTTTTTTTTTTTGATCAATGTGTTAAAGCATGCAAATCCCATATGACACAGGTCCTCTTTGTCGTGGATATGCCGGGGCGGGGCATGGGTCACCACCATGTGGACCCGGCCTTTGCGCCACAATGAAAACCACATACTGGATATGTTTTTTTTCATCATGGCTTCGGTGTACTGGTTGGCACCGCCATTATACCACATGGATCCTTCCAGGCCCATGATAGTAAAAGATCCCACTGAAATGATCTGTTTGTGGATGTTTTTACAACCCACAGGATTGGCGGGGGTATAACGGATGTCATGGTTGCCCTTGACATAAAAAAGGGGAACATCGAGCCGGTCCCTGAGAAAAGACAGGTATTCCGGTTCCATATCCCCGCAGGAAATAATGATATCCACCGGTGCCAGGGCTTTTGTTTCCACCAGGCGGGTCAGGTTCTTATCAATAAAATCAGACACTGCCAGGATTTTGAGGCCATGGCCCTGGAAAGGAGGTGAATTTTTATTCATGGGCCCAAAATGTGTGCTGCGTGAATGAGAGAATTTTAACCATACGGTCCTAAAATCAGGGGATTTGTTGTTTAAAAAAACTTATATTACGACAGAGAAGCGTTTAAATCAAGAAGAATATATTAATGATTTTAGCTGGTTATAATTTTTGCTAAAATAGTGCTTGCCATTTCATTTGGTTATGCTAAGTATAAAAGTTGATTCCAAAGCGGTTTATCAACCCATAACAAGGCTTGACAGCCATCTTCGGTTCCCCCGAGGATGCAGAAATGTCAAACCCCAACTTTTAGGAGGAAAAAGATGAAAAAAGTATTAGTGTCTCTGTTTGCCCTGGCATTTGTTTTGATCGGTACACCTGTTTTCAGTGCCGACCTTGAACTGGCAAAAAAATCCACCCTTGAATCCATAGTAAAGGCAGGTAAAATCCGTGTGGGATTTGAATCCGGATACCTTCCTTTTGAAATGACCAATACCAAAGGTGATTATATCGGATTTGACATTGATATGGGAAAACAGCTGGCCAGGGCCATGGGTGTCAAGTATGAACCGGTGAATACGGCATGGGACGGTATTATCCCCTCTTTGATCACCAACAAGTTCGACATTCTTATTTCCGGCATGACCGTTACCCAGGAAAGAAATCTGGCTGTTAATTTTACAGATCCCTATATCGTCGTGGGTCAGGCCATCCTGCTTAACAAGAAACATGAGGGAAAGGTCACATCCTATAAAGACCTGAATGACCCTAAATATGTCATCACCTCCAAACTGGGCACCACTGGTGAACAAGCCGTTAAAAGAATGATCCCCAGGGCCACCTACAAGAGCTTTGAAGTGGAAACAGAAGCGGTCATGGAAGTGATCCAGGGAAATGCCGATGCCACTGTATATGATCTGCCCCTTATCGAGATCATGCAGGCCCAGCATGGAGAAGGCAAAACTATTGCCCTGACCGAACCCTTTACCTATGAACCCCTGGCCATGGCAGTTAGAAAAGGGGACCCTGATTTTTTGAATTTTTTGAACAACTTCATCCGCCAGTATAAAAATGACGGCAGATGGCAGATGGCCTATGACAAATGGATCAAGTCCGACGAGTGGCAGAAAGATCTCCAGAATTAATCTTATCATCAATCTTATCTGTCACAATTGTATCAAGATATTTTGAATGAATCAGGGCCGGCAGAAGACATCTTCTGCCGGCCTGTTTTCTAAAGCTAAGGCTATAAATATGGAACAGAATGTATCCAACATCAAACGGCTGAGCAGTCCCATTGCCTATATTTTGTCTGTATGCGGATTTTTTGTGCTCCTGTTCATGGTCATTGGGTCGGTTTATTATGCGACAGTAGCCGTGGATTATCAGTGGCGCTGGTTCAAGGTGCCCAAATATTTCATGTACAAGTCCACTGTTACCCTGTATGCAGAAGGGTACGGGGAAATAGACACCATTGCCGCCAATAAGGACAAATATGACATTACCGTGACCACGGATGCCGGAACAAGGACGTATACGGTCGCGGAAGGCACTTTTGACTGGACCGAGGGGGATATGGTGGCCCCCGGGGATATCATTGCCAGTTATGAAGGGGGCTGGCAGCCGGGTATTCTGGCCAAAGGCCTGTGGGTGACCCTGAAGATCTCGTTTATTGCGACTATTTTCGGGATACTGCTGGGGATCATCGGCGGTGTGGCAAGGGTGTCCAATACCCCTGTACTCAAATGGTCGGCCATGGCCTATGTGGAAGTGATCCGGGGCTCTCCTCTCCTGGTGCAGATCATGATTTTTTATTTTGTACTGGGAACCACCATGAACAAGATTCTGATGATGAACGGCATTCCCAAGCTTGATGCGGAATGGTACGGCATCATGGCATTGTCGGTTTTTACCGGGGCCTATGTGGTGGAGATAGTGCGGGCCGGGATCGAGGCGATTCATCCGGGTCAGGTAGAGGCGGCACGGTCGTCGGGCATGACATATTTCCAGTGCATGTTCCATATTATTCTTCCCCAGGCGCTGAAAACCATTCTGCCGCCATTGGCCGGCCAGTTCATCAATCTCATAAAGGATTCTTCCCTGCTGGGCATGATTTCCATCAGGGAATTGACCAAGGCCACCCGGGAAGGGATCACCACAAGTCTGCAAACCTTTGAATTGTGGATATTGTGTGCCATTCTCTATCTGTTGATGACATTTACACTTTCCATGTGTGTCCAGTATCTGGAAAGGAGGACAGCCACCAAATGATAGATGTTATAAGCATTTACAAGACATTTTATGTACCCCATGAGGTCAAGGCCCTGGTGGATGTGTCCAATAAAATCAAGGCCGGTGAAGTGGTGGTGGTCATCGGACCGTCCGGTTCCGGGAAAAGTACGTTTCTGCGGTGTCTGAACCGCCTGGAAACTGCAGAGCGCGGTCAGATCCTGGTGGACGGGGTGGATATTTTCGACCCCAAGACCAATATCAACACGGTGCGGGCGGAAATGGGCATGGTGTTCCAGTCCTTTAATCTGTATCCCCACCTGACGGTGCAGGGCAATGTGAACCTGGCCCAGAAACTGGTGAGAAAACGGCCCAAAAAGGAGCGGGAGGAAAAAACCAGGATGCTTCTGGAAAAGGTGGGTATTTCCGCCAAAGCCAAGGCCTGGCCGTCCAACCTGTCCGGGGGCCAGCAGCAGCGGGTGGCCATTGCCAGGGCTTTGGCAATGGACCCCAAGATCATGCTGTTTGATGAGCCCACCTCTGCGCTGGATCCGGAGATGATCGGTGAGGTTCTGGAAGTGATGAAAACCCTGGCCAAAGAGGGTATGACCATGGTGTGTGTCACCCATGAAATGGGATTTGCCAGGGAAGTTGCAGACAGGGTTATATTCATGGATGAGGGCATGGTTGTTGAGGAAGGCACCCCGGAGAAATTTTATAAAAACCCCAGTCATGACAGGACCAAACTCTTTTTAAAACAGATTTTGTAGCTGCCGGATCACAAATTGAAAGCTGCAGCCCACCGGGAAAATCTGCCGCCATGTTCCGGATCAATGGCGGTGAGTTCTGCAATGATATCCGGCACCGTCCTTTTTTGGTGGCGCTTTTCCGGGGTTTTGGAAAAAAATTTGTCTGCGCAGCAGATGATTTTTTCCTCCAGGGTCCCGGGCACCATGTCCCGCCGGGGAAGGGGCAGATTGTGGCGGATGATGGTGCCAAGGGAAATGCCGGCCCCGGTATGGCGTTCAGCCACCAGGCCATAGGCAGGATCCAGCCCTTCTTTGTCCAGCAGCTTTCGGCCCAGATATCCGTGGCAGATGTAAGGGGCATCTCCTGTGCACCCGATAGCCGGAGATGCGGTCATGAAGATACCGATATCGTGGAGCATGGCCGCCGTTTCAATAAAATCCAGATCCACACGGGAACAGGCAAGACTGCGGGCAATCTCCAGGCTTTTTTGGGCCACCTGCCGGCTGTGGTCCAAAAGGATCTCACGGGTGACTGATCCCGGCGGATAAAATTTTTCAATGACCTGCAAAGGTTCCATCAGCAGGACAAAAGAACCCCTTCGATAAACGGATCCAGATCCCCGTCCAGCACCCGGTCCACATCACCGATTTCGTGGTCTGTGCGGTGGTCCTTGACCATGCGGTAGGGATGCAGTACATAGGACCGGATCTGACTGCCCCAGGCAATCTCATCCTTGCCGTCATGCAGGGACTGCATTTTTTCGTCCTGTTTTTGTTTTTCCAGCTGATAGAGCCGTGATTTGAGCACCTTCATGGCAATTTCCTTGTTCCGGTGCTGGGAGGGTTCCTGCTGGCACTGGACCACAATGCCGGTGGGCATGTGGGTGATGCGCACTGCAGAGCTGGTCTTGTTCACATGCTGTCCCCCGGCCCCGGAGGCCCGGAACACATCGATGCGCAGGTCTTTGTCGTCAATATCGATATGGATATCATCCTGGATATCCGGGTAGACAAACACCGAGGCAAATGAGGTGTGGCGTTTGCCGTTGGCATTGAAAGGGGATATGCGCACCAGACGGTGGACCCCTGATTCCACCTTCATGAACCCAAAGCAGTTGTGGCCGGCCACTTTAAAGGTGGCGCCTTTGATCCCGGCTTCATCACCCGGCTGCAGGTCAATGATGCTCAGTTTGTACCCTTTTTTGTCGATCCACCGGGTATACATCCGGAACAGCATTTCCGCCCAGTCCTGGGAATCAGTGCCCCCGGCGCCGGCATTGATGGAAACCAGGGCATCTCTGGCATCATCTTCATGGTCCAGGGTGATGTCCAGAGAAAACTTTTTGATGCGTTTTGCAATACCTGTCAATTGCCTGCCCACGTCAGCTTCGGTTTGTTTGTCCCCTTCTTCATGGGCCATTTCCAGCAGGATTTGTGCATCTTCAAGGTCAGCGCAGATGGTGCTGCAGGTCTCCAGAAGGTTGGCCAGGACAGTCTGTTCTTTGAGCATCTGGGTGGCTTTTTCCGGATCATCCCAGAAGTCCGGTCTGGCAATGAAATGTTCCAGTTCCTTAAGACGTCTTTCTTTTACCGACAGGTCAAAGATACTCCTTGAGGCGGTCGGTTTTGGCAGCAAGAGAGGATATGGTCTGTTTTAAGTCTGTATTCATGGTTGAAATCTCCTTTTGATATATTCTGTCCCTTTTACCATAAAACCCATGCTTATTGCAATAAGGCAGGCAAATGACAGAAGATCTCCATAACGGGTATAAAAAGACAAGCGGTTCAGGGCCGGCAGAGAATGAACAATCACCGCATCGGTGAATAACCGGGTTGCCGAAAAAACCCGGCCGGTGGGATCTATAAATCCGGATATGCCGGTATTGGCAGCCCTGACGACGCTTCTGCGGTTTTCCACCGCCCTGAGAACAGCAATGGAAAAATGCTGGGCAGGGGCTGATGTTCTGCCGAACCAGGCATCATTGGTGACTGTGGTGAGAATGTCAGCCCTGTTTCTGACAAACTGCCGCGAAATGGAGGGAAACAGAATTTCAAAGCAGATAAGCACCCCGGTTTTATGGTCTTTAAAGGCAAGGGGGACAAATTCTGTCTCTCCTTTGGAAAAATTGCCTGCCTGCTGCGTGAGTTTTTCCAGAAAAAACAAAAGATCCTGGAAAGGAATATATTCACCAAACGGTACCAGATGTGTTTTGTCATAGGTGCCCACGGGTATGGAAAGCTGGTTGAGCATGAATACCCGGTTAAAATACCGGACCGGGTCACCAGAGGTTTCCACGGCCGGGCTTCCCATGAGAAAATGGGTTTTGGCCCTGCGGACATACTGGTCCACCTGGTTGGAAAGATCCAGATCATGGCCGTAATAAAAAGGCAGTGCGGTTTCAGGCCAGATAATCAGGTCCGGGGTAAACCGGGCAGCATCCAGGGACATATTGCCGTATTTTTCAATGGTGGTCCGGCGGAAGGCCCGGCTCCATTTCATGTCCTGGCGGATGTTTCCCTGTACAACCGCAAATACAGGTTTGGGGGCTGCTGCCATCTGCTGGGTTACCCGGGGGATGCGCAGGATGCCGTAAACATAGGCTGCGGCCAGAATAAAAAAGGTGTAGGACACACACAGGTAAATGCGCAAAAAAAGGTGTCTGCCCGCAGGACTGCTGCCGGATGTGATCTGGATCCAAACTGTACTGATCAGGGTGTTGCACAAAACCAGTACAAAGGAAATTCCCAGCACCCCTGTCACATCTGCCATCTGAACCAGAAGCCGGTCGGAAAACTGGCTGTATCCCAGAATCCCCCAGGGAAATCCTGTGAACAAATGGGCGCGCACAAATTCAAGCCCGGTCCACAGACACGCTCCTGCCAGGGGCATTATGGCGGGTGATGGGTCCAGTTTTTTGAGGGCACAGGCAAACAGGGCCGGATACAGGCCCAGGTACACGCAGAGCAGGGTCAAAGCACTGACAGACAGCAGTATGTGAAGACCGCCGTAGGTGGACAGGGTGGGAACAATCCAGTAGATCAGGGTGGTGAAATGGACAAACCCGGCGGCAAATCCAGCCAGAAAAGACTGGCGGACGGTCATGTGCTGCAGAGAGATGATCAAAGGACAAAGGGCCGCAAATGCCAGATAATGCAGCCCGGGATCCGGGAAGCACAGGGTAAGCAGAAGCCCGCTGACAAGTGCCGGGAAATATGGCAGCCAGGAACACAGATGGAACAAAGAATGCATTTTTTTTCCATGGGTCTTAAATTATTCAAAAAAGTCTGATATATTTAACAGCTACTGGATGCACAGTCAATTTTATACGCCAATATTTTTTGAACAGGAGACAGGCATGTTTATGGCAGATGACCCTTCCAATGATGCATGTGTACAAAGTCTCCAGCAGATGCAGACGGTTTTTGAGGTATGCCCTGCCGGTATCGTGATCGTGCGCAATGATCTCATCGTCTGGGCCAATGACACCTTTTATGCCATGCTGGGCTATACACCCGGGACACTGACCAATAAAAATGCCCGGGATGTTTTTCCCACCCCAAAAGAATACAGCCGTGTGACATCTTTGCTGGCAAAAGGATTGGACAGGTTCGGCGCAGGCATGGCTGAAACCCGGATGTCCCGGAAAAAAGGCCCGCCCCTTGACTGCCGGATCCGGGCCTCCCGGCTGGAAAAAGATGTTCCCGAAGCAGGCGTGGTGACAGTGGTTACTGATATTTCAGATATCAAATCCCTGCAGATCCAGCTGCAGCAGGCCCAGAAAATGGAAGCTATCGGTGTATTGGCAGGGGGGATTTCCCACGATTTCAATAATATTCTCATGGGTATCCAGGGACACCTGTCTTTGATGCGCATCGATCTGACCGCTACGGAAAAAGTGCTTTCCCATATCCACCAGATTACAAAACTGGTGGAAACAGCAGGCGAGCTGACAGGGCGGCTGCTGGGCTTTGCCAGGGGCGGAAAGTACCAGATCAAGGTGCTGGACATCAACCAGGTGGTGGAAATGACCATGAACCTGTTTAAACCCACCCGAAAGGATTTGTCCTTCCAGGAATCCTATGCCCAAGATCTGGACATGGTGGACGCTGATCAGTCCCAGCTGGAACAGGTGTGCCTCTATATCATCGGCAATGCATCCCAGGCCATGCCGGAGGAGGGGCAATTGTCGGTTTCCACTAAAAACATAACCATTCCCGAGGACCATGGATATCCTTTTGCAGTTACATCCGGCCCGTATGTGGAGATATGCTTTCAGGATACAGGGGTGGGCATGGACAGGGAAACCCAGAAAAAAATATTTGATCCGTTTTTTTCTACCCGGAAATCCGGTAACCAGAACGGACGGGGCCTTGGATTGTCAACCGTATATGGAATTGTGAAAAACCATGGCGGATTCATTACGGTCCAGAGCGCTTTGGGAGAAGGCACCGCTTTTTATGTCTGCCTGCCGGCCACCAGCAAGGCCAAGGCAGCCTCCCAGGTTTCTGCAGACATAACTGCCCTGCCCAGGGGATCAGAAACCATTTTACTGGTGGATGATCAGGCTGAGATCATCAATGTGGGGAAAAATTTTTTATCCCGTCTGGGATATAAACCCATAACCGCCAGAAACGGCCTGGAAGCAGTGGAAATTTTCCGCATGTACCAGGATGAGATTTCCCTTGTGATTCTGGATATGGCCATGCCGAAAATGGGGGGTACAAAAACCTTTGATCTTATACGCCAGATCCGCAAAAACATAAAGATTCTTGTAACCATGGGTCAGGTTGTGGATGGTGAGATGGATGGGCTGCTCAATCGGGGGTGCCATGGATTTATTCAAAAACCATTTTCCATGCATGAGTTTTCCAAAGCCATCAGGAGCATTCTGGATAAAAAAGCCTGATGACGGTTACACCATGCCGCCGTTGACCCCGATGACCTGGCCGTTCACATAGGCGGCCCGGGATGAGCATAAAAAAGAAACCACTGCTGCAACTTCCTCAGGTCTGCCCAGCCGGCCGGCTGGGATGTTCTGCAGGATATGGTCTTGGTTCAGGCCCTCTGTCATGCCGGTTTCAATGAATCCGGGGGCCACTGCATTCACGGTGATGCCCCTGCTGCCGATTTCCCTGGCCAGGGCCCTGGTGGCACCGATGATGCCGGCCTTGGCAGCGCTGTAGTTTACCTGGCCGGCATTGCCCATCTGGCCGGCAGTGGAACTGATATTGATTATCCGTCCCCCTTTCTGGCGGAGCATCTGCCGCACCACCGGCCGGGTCAGATGGTAAAATCCGGTAAGATGGGTTTCCAGCACCATTTCCCAGGCCTGTTTTTTCATCATGGCAAAGAGGTGATCATCCCGGATACCCGCATTGTTCACCAGGATGTCCAGATGTCCGCACTGTTCTATAATGTGCTTTACAGCATCATCACACTGGTCCTGGATGGTGACATCGAATCTGATCATGGCTGACCGGCCGTTCCGGGAATGGATATCGTCAACAATGTTCCGGGCAGCTTTTTTGTCAGAGCGGTAATTTACAAAAACAAATATGCCCTGTTCTGCCAGGTCAACGGCAATGGCCCTGCCGATGCCTTTGGATGCCCCGGTAACCAAAGCTGTCTGATAAGATGGCGTGCTCATGGTTTTCCACTTATCATTCATTAATATAGATTTCAAGTCACAATTTCCTAAACCGCTTTACAATTTACAGGCTGGATGGTATTCTTACGGATGGTCAGATGGCCATATGAACTGCAGCCCAGGAGTTTTTTATGGAACATATAGAAATCCGGTACGGCAATAATCTTGAAACATATGATACGGAAGAAAAATCTTTTGAAGAGATGTTTCAATCGGTAAACCCCATGTTCTGTTTTTCAAAACGCGTCTGGAAGCCCCAGATGGATATATTTGAAACGCGAAATGAAATCATTATTCAGGCTGAAATCGCAGGGGTGAGAAAAGAGGATATCGTGATTGATATCAGCAACAAGGCGGTTAAGATTGCAGGCACCCGGAAATGCAGCCAGCCTGACTCTACAGCCACCTACCGGCTGGCTGAAATTCAGTTCGGCCAGTTTGAAAGGGTATTGTATCTGCCCAGTGTGATTGACGTGGAAAAAGTATCTGCTGTTTTCAACAACGGCTTTCTTCAGTTGACCCTTGGCAAGTTATTTACAGAAAATATCAAACAGAGACATAATCTGTCCATGGATTTCATCTAGCGCAAGGGTATACAAAAAGGAATGCAAATGGATGATGTCAGACATCCCGCCACTACCACCACTATTTCCACCAATGATATCCCTGGTACAATTCCCATACTTCCCATTGTTGATACCAATTTGTTCCCCAAAATGGTGCTGCCCCTGGTGTTGATCCAGAAAGAAGCCATTGACCTTATTGATGAAGCCATGGCAGGCAGCCGGATGCTGGGCCTGCTTTTGTCCAGACGTCCTGACCCGGATTCTAAACACACGGCAGATGATCTGTACCGCATCGGTACAGTGGCCATGATTTTGAAAATGTCCAAAATGGAGGATGAAAAAGCCCAGCTGCTGATCCAGGGCCTGAACCGGTTCAAAGTAACCAGATTTCTCCGGGGAAAGCCTTATCTGCAGGCGGAAATTGCGGTGATGGCCAGCAAAAATGGAAACCGGAATATTGAAAACCGGGCACTTATGGCCAATATCGCAGAGCAATACGAAAAAATCGTCAATTTGTCGCCCGGGCTGCCCAATGAAATGGCCCAGATGATTAAATCCCTTCAGGAACCCAATGTGCTGGCTGATATGGTGGCATCCACCATTAACGCCCCGGTCAAAGAAAAACAAAAAGTAATTGAATTGATTGATGTCACCAAACGGTTGAAAAAAGTTACCCGCCTGGTGAATGACCAGCTGGAAATTCTGGAAATGGGCTCCAAGATCCAGAACCAGGTCAAAGAAGACATGAACAAGCAGCAGCGGGAGTATTATCTGCGCCAGCAGCTGAAGGCCATCAGAGAAGAACTCGGGGATACACAGGAAGAACCTGTGGAAATTCGGGAGTACCGGGCCCTTATAAAGAGAAATAATCTGCCGGATGAAGCGCACAAGGAGGCGGAACGGGAGCTGCAGCGGTTGTCCCGCATGCATCCCTCCTCAGCGGAATATGTGGTGGCCTCCAGTTACCTGGACTGGCTCACCAGCCTTCCCTGGAAAAAGGCTTCCAAAGACATGCTGGATATAAAGTCTGCCCGCCGCATACTGAACCAGGATCACCATGGTCTGGAAAAGCCCAAAAAAAGAATTCTCGAATACCTGGCTGTACGAAAGCTTAAAAAAGATTCCAAAGGACCTATCCTGTGTTTTGCAGGCCCGCCCGGTACCGGAAAAACCTCTCTGGGCCGGTCCATTGCAAAAGCCCTGGGTCGGAAATTTGTGCGCATATCCCTGGGAGGGGTGCGGGATGAAGCAGAGATAAGAGGTCACCGCAGGACCTATGTGGGGGCATTGCCGGGAAGAATTATCCAGAATATCCGCAAGGCCGGCCGGAAAAATCCTGTGTTCATGCTGGATGAAATCGACAAGGTGGATTCCTCCTACCACGGGGATCCGTCCTCAGCCCTGCTGGAGGTACTGGATCCAGAACAGAATTATTCTTTTACCGATCATTACCTGGATGTATCCTTTGACCTTTCCGATGTCATATTTCTCACCACAGCCAATGTGCTCCACACCATCCCGGGTCCCTTGCGGGACCGTATGGAGGTTCTGGAACTTAACGGGTATACCGAAGATGAAAAACAAAAAATTGCCACCAGGTATCTGATTCCCCGCCAGCGGGAAGCCAATGGCCTTACTGCCGGCCAGATCCGGTTTACCGCCGGGGCGGTGAAAAAAATCATCACCGGTTATACAAGAGAATCCGGCCTGCGGAATCTGGAACGTCAGATTGGAACGGTGTGCCGGGGGGTGGCTGCCAAGATAGCAGAAGAAGAGGTAACCCATCTGGTCATCACAAAAGAGGACCTCCATGAATACCTGGGTCCGGACCAGAACATGCCGGATCTGGCCCTGCGCATTAAATCCCCCGGGGTGGTGGTGGGCCTTGCCTGGACCCCTGTAGGGGGAGAGATTCTGTTTGTGGAGGCGGTGGCCATGAAAGGGGGAAAGGGCATGACCCTCACGGGCCAGCTTGGAGATATCATGAAAGAATCTGCTACCACCGCCATGAGTTTTATCCGGTCCCATGCTGAAGTACTGGGGGTGGATGATACATTTTTTGATACCCATGATGTCCATATCCATGTGCCGGCCGGCTCCATTCCCAAGGACGGGCCTTCGGCCGGTGTAACCATGCTGGCCGCCCTGGTATCTCTGGTTACCGGAAAAAAGGTTCGGCCCCGGCTGGCCATGACCGGTGAAATAACCCTCAGAGGCGAGATACTGCCTGTGGGCGGGGTCAAGGAAAAGATCATTGCGGCCCACAGGGCCGGCATCCGGTCTGTTATTCTGCCATTATGGAACAAAAAGGACATGGAAGATATACCCCGGCATATCCAGGAACAGATGCGCTTTTCTTTCACCGATAAAATGGAGGATGTGATCTTCCACGCGTTTGACCCATGATAAAAAAACATCCAACACTGTTTTCCAGTATAATGAGCCTGGTGATTCTGGTTTTGTTCTGCCTGCTGCATGCCGGATGTTCAAAATCCCTTGATTCCAGACCCTATGACAGGGGACATACCCCGCCATCCCAAAAACAGCCCGGCAAAGTGCCGGCCACCCAGCGGCCCTATTCGGTCTTTGGCCGGCAGTATACACCCATCGCCACTGCTCATGGGTTTGTTCAGACCGGTCTGGCCTCCTGGTACGGGAAAAAATTTCACGGCCGGAAAACCGCTAATGGCGAAATTTATGATATGTATGCCATGACAGCGGCCCACAAGACCCTGCCCATGAATACCTGGGTAGAGGTACACAACATTGACACCAACCAGAAAATCCGGGTACGGATCAATGACCGGGGCCCCTTTGTCACCGGCCGGGTCATCGATCTTTCCTATACAGGTGCCAAGCGTATCAATATGCTGGGTCCGGGCACTGCCAGGGTACGGGTGACAGCCCTGGGTGCGGCCACAGCTTATTCCAGGACAACACACGCACCCGTGTCCTTTAAACAGCTGGATTACTGGAAGGGAAATTTCACCGTCCAGGTGGGGGCTTTCCAGGTAAAGTCCAATGCCCTGAGATTTAAGGAAAAATTGTCCAAATCCTATTTGAACGCACATATTGTGGTACACAAAGACTACCGGGGGACTTTTTACCGGGTGCGCATCGGCCGGTTCTCCAACCTCAAGGATGCTGAACGGTTCAGTGTTGCCCTGGAAGTTGATGACGGGTTTGACCAGGCGTTTGCTGTTGCGGAGTAAGGGCATGGCTGATTCTGATTTTTCCGCTGTGAAACGGTATAAGCAGCTGCCCCTGTGGCGTATCAACCTATGGAAATCAGCGCCATGATCACTATCAAGGGAGTGTTGTCCCGCCTTACCTACCAGAACCCGGACAACCAGTATACTGTATGCCGTATCCAGGTGGAAAAGATCCAGGATCCCATTACTGTGGTGGGATATCTGGCAGGCGTGGCAGAAGGAGAAACCCTGACCCTGCAGGGCCAGTGGGCGTCCCACCCAAAATACGGGGACCAGTTCAAGGCAGATGCCTATGAAGTGACCCTGCCGGCCAGTGTGTCAGGTATCCGCAAATACCTGGGATCCGGGATGATAAAGGGCATCAGCAAATCCCTGGCAGACCGTATTGTGGATCTGTTTCAGGAACAGACCCTGGAGATCATTGAAAACCAGCCGGAAAAACTCATGGCGGTTTCCGGCATCGGCAAGGGGAAACAGCAGATGATTGTCAAGGCCTGGAACACCCACCATGCGGTGCGCCGGGTGATGCAGTTTCTCCAGGAAAACAATGTCAATGTGGCCCATGCCGGCCTGATACTCAAAACCTATGGGGCCGGTGCCATGACAGTTCTTGAAACCGATCCGTACCGTATTGCAAAAGATATTCCAGCCATCGGATTTGCCACGGCAGATGCTGTTGCCAGGGCAAAGGGCGTTGATAAAACCGATGATAACCGCTTGTGTGCCTGCCTGCTTTGCCAGCTCCTTATCTTTGAAGGGGATGGTCATGTGTATGCTGATAAAAAGGAACTGTTCGTAGCCTGTGCCCGGCTTGCCGGAGTGGATCAGGATCTTTTTCCGTCTGCCCTGGCTGCCCTGGCAGACACAAATGAAATTCTTGTGTGGGACGACAGGGTCTATCTGGCCAGGTTGTTCAAAGCGGAAAAAGGCATTGCAGACAGACTCTCAGCCCTGCTGTCCATGCCCGCCTCCGACCTGCAGATCAGCCGGGATGCGATTTTGGAACAGGTACTGACCGGTATGGCCGTGAAATTATCAGAGGAGCAGCTGGAAGTGGTCTGCCAGGTGATGGCCCGGAAAGTATCTGTGATCACCGGCGGTCCCGGTACCGGCAAAACAACCCTGGTGCGTGCCCTGTGCCAGGTATTCAGGCATTGCCGCCTTACCGTGGTGCTGGCAGCTCCCACCGGCCGGGCTGCCAGACGGCTTTCAGAAACCACGGGTAAAAAAGCCTTTACCCTGCACAAACTGCTGGGTTTTGACACGGAACAGGGCACAGTGGAGCGTAATTTTAGCAATCCCCTGGCGCTGGATGTGTTTGTGGTGGATGAGGCCAGCATGGTGGATACCCAGCTCATGTTTCACCTGGTGGAGGCCATGCCGCCTGCTGCCAGCCTGATACTGGTGGGGGATACTTTTCAGCTGCCCTCGGTGGGACCGGGCAATGTATTGTCTGATATCATATCCTCTGGCCGGATCAGTGTGTTTTCTTTGACCAAAATTTTCCGGCAGGCCAGGCAGAGTCCCATCGTGCGCCACGCCCATGACATCCGCAACGGACAGATGCCTGACTTTAAAACCAAAACATCCCAGGATCTGTCGGAATTTTATTTTATTGAGAATCAGCATAGCGAAAAAGTGGTGAAAACCATTCTGGAGCTGTGTAACAAGATTCCTAAAACCTTTCCCCACATCACTGATTTTCAGGTACTCACCCCCATGCACCGGGGGGAAGCCGGCACCATCAATCTCAATCAGCAGCTCCAGGCAGTTCTGAATCCCGGCAAAGGCGGCATTGCCAATCACGGCATGACTTTTCGCCCCGGGGACAAGGTCATGCATCTGAAAAACAATTATGAAAAAGAGGTGTTCAACGGGGATATCGGCCAGGTTGTGGAGGTATCTAAATCAGATGGCCGCATCACTGTGGAATACGACGGCCGCATGGTACCTTATGATCTGCTGGAACTGGACGAATTGTCACTGGCCTATGCCATTTCGGTTCACAAGTCCCAGGGATCGGAATACGGCGCAGTCATCATAGCCCTGACCATGGCCCATTATCCCCTGCTCCAGCGCAACCTTTTGTACACCGCCCTGACCCGGGGCAGACACCTGGTGATCATTGTGGGAGCTTCCCGGGCCGTTCACACCGCTTTTGAAAACAACCGCACCAATCTGCGCCGATCCGGTCTCAAGGACCGGCTGGCTGCCTGCCTGACAGATCTTTTTCATCCTGTTGAAATTTCTGGCAATACCTGCTAAAAGAAAATCTTTGGAACTTTAACAGGAAACGACTATGCATTATGACGGAATGATCATACGGCCCCCCAGCGAGGCCGACAGTATACTGCTCCAGGTGACCCTGG
>DATFKQ010000154.1:0-9247 GCA_035268565.1 Desulfotignum sp. | reverse complement strand
GACCTGGATGACACGGCCAGGGCGGTCACGGACATTATCGGCTCCGGCATCCTGCCGGCAGCCATGGAACTGATGGACAAACTCACCCTGAATGCCATTGAGGACAAAGCCGGCCTGGGCCTGGACAGAGAGGCAGCAGGCACCCTGCTCATCGAAGTGGACGGGGTGGCAGAAGCCTGTGACAAACAGATAAAACAGATCTCGAAAAAACTGGTTGCCAACCATGCCGTCAACATCCAGGAGGCCGGGACAGCTTCCGACAGAGAACAGCTTTGGACAGCCCGGCGCTCCGCCTACGGCGTGTTTGCAAAGCTGGCCCCGGACATTATTTCAGAAGATGTCACCGTGCCTGTAAGCCGGGTCCCGGAAATGGTGCGGCGCATCGTGCAGATCGCAGACAAACACAACCTGCGGGTGGGGGTTCTGGCCCATGCCGGGGACGGAAATATGCACCCCATGATCCCGGCGGACAAGAGCAATGCCGAAGAATGGAAACGGGTACTGGCCGCGTTTGACGAGATCTTCCAGGCAGCTGCCGACCTGGACGGCACCCTGTCCGGGGAGCACGGCATCGGCCTGGCCAAATCAAAATACCTGCCTCTGGTCATGAACCAGGACACCATTGATTTCATGAAAACCATCAAGCAGGCCGTGGATCCGGACGGCATCCTCAACCCGGGAAAATTCGTATGACAGACCAGCCCGTCCAGAACTGCGGCAAATGCGGGTTGTGCCTGTCTGTGTGCCCGGTGTACCAGGTACTCAAACAGGAACAGGCCTCCCCCCGGGCCCGGCTCCAGCTCATCAAGGCGTTTGAAAAAAAGGACCTGTCTGCCTCTCCCCTGCTCAAGGACATGGTATCCCAGTGCCTGATGTGCGGGGCCTGTAAGGTTGCCTGTCCTTCGGGCATCAACCACTATGCCAAATTCATGGACATGCGCGAACAGCTGGCCAGGACCCGGCCTGATCCGCCTGCCATCCGCAGCCTGGTGTATCTGCTGGCAAAAGAATACCGCCTGCGCATGGGAGCCGGACTGGCCAGGATCGGCCGGCGCATCACCCCGGCAGCCTTAGAAAAAACCTACAAAATCGGCAATATTCCGGTGAGCCGGTTTCCCGAGATGAACCGCCGACCCTTCCGCAGCACCCTGCCAAGGGTGTCTCCTGCCAAGGACAGCCCGGGCGGGCATTTCAGGGACAATCCCAGGGGCCGGGTGATCTATTTTACGGGATGCGCCACCAACTATGTGTTTGCTGAAACCGGACAGGCCACCGTCAATATCCTCACCCATCTGGGGTATGAGGTGGTGATCCCCGACGGCCAGACCTGCTGCGGCATCCCCATGATGTTCCACGGGGCAAAAGAACAGGCCCGGGAAAACATGGCGGTCAACCTGAAAGCCATCCAGGAGGCCATGATTGAAAACAGCGGTGATACCACAGAGAACACCTGGAATGCAGCCGTGGAAAACTGCGATGCCGTGATCGTGGACTGCACCACCTGCGGGGCGGCTTTAAAAGATGAATACCCGGCATTGATAAACACCATGGCGGACAGCAGAAATCCTGCATTGGCCAGCGGTATCGCCCCGGACATGCCTGCCGCCATTGCTGCCAAAACCAGGGATATTCTATCGTTTCTCCATGTCCACGCAGATGACCTGGCAGGTGCCATGAAACCGGACACCCCGAAACACAAAGTGATCTACCATGCCCCCTGCCACTCGAAAAACAGCTTCAATTCCCTGGCAAAGGTCCTGGATCTGCTCAAGACCCTGCCCTGCTTCGACTACATCCCGGTGCCGGATGCCGCAGCCTGCTGCGGCGGCGGGGGCACTTTTTTCTATGAATACCCGGATATCTCCCGGAAAATGATGGCAAAAAAACTGGCCAGTGCCCGGGCTGCAGAAGCGGATTTCTGGCTCACCGACTGCCCGGTGTGCCGGATCAACCTGCACGGCAGCCTGTCTGAAAAGGACAACCTCACGGTAGTCCACCCCGTAACCCTGATCAGCAACGGACTGGGATCATGAAAATCGATCTGGAAAAAGGCCGCACCCACGTGACCGTGGATCTGCCCGACAAAAAACTGCTGTCTGTGATCCAGGGAAAAAATGTGCCCTCCCTTTCCATGGACCAGGCTGCAGCCGTCATACAAAAAGGTATCCGGGACACGGCCCCGCCGGGCATTGCATCACAGAAAACAGTGGTCATCATCCCGGATGACACCCGGCTGTGGGCCAGAGGGGATCTGTTCGTACCTGCCATAATCCAGGTCCTGGCAAACCTTGGCGTGCCGGATGACCGGATCACGGTGATCATCGCCCTGGGCACCCATGCCCCCATCCCGGAATCACAGTTCCCGGGCCTGGCCGGCCAGGCCAGTGTCAGCCGGGTGCGCATCTGCAGTTCCGCCGGCCTGGACCCGTCCCGCTTAGTTGAGATCGGCACCACCTCCCGGGGCACCTGCCTGACCATGACCAGAGAAGCGGTGGAAGCGGATCACATCATCATTTTCGGCGGGGTCCTGCACCATCTCATTGCCGGGTTCGGCGGGGGCAGAAAATATATCCTGCCCGGCATTGCCGGATATGACAGCATCCAGCAGAACCATTCCCTGGCATTTGACGAAACGGGCCGGCCCCATCCGCTGGTGCGCCAGGCCGTCACCCGGGGCAACCCGGTCCATGAAGACATGATGGAAGGGGCCGACCTGTTTTTACAGGACAGAACCGCGTGTTACGCCGCCGTGGCAGCCAACGGGGCCGGGGAGATCTTTTATGCAGCTGCCGGAGACCTGCATCCCACCTTTGATAAGGGATGCCAGGCCCTGGACCGGGCCTGCTGTGTCGCCGTCCCTGAAAAAGGCGATTTTGCTCTGGTGTCGGCCGGCGGATTCCGCACCGACGGCCAGCTGTACCAGGCAACCAAAGCCCTGTTCAACATGGTGGATGTGGTCAAAGACGGCGGATCCATCCTGTTTGCGGCCGGGTGTGACCAGGGGGTGGGCAATTCTGAATTTGCAAATGCCCTGCAGACATACCGCACCTGCCCGAAAGAACTGGGAAAGGCCCTGACCCGATCTTTTCACATGCCGTCCTATGTGGCATTCCGCCTCATGGACCTGCTGAACCGGTTTGCCGTCTCCCTGGTATCAGATCTGCCTGACGACCTGGTCCGGGACCTGGGATTCACCCCGGTCACCGATATCCAGGCCTGGACAGCATCATTGACCGGCAAAGGATATGTGATTCCTTTCGGAGAAAACATTCTCCCCAGGGTCACCCCCCTGTAACCCCTTTTTTGAGAGGGCATTATGGATGAGCAGATCATTTCCCGGAACATCAAAACCCTGCGCACCCGCAAAAAACTCACCCTGGATGAACTGGCCCGCCGCACCGGTCTGACCAAAGGGTATCTGTCCAAGGTGGAACGTTCCAAAAAAGCCCCGCCCTATTCCACCCTCACCCGCATTGCCGGGGCCCTGGATGTGGCGGTCACGGCCATCCTGTCCCGGACCGTGGCCCCGCCGGAAGATGTCCGCCTGTTTGTATCCCGTGCCTCTGACCGCACCATCATCCAGGAAACCCCCCAGTTTGCCGGATACGACTACGAAGTCCTGGCCGGCGGCAAACCCGGCAAAAACATGGAACCCTTCATCATCCACGCCCCATTCGAAATCCACAAAATGTACTCCCATGAAGGCGAAGAATGCATGTACGTTCTGGAGGGCCGCCTGGAATTCCTCTACGGCGACCAGACCCTGATTTTAGACCCGGGGGACAATGTCTACTTTGACTCCCACGTCCCCCATGCCGGCAAAAGCCTGGGGAAGAAAAAAGCCCGCCTCCTGGTGGTCATTTACTTTTACAAGCGCAACCAGGTGTAACTGAGCAGAACAAACATCTTGACAAAATGCCCTCTTAAATGTACATTTATATGCACATTTAAGAGGAGATATACAGTGAAAACAGTTTCTTTCACAGATTTTAGAAAAAAAGCATCAACATTCATTACCGAAGTTGAACACGGTGAAACAATTATCCTTTTACGGCGTGGAAGGCCTATTGCAGAAGTAATTCCTTTTTCTGACAAAAATCGCAAGATACCGTCGTGGAAAAAACCGGGTATTTGTTTAGAACTTCCTGGAAGTGATCTGGCATCAGCTATTATTGAAGAACGTGAATCTGAATTATGAAGCTCATATGTGATTCTTCCGCATTTGCTAAAAGGTATGTGTTAGAAGATGGTTCTGAAGCTTTGGATCATCTCTTACAGAGAGCCTCGCAATTGGCTTTGTGTACAATAGTCGTACCTGAAATAATATCTGGACTGAATCGCAGGCGAAGAGAACAAATTTTATCATCAGAGGATTACCGTACAATTAAAAGAAATTTGATGGAAGATGTACATGATGCAATCGTTCTTCAAATCACTCCTTCCGTTATCTCCCATTCGGTAAATTTATTAGAGAACAACACGTTACGAGCGATGGATGCGTTACATATAGCATGCGCACTGGAATGGCAGGCTGAGCTTTTTGCTACGGCAGATAGACGACAATTAAATGCTGCCCAAAATGCAGGACTGCTCACAGAACATATTGGCCAATAAGACGGTTGCCACTGATCTCAGGAGCAGCGGCGTTCTGAAATTTGTTAAATATGCATAAAATCCAAATTACAGCGCCAGACATGAATGGACAAGAACAAGGAGGCAGATGATCTGCAGCCCCCGTTTCGCCCTGCGTCCCAGGCGCCAGGGGGGCAGAAGAAAGGCGGTTAAAAAGCCTGCCAGCGCATAGAAAAAGGAAAAAAAACGTACATTGCCCGGGTGCCAGCCCGGGATCAGACAGACAAGATAGACATAAGCAGCAAGGGCCAGGGCCACGGCCTTGAGCCTTCTCGGACCCCGGATCATGGCGACAGCCACGGCCGGCTGCACAAGGAAAAAGGCCAGGGGCCCAAACCATGTTGGCCCCTCTCCCCGGTACCAGGAAAGATCAAAGGCCGGCACTGCACTGTCCGGGGTGAAAAAAAGCGCAGCAGCCGAATAATAGATTTTTTCCAGAAAACCAAGTAACCCTTTGGATGCTGCCTGGTCAGCGCCTGCAAGATCCAAGAGAAAAGGGGCATCCAGGCTGGATATCACATATGCCAGAAAGTTGGCGGCAGCCCCGGCCAGGCCTTCACTGTTTTTTCCAACCCCGCCAAACACAGCAGGGGTGCCTGTCCACAACCGGGAAAAAAACAGAGCCGGCAAAAGCGAGACGATCAGTGTTTTCCAGTGGTGCCTTCCCGTTTTTATCGGCGAAAATCCGTGTCTTCGCACCATCAGCAGACAAAAAAGCGCTGTCAGCACCATAGACAATATAAACGCCCCGCTGCCATGGGAAAAGAGAAAACCAAGACAGGAGAGAGCCAGACAGAAATCTATGGGACCCGGCGTTTCAATCAGACGGTAGACCAGCAAAAGAAAGAAAAGGGCCACTGCTGCCGGTATGATTTCAAATCCCGGGGTAACGGCGTGAAAGACAAACCAGGGCATGGCGGCCACCACAGCAGTCACGGTAAAAGAAACAGGAACCCATGCGTATCTGCGGCTCAGGGCATAGGTGGAAAACAAGAGGGAGGTGTAGGCGAAAAAACCGGGCAGACCGGCTCCCAGGACTGAACCGGACCGCAGAAAATAGCCGGATATGATCACGGCACTGGAAGGAAAAAGACCGGTGCCCACGGCCTGGAAAATGGTGTCAAAAGCCTTGAGGTGATGGAGGTTGGGAACAAAGAAAAAGGCCCTGGCACCCATGTATCCCCAGCAGATGGCAAACAGGCTCAGAATCACGGGGTGGCGCCTGGGCAAAAAATTCTTCAGATCTCCGAGGATCCTTGCCGCCCCTTTGCGGTATTTCCACACAAGAAAAAGGGCGCCGATTCCCCCGGCTTCGGGTAAAAAAGAGATGCCGGGCAGCGGCAGAGCCATGGCTGCCTGCTGAAAAAGACACACCAGCATCAGCGTGGTCACCAGGGCAGCGGCGGCAGCCTCGGCCATGGTGCGTTTCCAGAGCCTGAAACAGAGAAGCAGCCCGGCGGGATAGAGGAAAAACCAAAACAGGCGAAGGGCTGTGAACAGCGCGTGATCATTCATTTGGCTTTTTCTTTGCGCTTTCCGGGGTCTTGTCCCCTGCCTGTTCAGCCACAAGGGCATCCCTGATTTCTGCCATAAAGTCGCGCATCTGTTTTGCCAGGGTGACACACTCATCGCAATAGACCTTTTTCACCAGCTTGTCATGGGCCTGGATCTGGTGATGAAACCAGTCGGGATAGGGGGTTCCCTTGCAGAACTTTTTCCCTGTATACCAGGCAATGGGGCAGCCGATGCAGGCCAGCATGTAGTAAATCCTGCAGGGCGGGCAGTCCACCACCCCTGAATCGCTGCGCCTGCCTGCAATGATTTTGTCCCATTTCTTTACAGAAGCCTCCATTATTTTGACTTTGTTCAGCATAAATGTGACATCTCCTTCCAAAACGCCCTGTGGACATGGCAGCAGCGGTGAACCACCTGGTGTATTTTCTTTTTATCCGCTGCTGCCGCCACCGCTTTGCAGTTTGGTACTGTTTCCCCGCACAGGACCCGCAGCATCACTTCCACACTTTTTTTAAGGGCCCTGATATGGTAGCCCCCTTCCAGGACAAAGAGAAGTCCGGCACGGTTTTCCCTGGCGATATCCATGAGCGATGCCGTAATGGGGCCGAACCCGCTGGAAGTCACCTTCATTTTACCTAAGGGATCTGACCTGTGGATATCAAAACCGGCTGAGACAAGAATGAGGTCCGGTTGGAACTCCCTGGCCAACGGTTTCAGGATTTTCATGAAAATCGCCGTGAATTCAGCCTCCCCATATCCTCCGGAAAGGGGGATGTTGACGGAATACCCCTCTCCCCTGCCTGAACCGGTTTCCGTAAACAGGCCTGTGCCGGGAAAATGGGGATACTGGTGGATGGAAAAGAAAAGTACGGTGGGGTCTCTTTCAAAAATATGGCAGGTGCCGTTGCCATGGTGGACATCAAAATCCACAATGAGGACCCGCGGCAGACCGAGGATCTTTCTGGCATACATGGCACCCACGGCCACATTGTTAAAGATGCAGTACCCCATGGCGCGCCCCTCTTCCGCATGGTGGCCCGGGGGCCGGACAAAGACGGCCCCGTTTTCAATGGTCCCGGCCTCCATCTCTTTGAGGGCGGTTATCACGGCACCACAGGCCAGCAGGGCCGTCTGGTATGTCTTTGGCGAGGCAATGGTGTCAGGGTTCAAAAAGGTCTGCTCTGTATACCGGGTGGCAGCCACCTGCTCCAGGTAGGAAGGAGAGTGGACCATGAGAATCTCATCGCATGTGGCGGGTTTCGGTGTGATGACCTTCAGGCCCAGCTTTGTTTTCAGTCTGGCGACAAGATGGATGATCATCTCCAGCCTTTCTTGTGTTTCCGGGTGACCGGGGGGCGTGACATGGTCCAGAAACCGCCGGTCAATGACCACCGCCGTGGGCCTTTTCGTGACGGCCCGGCCTGTTTTTTTCTCCGGGATGGCAAGCACATGGCAGGGTGCGCTCCTGATAAGGGTTTCCGTGGTGGACCCGGTAAAAAGCCGGCCCATGAAGGTGCGCGGCTTTACCCCGGTCACCATGAGGTCACACTGGTTTGCCAGGGCAAACCTGGTGAGCATCTCATTGGGTTCCCCCTGGAGCACGGACACCCTTGTCTCTGACCCGGAAATTCCAGCGGGGTCTGACATCACCGGATCCCTTTCCGGCATGGGTGCTGATTTCCTTTCCAGCTGCTTTTGCCGCTCACGGGAAACAAAGGCCAGTATCTGTTCCCTGATGTGCTGCGCAAACTCTGCCTGCATGGCACAGTAACTGTCCGGCCGTTCCCTGGTTTCCGCACCAGCAGGAGAAAAAGCGCAGTGGACGGCCTCAAGATCCGCATCCAGGAGTTCTGCAAAAAAAGCGGCCTGTCCGACCGGAAAACAGGAAGGAAAATCGCAGGCGGCAAAAATCTTTTTTATGTCCGGGCCTTTTGCACCGGTTTCAGGATTTTCCGGACATCGCAGAACAAGAAAAGGCTGTTCACTGTGTCTTGCCATCCGTTCAACCACACTGCCTACAAAAGCCCGTTTAAATCCTGAAAACCCGTGGCTTGCAGCAATGACCAGGTGTGCCTTTTTTTCCTTTGCCGCCCTGGCAAGGGCAGCGACAGGTTCACCCTGTACAATCCACGAAGTCCAGGGGATGCCTGTTTTTTCCATGAGGCGGGCAATGGTGTGCTCTGCCCGGACCGGGTCCTGATTCCCGGAGGAAAAAGCAATGCTGTCCAGCCGGTCCCTGGGGGGCGGCACCGCATGGAAGATGACAAGGGATGCCCGGCATTTTTCCGCCAGGGCCGTGCCCCAGGAGATCACATGGGGCGAATAATCTGACAGATCGATGGCGCAGAGTATTGTCCGGATTCTCTTGTCCATAACACCCGCCTGCTTTTTTTAAAAAAGAATCGTAAAAAGGCTGCTGTTTCAATCTATCATGTTTTTATTTAAATGCAACACCATAAGAAAATAGTGCTGTCACAGCCAGCTCATGGAGGCTGGGGCTGTACTCCGTGACATGGTGCAGCGGCGAAGGCACAAATCCCGCGGAAATCAGGCCGAAACCGGCGGAAAAACATTTAGATACCATTCACGATTATATTGCACCTGACTCGCCGGAGTACGCAAAGCGCATGGTGGATCGAATAACCTGAAGATCTCCTGCGGTGATTACAGATAGCCAAACAGCTGAGAAAGGGTTTGTTTAACGTTGTTTTGATCCTTTTCTGACAGGTGGCCGATCTTTCTGAGGATAAACCGATTGTCGAGGGTAAACAATTTCATCCGTACGACAGACGGTGCTGTCAGGCCGGATTGCCTTTTGTCTGTAATCTGACAGTCCAATGGCCAGGGTTCATTTTTCCGGCTGGTGATCATCGCCAGCACAGCATGTTCAATTTTCCTGTTGAAACATTCGTTCCGGGACAAAACCAGCGCCGGTCTGCGTTTTCTTTGCGTTGAGTCGGTAAACGGAAACGGGACAACCACGACATCAAACGGGTTATAAATCACTGTACGCTTCCTCATCGTTTTGGGATCCCCATTCATTCAGGGTCGGAATCAGCGCATTGCTGAACGCAATATCGATGGGTCTGGCTTTTCTGAT
>DATFKQ010000153.1:0-23170 GCA_035268565.1 Desulfotignum sp. | reverse complement strand
GAGCTAACAGCTAAGAGCTAACAGCTAAGAGCTAACAGCTAAAAGCTAAGAGCGCGGCTGATAGGAACACAAAGGTTCTTCCGCCAGATAACTGCCGGTGGCTTCATAGGCCCTGGCCCGGCATCCGCCGCACACCTTTTTGTATTCACAGATTCCGCACTTGTCTTCGAGTTTTGAAAAATCCCGCAGCTCATTGAACACAGACGAGTTTTCCCAGACATCGGCAAACGACTGCTCACGGATATCCCCGCAGGTGACATCCAGAAATCCGCAGGTCTGCACCCTGCCCACATGGGAAATAAAACAGAAACCGGTTCCGGCAAGACATCCCCTGGTGACGGCATCCAGGCCATGGGATGCAAAGCTGACTTTTTTGCCCTCTGCATGGGCCCGCTGACGCAGAATGCGGTAATAATGGGGGGCACAGGTGGCCTTGAGCTGCAGCGGGGTTTTGTCCTGCTGGTCATAGAACCAGTTCAGGGTCTGTTCATATTCCTGGGCATCTATGGCTGAATCCACAATGTATTTGCCCCGGCCGGTGGGAACCAGCAGAAAAATATGCAGGGCCACCGCTCCCAGTTCTTCAGCCAGTTTCAGAATTTTGGGAATTTCATCAAGGTTGGTTTTGGTGATGGTGGTGTTGATCTGAAATTCCAGGCCGGCTTCCCTGGCGATGGTAATGCCGCGGATGGCATCATCAAAGGCATTGGCAAGTCCCCTGAAGCTGTCATGTGTGGCAGCGGAGGCACCGTCCAGGCTGACACTGATACGCTTGATGCCGCAGTCTTTGAGTTTTGCGGCATTTTCCCGGGTGAGCAGGGTCCCGTTGGGGGCCATGACCATGCGCAGCCCGATTTTTGTGCCGTAGGCGGCAATGTCAAAAATATCTTGCCGCAGCAGAGGCTCTCCCCCGGTGAGGATGATGATCGGGGTGCCCACCTCCCGGATCTGGTCCAAAAGTGTAAATGCCTCTCTGGTGTCCAGTTCATTTTCATAGGGGTGGTCTTCTGCAACAGCCCGGCAGTGTTTGCAGGCCAGGTTGCAGCGCCGGGTTGTTTCCCATGCCACCAGACGCAGGGTATTGGGACCGGCCCCGGATGTGTGACCGTCCATGTTGTGATGACCTTTAGGATGTTGGTTGCGGCCGGTATGGTTTTGGTGACCGGCGGCATGGCCTGGGTGATCCGGCGGGTGGTCCGGGCTGCCTGGGGCATGGTCGCAGCTGGTATGGGAATGGCTCATCTGTCCTCCAGATATTTTGCCGCTTCAATGGCGGAATAGGTCAGAATCATATCCGCCCCGGCCCGCTTGATGGCGGTCAGGGTTTCCAGAATCATGTCTTTGGCATCCACCCATCCCATCATTTCTCCTGCCTTCATGATGCTGTATTCTCCTGATACATTGTAGGCGGCAATGGGCAGATCAATTTCCTGTTTGAGCCGCAGGATGATGTCCAGATAGGCCAGGGCAGGTTTTACCATAATGATGTCCGCGCCTTCTTCAATATCCATGGTGGCTTCCCTGATGGCTTCCACAGCATTGGCCGGATCCATCTGGTAGGTTTTCCTGTCCCCGAACCGGGGAGAAGATGCTGCAGCCTGGCGGAAAGGGCCGTAAAAGGCAGAGGCATACTTGACCGCATAGGACATGATGGGAATATGGGAAAATCCGTCTTCATCCAGGGTCTGGCGGATTTCAGTCACCCGGCCGTCCATCATATCTGAAGGGGCCACCATGTCAGCCCCGGCCCGGACATGGGAAAGCGCTGTTTTCGCCAGCAGGTCCAGGGAGGCATCATTGTCGATAATGCCGTTTTCCACCATCCCGCAGTGGCCGTGGTCAGTATACCCGCACAGACAGACATCGGTTATCACGGTGAGATCAGGCACTGCTTCCTTGACACAGGCAACCGTTTTCTGGACAATGCCGTCAGCAGCATAGGCCCGGGTGGCCAGCGGGTCTTTTTTATCAGGCACCCCGAACAGGATAATACCAGGGATACCAGCTTCTTTTGCCTGCTTTGCCATGTCAACCAGATAATCCTTTGAGAGCTGAAAATGGCCGGGCATGGATGCAATGGGTTTTTTCACTGCCTCACCTTCCACGGCAAACAGCGGCAGGATCAGATCATCCCGGGAAAGGGTTGTCTCCCGGATCATCCTTCTGAGATTGGGAGTGGCCCGCATCCGCCTTGCTCTGTAATCGGGAAACAGCATCTTAGTTCTCCTTTTTGATTTCCTGGTCTGTGAGATAACAGGCCGGGTCGGCATCCCAGGGGTCATTGGCCACGGATTCCGCCCTGGCCCGAAAGTTTCCCCCACAGATGTCCAGCCACCGGCATTGGGCACACCGGCCTTTGACATGTTTCTTTTTTTCTTTGAGTTTCATTAAAAATGCATTGGACTCATCGGTCCATATTCTGGAAAACGGCTGATCCTTGATGTTGCCCAGAGATTTTTCCCGCCAGAACTGGTCCGGATACACTTCCCCATCCCAGGAAATACAACCGATGCCCCGGCCGGAATTGTTGCCTTCATTCATTTCCAGAAGCTCCAGCACTTCCGCGGCCCGTTCCGGGTCTTCATCCAGAAGCCGCTGGTAGAGATACGGGCCGTCTGCATGGTTGTCCACGGTGAGGATCTCCTTGGGCATGTTTCTGTCATGGAGATCGCGGGTTCTGTCCATGATCAGGTCCAGCACCTTTCGGGTTTCTTCATGGGAAAGGTCTTCTTTGGCAATCTCAGAGCCCCTGCCGGAATACACCAGGTGGTAGAAACAGGCCCGGGGAATATTTTTTTGTTCCAGCAGGTCAAAAATGCCGGGGATGTCCTGGACATTGCGCTTGTTGATGGTAAACCGCAGCCCCACCTTGATGCCGGCCTTCTGGCAGTTTTCAATGGCGTCCATTGCCTTTTTGAAAGAGCCTTTGACCCCTCTGAATCTGTCATGGGTTTCTTCCAGGCCGTCCAGGCTGATCCCCACATAGGACAGACCGATCTCTTTGAGCACTTTTGCTTTTTCCCGGGTGATCAGGGTGCCGTTGGTGGAGATGACCGCCCGCATGCCTTTTTCAACGGCGTACCGGGCATAGTCTACCAGTTTGGGGTGCACCAGGGGTTCCCCGCCGGAAAACAGCAGCACCGGCACCCCGAAATCAGCCAGATCATCGATCATGGCCAGGGCCTGTTCATGGGTCAGTTCATTGTCATAGGATATATCTTCGGATCTGGCATAGCAGTGTACACATTTTAAATTGCACCGCTGGGTCATGTTCCAGACCACCACCGGTTTCTTGTCTTTGGAAAACTGTAGCAGGTGGGAGGGGAGCTGCCCTGAATGCCGTGAATAGCGCAAAGTGTCCGAGGGTTCAACCGTGGCACAATACAGCTTTGAAATACCAATCATTTTATTTTTTTCCTGATAAGGTCGTTAAGATAGGATTCACTGTCCATAAGGTCTTCTTTTGACAGGAAAAAACGGTTTTTTCCTGTTTTTTCCTTGATGAGGTTCAACCCGTCAAAATACTCGTTGTAGAGTTTGGATAAAATTTCTTCAGAAGAAGCCCCATGGTCAATAAACTGGGTGATGAGAAAATCGATGGCATCTTCTTCAAATACAATATTGAGGTCAGCACTTTTGGATACCTCCAGTTCGATTTCCCTGATGGTGTCATGAAATCTTTTTATCTGCTTTATGGCATCGTCTATTTCCATGACATGGGTACAAAAGTATCTGGCGGCCAGCTCGCACTTGATCTGGGAAAGAGTGATGCCATGAAGCATGGACAATGATTTCCAGTTTTCCCTGATATGGTCGGTGATGTACTGGATTTCTTTTTTTCTGGCCGTGCCATGCCGGGATTTCCAGTCATGAACCGGCTGGTCAGCCAGCACATCCGCCAGCATGGCTGCAGGTTCTGTCAAAACTTCGGAGGTTACCACAAAACAGGAAATGTTGTGGGACGGGAGCTTTTCTTCAAAGTTCAGCAGCGCATCCTCCACAACAGATACCAGTCCCCTGGCACCGGTATTTTCTTTAAATGCCCGATGGGCAAGGATTTCCAGGGCTGCGTCTTCAAACGCAAGGTCAATGCCATAGGCGGCAAAATCCAGACGCTTGCTGAGAATGACGGGGTTGTTGGGCATTTTGAGAATAG
This sequence comes from Desulfotignum sp., assembly GCA_035268565.1. Taxonomy (GTDB): domain Bacteria; phylum Desulfobacterota; class Desulfobacteria; order Desulfobacterales; family Desulfobacteraceae; genus Desulfotignum. Next base: position 19,014 of record DATFKQ010000153.1, on the reverse strand, counting down.
TATACAGATCCGTTTCTTCCAGGGTGTTCAGAATACACCGCACCGGCACCCTGCCGATGAATTCAGATTCAAACCCGTATTTTACAAGGTCTTCTGACCGGGCCTGCTGTAAAAGATCCATATCACTGCTGTGACTTGTGACCTGGGAATTGAAGCCTATGGTCTGGCTGGTCAGCCGCTGCCGGATCAGATCAGTGAGGCCGGTGAAAGCCCCGCTGAGGATGAACAGAATATTGGCGGTGTTGACCTTTCGGCTGGCGCGTTTGCCGGTTCTCTGAAACGCTTCCAGTTCCTGCATCATGGACACGGGATCATGGGGTACTTTCAGGTCGACCTCTGTTTCTTCCATGGGTTTGAGCAATGCACGCTGCACACCGGTTCTGGAAATCTGGGCACCGGTGACGTTGGGGCTGGCTGCAATTTTGTCAATTTCATCCACATACACGATGCCGCATTCTGCCAATGCAATATCGTCATCAGCCTCCTTGACCAGATCACGCACCAGGTCTTCCACATCCCCTCCCACATATCCGGTTTCCGAAAATTTGGTGGCATCTGCCTTGACAAAAGGCACACCGATTTTGTTTGCGATCAGCCGTATCAGATAGGTTTTGCCGATGCCTGTGGGACCCAGCATCAGGATGTTGGATTTGATGTTGCCGGTGATCTTGCTGCCTTTATTCTGCCTTGTTTCTTCATGACGGATACGGTTGAAATGGGTGCAGATTTTGGTGGCCAGAACGGATTTGGCCTTTTCCTGGCGCACCACATACTGGTCCAGGTAAGCGATAAGCTCTGCCGGTTTGATATTAAAATCTATCAGCCCTTTTTTTTCTTTTTCAGGGGGTTTGCCTGAAATGACTTTTTCACGGGGCTGTATTGACGGGGAAATTATCCGGACACTGCCGCCGAATTTTTTATTGAGAAATTCCCCCAGCTCTTTTTCTATTTTTTTGGGATCCTGGGCATATATTGTTTTATTTGTTTTCATAATACAATACTATAAGCTGATTTTGTTAATATGCAAGACAGGCACAAATCTATGACGGGCTGTTTTTTTTTTCAAACATGCGGCAGGGTTTGCCTGAGGACTGGAACACCACCATGGAAGGCAGCTGCCGGGTTTTAAAGCCCATGGCCCTGCACCCATTGGGATGATTCGGATCCCAGGTCACATAGAAAAATTTGCATCTGAAGCAGTTTCTTCGAAAATCTTCCGGCATGCCATACCTGAAAAAACAAAAAAGCCATGAACATTGCTGCCCATGGCCTGATTTTTAATGGTGCCGAAGGGGAGATTTGAACTCCCACGGGTCGCCCCACACGCCCCTCAAGCGTGCGTGTCTACCTATTCCACCACTTCGGCGTGCATTTTGTCCTGTTTACTCGGCAGCCTGGTCAGCTGACTGCTCTATGGGTGCAGGGTTTGAGGTGATGATGCTTTTTTCTGCCTTGTGACCGGAAAAATACGCCAGGGTCAGTGAGGTCACCATGAACACGATGGCAACACCGGTTGTGATCTTGGTCAAAATCGTGGCCGGGCCGGATGCCCCGAACAGGGTCTGGCTGCCGCCGCCGCCGATGGATACCCCCATTTCTGCGCCCTTGCCGCTCTGGAGCAAAACAATCAGAATAAGCAGGATGCAGACGGTAACATGTAATGCAGTAATAAGTGTGGTCATAATGTGGTATCAAATTTTATAATTTTGGTGAACGTATCCGCATCAAGACTGGCCCCGCCTACCAGGGCGCCATCGACATCTTCAATGCGCATCAGTTCGTTTATGTTTTCCGGTTTAACCGACCCGCCGTATACTATGCGTATACGCTGGGCCAGGTCTGAAGAAAATCTTTTTTCCAGCAGGGACCGCAGGTACTGGTGTACCTCTTCCACCTGACCGGTATCGGCACTTTTTCCCGTACCAATTGCCCATACAGGCTCATAGGCCAGAACCAGGTCCTTGATTTCGTCCGGACCAAAGCCTTGTAACCCATCTGATACTTGCTTGTCAAGGGTAAAAAAGGTTTTTTCCTCGTCCCGCTGGGTTTCGGTTTCCCCGACACACAGCACAGGTTTGAGACCGGCTGTGACTGCTGCCCGGATTTTTTTGCACACCATGTCATCGGTTTCAAAAAAATACTGGCGCCTTTCAGAATGGCCGATAATGACATATTCCGTACCGGCGGCAGTCAGCATGTCAGCAGATATTTCACCGGTGAACGCCCCTTGTTTTTCAAAATGCAGGTTCTGTGCCCCCAGGCATACGGGCGTGCCTTTGACAGCTGCAGCCACCAGTGGCAGTGACACAAAAGCAGGGGCGATCATGATCTGTACATCAGTGACATCTTTGCAGGCTGCAGCAAGCTGGGTAGCGGTTTTCACTGCTTCGGGACCGGTTTTGAACATTTTCCAGTTGCCTGCGATCATTGGCATGCGTTTCATGGGACCCTCCGATTTTCAGTATTAAAGGGATTTTCCGATCATAAGGGCCAGATCCGTCATCCGGTGTGAATACCCGGCCTCATTGTCATACCAGGCATATACTTTTACCATGCTGCCGTTTATCACATCTGTACATGCGGCATCCACAATGGATGACAAAGGATTGGAATTAAAATCAGTGGACACCAGGGGCAGGTCGCTGTACCCCATGATACCCTTCAGACTCTGGCCTGCTGCGGTTTCAAACGCCTGGTTCACCTCTTCTATGCTCAGATTGTCTTTCTGGGTGAGGGCCACCAGGTCCACCATGGACACATTGGGCGTGGGCACCCGCACGGACATGCCGTTGAGCTTTCCTTTCAGTTCGGGAAGCACAAGCGCCACTGCCTTGGCCGCCCCTGTGGTGGTGGGAATCATGGACAGGCAGGCCGCCCTGGCCCGGCGCAGGTCCTTGTGGGGAAAGTCCAGCAGCCGCTGATCCCCGGTATAAGAATGAATGGTGGTCATCATGCCTGATAAAAATCCAAAATTTTCCAGAAGAACCTTGGCCACCGGGGCCAGGCAGTTGGTGGTGCAGGAGGCATTGGAAATGATATGGTGGGATCCGGGATCATACATGTCATTGTTGACCCCCAGGACGATGGTGATGTCAGGATCACTGGCAGGCGCTGAAATCAGTACTTTTTTCGCCCCGGCTTCCAGATGTTTGGATGCGCCCGGTCTGTCTCTGAAAATGCCGGTGCATTCCATGACAATATCCACACCCATATCCCCCCAGGGAATCTGGGCCGGGTCTTTATGGGCGGTTACTGTAACCTTTTTGCCGTCCACCTCTATGCTGTCATCAAGGGCCGTTACCTTTTTGTTCAGCTGCCCGTGAACTGAATCATAAGCAAGCAGGTGGGCTGCGGTGCGGGTGTCGGTAAGGTCGTTGATGGCAACGATTTCCAGTTCCGGCTGGGTCATGGCAGCCCGGAAAACCATTCGGCCTATGCGGCCGAAACCATTAATGCCGATTTTTATTCCCATGATTTTTTCTCCTGTGCATTATGTAAGTTGTATGCAATATGTAAGTTGCGGTATGAAAGTTATTGCAGTAAAAAATGTGCAATCAGTCTCTTCCGGTGCCTTTAAGGATCCCGCTGGCAAGGCAGATGCTTCTTTTGCCGTGCTCCACAAGGGTGGCGGTGAGTTTCTCCATGTCCATTTTGTGCCTGGCAGTGACGGCTTTGAGAAGAATGGGAAGATTGACGCCGGAAATAACCTCCACAGAACCTTCTTCCAGAAAAGAATAACTCAGGTTGGAAGGGGTGCCCCCGAACATGTCTGTAAGGATGATCACCCCGTTGTCAGATCTGACTTTTGCAATTCCCTGCTTGATTTTTTTGCGCAGGTTTTCAGGGTTCTGCTGAATGTCAATGGAGATGGACATCAGGTTTTCCTGTTCTTTTCCCAATATGAAATGCACTGTTTCTATCAGACATTCTCCAAGATTTGCATGGGCTACTACAAGTATTCCAATCATGTTTCTTTTATATCCCGGTCAAGATCCCGGTGAATGAGGCCGGGGTTCCATCCTTTCTGGTTAAGGTGCTCAAAAATACTGCGGGCAATGGCGACGCTTCTGTGGCGGCCGCCGGTGCAGCCGATGCCAATGGTCAGGTATGCCTTGTTCTCTCTTTTGTATAATGGTATCAAAAAATCCAGCAGATTAACATATTTTTCAAGAAAAACTTTGGTTTCCGGATTTGACAGAACAAATGTTTTCACAGCTGTGGATTCGCCGTCATGGTTTTTCAGTTCCGGCACAAAATAGGGATTGGCAAGAAACCGCATGTCGATCACCAGATCGGCATCGCTGGGAATGCCGTATTTGTACCCGAATGACAATACGTTTACCTTCATGAGCGAAATATTTTCTTTGCCGTTGTGAATCAGGTCCAGAATTTTGGATTTCAGCTGGTGAACATTGTATGTGCTGGTATCGATGACATGGTGGGCAGTTGCCTTGACCGGCTGCATCAGCCTGATTTCGGAATGGATACTTTCCAGCAGGCTTTTTGTGTTGGAAACCGGGTGCTGCCGCCGTGTCTGGCTGAATCTCTTCACCAGGGTGTCCACATCAGCTTCCAGAAAGATGATTTTGGGCACTATGCCCAGCTCTTCTATGGCAGATATGCCGCCTGCATAATTGGTGACAAAGGATTTGGAGCGCATGTCCATGACAAAGGCAATGCCTTTTACCCGGGGGCTTTCCTTAAAGGGCATCTCCAGAAATTTGGACACAAGCTCCATGGGCATATTGTCAACACAATAAAAGGAGGCATCTTCAAAAGCCTGAATAGCGGTTGATTTGCCGGAACCGGACAGTCCGGTAATTATATAAACCGTTTCTTTTCCCATGGCACTTTTTTAAAATTCCTCATCCTGTTCAAGGATGAGGTCATAAATTTCGTCCAGGGTATCTGCGGTTTTCAGTCCCTGTTTGAAATGGTCCATTTTCAGCAGTTTGGAAATCTGTGCCAGTACCTTCAGGTGACCGCCGGTGGAATTTTCCGGTGTCAGTAAAAGAAAAAAAATATGCACCGGCCTGCTGTCCAGAGAATCGTATTCCACTCCGGCCACACTGCGGCCGAATCCCAGAACAACGTCGGTGACAGCAGCAAGTTTGCCATGGGGAATGGCAATCCCCCCGCCGATGCCGGTGCTGCCCAGAGATTCTCTTTCCATCAGCACGGCGGCAATATCTTCAGCCGGTGCATTGGCAGTGACAGCCACTGCCTGGGATAATTCCCGGATAATACCATGCTTGGTGGTTGATGCCAGATCAGGTACTATGGATTCTTTTTTGAGGATTTTGCTGATATTCATTTTGCTTTTGTCATCCCCCGGGCTGGATCAATCCCAGCTTTCCATTGTTATGTTTGTAAAGGACATTCAATTGTTCTGTACGGGCATTGTTAAAAACAAAAAAGGCGTGCCTGCCGGTATTGAATTCAACAACCGCATCATCAATATCCATGGGTTTCGTGTCAATGGTCTCCAGGACAAGGTCCTCGGAAAACACAGCTTCTGCTGCAAAGGCATTTCCGGTATGGCTGAATTCTGCCGTGTCCATAAGGCTTTGTTTTTTTCCGGACATGTGTCGTTTGACTTTTTCCTTGTGTTTTTTTATCTGGGCCCGGACCTTGTCCACAAGGGCGTCAATAGAAGAATACATGCTTTCGGATTCTTCTTTGGCATGGATGTTGAGTTTGTCACAGGTGAGCGTGATTTCAGCAATATGTCTGATTTTTTCCACAGACAATACCACATAGGCTTCTGCAGGGCTGTCCAGCATTTTATCAAATTTATCCAGTTTTTTTCCAACGTAGGATTTTAAAGCATCAGAAGGGTCAATTTTTTTGAATGTAACGGTTATCTGCATAAAAATACCTCCCTAAAGTTGTTTGCGTTTATTGGAAGGAAGAATATTGAGCACCTTCCGGTATTTGGCAACGGTTCTTCGGGCGATCTGTATGTTGGATTCCTGGAGGATGGCCGCAATCCGGTCATCACTCAAGGGGGCGCCGGGGTCTTCATTCTCAATGAGCAGGCGTATTCTTTCCTTGACACTGGCAGAGGCCATGGAAGCACCGCCGGTCCGCTCAATGGAAGAATTGAAAAAATATTTGAGTTCAAACAGGCCCTGCGGGGTATAGGCATATTTATTGGTGGTGACACGGCTGATGGTGGATTCATGCATCTGTATATCTTCGGCAATATCCTTGAGGATCAGAGGGCGAAGATAGGCAATGCCTTTTTCGAAAAATTCATACTGGAATTTGATGATGCTTTCCATGACCAGATAAATGGTTTTCTGGCGCTGGTGTATGCTTTTGATCAGCCAGGAAGCAGACTGCATCTTCTCATTGAGATAGGTCTTGGTTTCCCGGGATATTTTTTTGCCGTCAGCAATGGCATTTTTGTAGAACCGGTTGATACGCAGTTTGGGAAGCCCGTCATCATTCATGACAATTTTGAACCCGTCCTTGACCTTGTATACGTAAATATCAGGAATAATATAGGCAGCCTCTTCATTGGAAAATTTTCTGCCTGGTTTGGGCTCCAGGTATTGCAGGATTTTTACGGCAGCCCGGACATCTTCCACGGAAATGTGCAGGGCCTTGGCAATTTTTTTGCTGTTTCTGTTTTCCAGGTTTTTTAGATGGTGCTGAATGATTTTTGTGAGCACAGGATTTTCGATTCCCAGCTGTTTCACCTGTATGAGCAGGGTTTCACACAGATCCCTTGCACATACCCCCGGCGGGTCAAGGGTCTGGAGAACAGACAGCACATTTTCCACCTGCGCAGGTGCCACTTCAGCTGCCTGGGCGATTTCAGTCACATCTGAACACAGGTATCCGTCCTCGTTGAGGTTGTCGATAATCATGTGGCCGATTTTTTCATCTTTTTCCGCCATGCCCCGGAGCATCAGCTGCCATTTCAGGTGGGCGTCAAGCGTGGTTTTTTCTGAGGTAAACGCTTCAAAATTGGGGGCTTCGGTGTGTTCTGTTTCCGTGTAGACACGGCCGGTGGAATTGTACTCATTGATATAATTTTCCCAGTCCGTGTCCGGCCGGACCTTTTCATCAATGGTGACTTCCTTGACAGGGGCTTCCCCTTCGGGTATCTGTGCTTCACTGTCCGGTGTGGCCAGGGTTTTTTCAGCTGAATCTTCCGGAGTCTGTTCTTCCAGGGCCGGATTTTGTTCCATTTCCTGCTGAATCATTTCAGCCAGTTCAATCCGGGACAGCTGCAGCAGTTTGATGGCCTGCTGGAGCTGGGGGGTCATCACCAGCTGCTGGGTCAGTGTGAGGCTTTGTTGTAATCCAAGTTCCATGTTAAAGTTTGAAATTTTCTCCCAGATAGATTTTTTTTGCAATTTCGCTGGCAATGATTTTATCAGGTGATCCTGATTCAATTACCATCCCCTGGTTCATAATATAGGCATGATCACATACCCCCAGGGTTTCTCTGACATTGTGATCGGAAATCAGCACCCCGATCCGGCGTTCAGTAAGCTGGAAGATGATCTGCTGGATATCCATTACAGCCAGGGGGTCAATGCCTGCAAAGGGTTCATCCAGTAAAATAAACAGTGGCTCAGTGGCCAGGACCCTGGAAATTTCCAGCCGGCGCCGTTCTCCGCCGGATAACGAGGCGGCTTTCTGCCGGGCCAGGTGACTGATTCCCAGTTCCTGCATCAGATCAGCGGCTTTTGTCTGGATGTTTGTGCCGTTTTTGGGCAGCACTTCCAGAATGGCGGTGATATTTTCTTTTACCGTGAGCTTTTTGAAAATTGAGCTTTCCTGGGGCAGATATCCGATACCTTTTCTGGCCCGGATATACATGGGATACTGGGTAATATCCTCCTGGTCCAGATACACACTGCCGCTGTCAGGCCGGATCATGCCCACAGCCATATAAAACGTGGTGGTTTTGCCGGCACCGTTGGGGCCTAAAAGCCCTGTGACCCGTCCCTGTTTTACCGCAAGGTCCGCTTTGTTAACAACGGTTTTGCCATTGTAGGTTTTGACCAGTTTTTTGAGGGAAAGTTCTGTCATCTATTGATCAGCAGGTTTGTCATCAGGGTTGAAAAAAGCTTGTACACGGCTTTTGCCGTCACTTTCCACCATGGCATTGTTATCTTTTCTGAACAAGGTGATTTTCTGGCCGCTCACCCAGCTGGATCCTGTGAGAAGCCTGGCTGACTCGCCTGTCAGCACCAGAACCTCATCCTCTGTGGTATAAACAGCCTTGTCGGCAAAAGCTTTTCGGTTTCCTGCGGTATATTGCACATTTTCAACAGCCACAATTTTTTTGACCCGGTTCTGGCTGTTTTGGGTTTTCTGGTCAGAAGAAAAAAAATATATCTTGACCGATTCCGCCAGAAGAGTGCCGTCTTCCTGGACAGCTTTGACATTGCCGATAAATTCCACCATGGCTTCTGACTGGTGGGCGATCATTTTATCAGAAGTCACCTGCAGCGGTTTTCTGGTCAGTTGGTCTGCATCTGATGTATCTTTTTGCTGGGCAGCAGATATGCCCCAGCAGTTCACCATCAGAAAAACAAAAACAAGGGTTTTTGACATCCGGTTACGGCAGCGTGGAATTTTCACTGAAATTTCCTTTAACATTTCCCTGCAGTGTAATTGTGTTCTGGTTTAATGCAATTTTCATGGTGTCTGCTTCAATCACGGAAAACATGTCTTCAAGCCTGACACGCACATCTGAATATATTATATGTGGTTTTTTTTTATAATGCAACTTATCAGTTTTCAGAACATACCGCTGGTGCCGGACGATCACATTTCCCAGAAAATTCATGTCATGGGCCCTGGTGTCCAGCAGTCCCTGATCAGATGTCAGATGAACTTTCTGGTTGTCCCGGGTATAAAAAACCACGTTGACATCGGTTAAGACTGCCTGGTCCTTTTCTTTCATCAGGGTGGCGGTGGCTGCCTCAAGCTCCCATTCAGTGATGCCGTTCTTTTTGGAAATCTGCTTCATCAGGTTGAGTTTCAGGGCAGCCTCAGAATCAATATGGATGTCCGTAAGTGTGGGAGATACCTCCATGATCCTGCCCAGGAAAAAAAAGATGGCAAACCCCATGACCATAGTGAAAAGCAGCAGCACCAGACCAAGGATAAGTTTTTTTTTACCCTGGCGGTTCATGGTAAATAAGATTTCAAGACCTTTTCCCACAGTCCTCTGGCCTTGAGAATCGCTTCACATATTTCTCTGACTGCTCCCCGGCCGCCCCTGGTCCGGGTAATGATGTCTGCCCTGGATTTTACCTCATCTGCGGCATCAGCCACTGCCACAGCCACCCCGGCACGCGTCATGGCCGGCAGATCAATAAGATCATCTCCCACAAAGGCCATGGCAGACAGCGAAATTCCGGTGCGGGCGGATATCTGGTCCATGGCTGCAGCCTTGTCCTGGATGCCGTCAAACAACAGATCGATGCCCAGGTTGCGGCACCGGTGAACAAGGGCGCCTGACGTCCTGCCGGTGATGATGGCCACCTGGATGTCGTTTTGCATGAGCAGCTTGATACCAAGGCCGTCCCTGGATAAAAAGCTTTTTATCTGTTCTCCGGAATCCGTATAGGTGAGCCGGCCGTCGGTCAATACGCCATCCACGTCGAGCACCAGCATTTGCACCTGTTTGAGAGAAGATGACATGGGCTTACTCTGATACTTTTTTGATGGCCAGCAGGGTTTTAAGCAGGCCGGCCATGTCTGCCAGGGGCATGGAATTGGGTCCGTCGCACAGGGCTTTTTCAGGGGTGGGGTGGGTTTCCATGAACAGGCCGTGGGCCCCGGCGGCAATGGCAGCCTTTGCCAGGGTGGGAATGAACTGCCGGTCTCCGGCTGAGGCCGTGGCAGACCCGCCCGGCAGCTGCACACTGTGGGTGGCATCAAAGATGACCGGCACCCCCATCTGCTTTAAAATGTGGATGGACCTGAAATCCACCACCAGGTTGTTGTAACCGAAACTGGTGCCCCTTTCTGTTATGGCGATGTGGGAATTGCCTGTGGCTGCCGCCTTGTCAATAATATTTTTACAGTCATGGGGGGCCAGAAACTGCCCTTTTTTAATGCTCACCGGTTTGCCTGTCCCACAGGCTGCCAGAATAAGGTCGGTCTGGCGGCATAAAAAGGCGGGTATCTGGATCACATCCAGAACCCGGGCAGCAGGGGCTGCCTGATCCGGCAGATGAATATCCGAGATAACAGGCAGGGCCAGGTCAGATTTTATTTTGGCCAGGACGGCAAGCCCCTCTTCAAAGCCCGGCCCTCTGAAAGACTGGACAGATGTCCGGTTGGCTTTGTCAAAGGATGCCTTGAAAATAAACGGCAGGCCCAGATCCCGGGAAATGGTTTTCAGGGTGCGGGCAATTTCAAAGGTGGTATCCGCATTTTCAATCACACAGGGACCTGCCACCAGAAAGAAACAGGGGGAGGGCGTGTCAAGCATGTCAAAAAAAAAATTGTTCATGGGGCGATCCTTATCTTGATCTTGCATTCATCTGGCCCAAATTATAATCTGGCATACAAAAAGTCAAGAATGGAAAATTCCTTGATAAGTTGGGGTATAGCTGATATTTTTATGGGCGTTTCGTTTGTGTAATTCTAACCTCTTGAAAAAAATAGGTATTGTTAATGAAGAAGTTTTTTTTGCTGGTGGTATGTGCAGGGGTCCTGGTACCGCTGGTATGGATATTGGTATATAAATTCGAAGGCACTGCACCCCAGGTGGATGTGAAGCTGCCGTCCCTGTATTTAAAAGAAGGCTATGAACTGTCTTTGAACATCAGAGATACAAAAACCGGGCTGCGCCATGTCAGGGTATCTGTTGTCCAGCAGGACAGGGAAAAAGTGCTGCTGGAAAAAAAGTATCCTGTGGTGTCTGTTCTGGATTTGTTTTCCGGGGAGAAAAAGCAGGAAGACCAGTTTCTGGTACCTGTGGAAGCCCGCAAATACGGCATGAACGACGGAGAAGCCACCATCCGTATCCAGGCAGCAGACCAGGCCTGGTGGGGATGGAACAAGGGCAATGTTTTTTATACGGAAAAAAAGGTGATCATCGACACCGATCCCCCGAAAATTCAGGTGCTGACCCAGAACCATAATGTGGAACGGGGGGGATCAGGTCTGGTGGTCTACCGCCTTTTTGAAGAAGATCTCAAAAGCGGGGTCATGGTGGGAGACAACTTTTTTCCGGGCCATTCCGGCATGTTTGAAGACAAAGATATGTTTGCCGCTTTTTTTGCCCTGGACCATACCCAGGGACCGGGAACCCGCATGTGGGTTACGGCAGAAGATGTGGCAGGAAATATTGCCAGGCGCGGATTTCATCATTATATCCGGGACCATGACTTTAAATCTGATGTGCTCAATATTTCAGACCAGTTCCTGGAATTCAAAATGCCTGATTTTAATCTGGGGGAAAAAGAAGCCCGGTTTGCTGCAGCACCCGATCCCCTGCTGGAAAAATTTCTGGTGATCAACACTGCCTTGAGAAAAACCAATGTAAAAACCGTGCTCCAGGTGCCGTCTGATACAACCAGCCAGATCCTGTGGCAGGGAAAATTCGACCGCCTGCCCGGATCTGCCACAAGGGCCCAGTTCGGTGACCGCCGCACCTACAAATACAAGGGCAAAGAGATCAGCAGGTCCATTCACATGGGCATCGATCTTGCCTCCACTGCCCATGCCCGGGTAGGGGCAGCCAACAGCGGCCGGGTGATCATGGCCGAATCTGTGGGCATCTTCGGCAATACCGTCATCATTGACCATGGATTCGGCCTGGCCAGTCTGTATTCCCATTTGAGCAACATGATTGTGTCTCCAGGGGATATGGTGAACAAAGGAGATACCATCGGCAACACAGGACTCACCGGTCTTGCCGGCGGGGACCACCTGCACTATTCCATGATCGTGCACAATGTGTTTGTCAATCCCCTGGAATGGTGGGATCCCAACTGGATAAAAAACAATATCACATCCAAAATCGAAGCGGTGCAAAACCGCTCTTTCAATTGAAAAAACAGGTGATAAAAAAATAAGGAAACCATGAACGCTCATAAAATCACCAGAACCTATGAACAGATAAACAAAAAAATTGCCCGGGGCGAGGCTGTGGTGGTGACTGCAGAGGAAATTATCGATATTGCCCGGGAAAACGGCATTGTGGAGGCTGCCAGCCAGGTGGACGTGGTGACCACCGGCACCTTTGCTCCCATGTGCTCTTCCGGGGCATTCATCAACATCGGCCAGTCAAAACCCCTGGTGAGAACGTCAAAGACCTGGTTCAACAATGTGCCTGCCTATTCCGGCATTGCTGCGGTGGACTGCTATCTGGGGGCTACCCAGCCCTGTGATGACGACCCTTTGAACAAGCTGCATCCCGGTGATTTCAATTACGGCGGCGGCCATGTGATCCAGGATCTTGTGGCAGGCAGAACCGTTGAGATCCGGGCGGAAAGCTACGGCACAGACTGCTATCCCAACCGGCGCATTGAAAAGACCATGGCCCTGAAAGACCTTCCCAATGCCATGCTGGTGAACCCCAGAAACGCCTACCAGAACTACAATTGCGCCGTGAACCGGTCGGACCGCATAAAATACACCTACATGGGCACCCTGAAACCCGGCATGGCCAATGCCAACTATTCCACATCAGGGGCTTTGAGTCCTTTGTTCAATGATCCCTACCTGAAAACCATCGGCCTTGGCACCCGGATATTTCTGGGCGGGGCCCAGGGATATGTGACCTGGACCGGCACCCAGCACAAGTCTGAAGTGGACCGGGGACTGAACGGGGTGCCCCTGGGCCCTGCCGGTACCCTGTCTGTGATGGGGGATTTAAAGCAGATGTCCCCTGAGTGGCTGAAGGGCCAGAGCATAAGGGGATACGGCTGTTCTCTGTCTGTGGGACTGGGCATTCCCATCCCCATTCTCAACGAGGAGATGCTCAAATACACAGCTGTTTCCGATGAAGATATTTTTACCCGGATTGTGGATTACGGGTATGATTATCCGGAAGGGACAGCCCGATCCTACGGCCAGGTAAGCTATGCAGAACTCAAAAGCGGCACCATCATGATCAAAGGACAAAAAGTGTCCACCCATCCGTTGTCCAGTATGGTCAAGGCCAGAAAGATTGCAGAACTTCTCAAGTCCGCCATAAGGCGGTCCAAATTCCTTTTAGGACAACCCCAGCACCTGTTCGTGCAGCAGCAGAGGTAGAAATGGCCAAAAAGAAAAACGCCTGGCGGGAGAATATTGAAGCCATTCTCATTGCCGTTGTGATAGCCCTGTTCATCAGAACCTTTGTCGTCCAGGCATTCAAGATTCCTTCCGGTTCCATGCTGGAAACCCTGCAGATCGGGGATCAGATTCTGGTGAACAAATTTATTTACGGGGTCAAGATCCCCTTTACCGGCGGCAGGGTGCTGATTCCCTTCAAGGAGCCCGAAAAAGGGGATATCGTGGTGTTCGAATACCCGGAGGACCCGTCCAAGGATTTCATCAAGCGGGTGGTGGCAGTGGAGGGCGATACCGTGTCCATTGTTGACAAGCAGCTGTATGTGAACGGCAGGCCGGTGGCGGAAGAACCCTATGCCCATTATTCCACCCTGCCCACCCATGCCGACAACATGAAAGAGATCGTTGTGCCGGAAGACAAGCTGTTTGTCATGGGAGATAACAGAGACAACAGCCATGACAGCCGGTTCTGGGGATTTGTGGATCTGTCTGCGGTCAAGGGGGAAGCTTTTATGATCTACTGGTCCTGGGACAGAGAAGAGTTTGATGTGCGGTGGAACCGGATCGGTGATCTTTTAATCTAAAAGGATGCGCAATGCGATTCACTAAAAAGGATATTCTGGATATCCATTCCCTGGACCCGGATGAAATTTCTTTCATTCTGGATACAGCCATGGGAATGAAGGAGATTTCTCAGCGCCCCGTGAAAAAGGTGCCCACCCTGCGGGGGAAAACCATTGTGCTTTTTTTCCAGGAGCCATCCACCAGAACCAAGCTTTCCTTTGAAATTGCCGCCAAAAGGTTGTCTGCTGATTCTGTGGCCATTGCCAAAGCCGGTTCTTCCATGGCCAAGGGAGAAACCCTTATCGATACGGTGAAAAACCTGGAATCCATGCGGCCGGACGTGATTGTCATGCGCCATTCCTCATCCGGGGCAGCCGTTCAGGTGGCCCGCCGGGTGGAGTGTTCGGTGATCAATGCCGGGGACGGGATCCATGCCCACCCCTCCCAGGCGCTGCTGGACATGATGAGCGTCCGGGAGAACAAAGGCAGGATCCAGGGCCTGAAACTTGCCATGATCGGCGACATTGCCAACTCCCGGGTGGCCCGGTCCAATATCATCGGGTTTTCCAAAATGGGGGCCCGGGTATGGGTGTGCGCACCCCAGACCATGATACCCGCCGGCATTGCAGCTTTGGGATGCACGGTGGCGCCCACCATGGAAGCATGTGTGGCAGATGCAGATGTCATCATGATGCTCAGGATCCAGAAAGAACGGCAGAATGATGTGCTGTTTCCCACGGAACGCGAATATGCCGGCCGTTTCGGCCTGAACAAAGCCCGCCTGGCCCTGGCAAAAACCGATGTGACTGTCATGCATCCAGGTCCCATGAACCGGGGGGTTGAGATCGCCAGTGATGTGGCAGATGCTGACTGTTCCATGATTCTGGACCAGGTGACCAACGGGGTAGCCCTGCGCATGGCCCTGTACTATCTGGTGGCAGGAGGAAGCAGACATGCAGATACTGATTAAAGGGGCCCGGGTGCTGGATCCGGGATCCATGGATGAAATAAAGGATGTCCTGATAGACGGGGAACAGATTGCAGCAATACTGGACCCGTCAGATGCATTGCCGGCTGGTGCAGTGTCCTCTGGAACGGATCCCTCCGGTGCCGGTCGGCAAGAAAAAACCGACATCCAGGTGATTGATGCTGCAGGCCTGGTGCTGGTGCCGGGCCTCATGGATATCCATGTGCACCTGCGGGAACCGGGCCATGAATACAAGGAAACCATAGCTTCCGGGGTTGCAGCGGCTGCAAAAGGCGGGTTCACCGCTGTCTGCGCCATGCCCAATACCCTGCCGGTGAACGACAACGCCCAGGTGACCGCCTTTATTCTGGAAAAAGCCAGGCTGGCAAAAGGGACAAGGGTATATCCGGTGGGTGCGGTTTCAAAGGGGTCGGCCGGCACCAACCTGGCAGAGATCCAGGACATGCAGCAGGCAGGCATACAAGCGGTGACAGATGACGGTCTGCCTGTGGCAAATGCCCAGCTCATGCGCCGGGCACTGGAATACTGCAACGGGCTGTCCATCCCCATTTTTGTTCATGCTGAAGAGCTTTCCCTGGTGAACGGCGGTGCCATGAACGAAGGGCCTGCCGCCACCTTCTGGGGCATCAAAGGCATACCCAATGCCGCTGAAACCGTGATGGTGACCAGAGATATTCTGCTCTCCCAGCTCACCGGTGCCCATGTGCATTTCTGTCACATCAGCTGCAAAGAGTCCATTGCCGCCATCCGTTCCGCCAAACAGCAGGGCATCCGGGTGACCTGTGAAACCGCTCCCCATTACTTCACCCTGATCGATGAGGATGTCAAAAACTATGACACCAATTTCAAGATGAACCCGCCTCTGCGGTCAAAAGCGGACCGGGATGCGGTCATCCAGGGCCTGTCCGACGGCACCATCGATGCCATTGCATCTGACCATGCCCCCCACGGTAAAGAGGAAAAAGACCTGGAGTTTGACCAGGCCGCATTCGGGATCCTGGGGCTGGAAACTTCCCTGTCTTTGTCCCTGCAGCTGGTGCACAGCGGTGCCCTGACCCTGGAGGAGCTGATCCGGAAAATGGCCAAAAACCCGGCCCGGATTCTGGGCATCAACAATGATATTACCCCCGGCAGCCGGGCAGATTTGACCCTTATTGATCTGGAAGCAAAAACCATCATTGATCCGGCACAATTTGTGTCAAAAAGCCGGAACACCCCTTTTGCCGGCATGGCGGTCCAGGGCAGGGCGGTGTGCACCATGGTGGACGGAAAAATCGTTTTCAGTGCATTAAAAGGGCTGACGCATGGGTGATTATTACAAAATACTGGTAGTGGATGATGATGAAGGCATGCGCGAATTTCTGGAGCTGCTGCTGACCAGGGAAAACTACCAGGTTTTTACAGCCAGAACCGGGAAACAGGCGGTGAACATGATCCAGAAAAACACCTATGATCTGGTGCTGGCAGACATCCGCCTGGGGGATATCACCGGCCTGGATGTGCTGAAACAGGTAAAAAAACAGAATCCCGACACCGTGGTCATCATGATTTCCGCCTATTCCACCACGGAAATTGCCGTAAAAGCCATGAACGAGGGAGCCTATGATTTTGTTCCCAAGCCCTTTGACAATGATGAGCTGCGCCAGACCATCGCCCGGGCCCTGGCCCTCCAGACCCTGGATCAGGAAAGAGAACACAGAAGTTCCGAACTCAAGGACCAGCTGCATTTCAACCGGATTATCGGCAAAAGCCCGGGCATGGCCGCCATTTTCAAGCGCATCCAGCAGATCAGCACCACCAAGACCAATGTGCTGGTTACAGGCGAGAGCGGCACCGGCAAAGAGCTGATCGCCCGGGCCATCCATGAAAATTCCGACCGCAAAGACAAACCCTTTGTGGTGGTCAACTGCGGCGGCATCCCGGACACCCTCATGGAAAGCGAGTTTTTCGGCCATGTCAGAGGCTCTTTCACAGGCGCTGTGGTGGACAAAAAAGGGCTGTTCGAGGCCGCCGACCAGGGCACGATCTTTCTGGATGAAATCGGGGAACTCTCCCCCCTGCTCCAGGTGAAGCTGCTGCGGGCGGTCCAGGAGACCGCTTTCAAGCCCGTGGGCGGCACCAGTGAAATAAAAGTGGATGTGCGCATCATTTCCGCCACCAACAAAAGACTGGAAGAAGAGGTGATCGAAGGCCGGTTCAGAGAAGACCTGTTCTTCCGCCTCAATGTTATCCCCATCAAGGTGCCGCCCCTGCGGGACCGCAAAGGGGACGTGGCCATCCTGGCCCAGCATTTTGCGGAAAAATATTCCAGAAAAATGGGCAAGGACATTGTGAAGCTGTCCTCCTATGCCATTGATTTTCTCAACAAATACTCGTTTCCCGGCAATGTCCGGGAGCTGGAAAACCTGATTGAACGCTCAGTGGCCCTCTCCTCCACCAACATCATCCTGCCTGAAAGCCTCACCATTTCCATGCACAAAAAGCGGCGGTGGATCGAGGTGGTGGAAGACCGGCGGTTCAATCTGGAGGAGGTGGAGCAGGGGGTGGACCTGGATGAGATTCTGTCCACCATCGAAGCAGCCTACCTGAAAAAGGCCATGGAAATTGCCGGGGGCAACAAAAGCAAGGCAGCAGAGTATCTCAACCTGACCCTCCGGTCCATGCGCTACCGCCTGGACAAAGCCGCCATCGACACCTGATCATCAATCGAGATATGTGTATCCATTCTCTTGATGAGTATTTTTGACCATGATATAAAAAACTAATCTTTATATTTGACTGGTATAAAAAATACAGATATATCTCAATTATGAAAAAACGATATCTGCAGGATCAAATCAAAAAAGATCTGAAAAGCAAAATGGTGTTTGTCAGCGGCCCAAGGCAAGTTGGAAAAACAACAGTGGCCCAGTCTGTGTTGACCGATGATAGATCCTACCTCAATTGGGATATCCCGGCTCACCGGGAGGCGATTTTGAAAAGAGAATTGCCTTTGACTGACCTGTGGTGTTTTGATGAAATTCACAAGTATTCCTCCTGGAGAGACTTTCTCAAAGGATTGTATGATGAATTTCAGGATGTTCATGAAATACTTGTGACAGGCAGTGCCAGGCTGGATATGCTGAGAAAATCCGGTGACTCTCTTCAGGGGAGATACCATCATTTGCGGCTGCATCCCTTGTCTGTCAAAGAGTTGGGGCTTTCCAGACAGGAGGAGTTTCTGGAATTATTGGCGCTTGGAGGGTTCCCTGAACCCTATTTTTCCAAATCTGCTGTGGAATCAAAAAGATGGTCCCTCAATTACCGGTCGCTGCTGGTCAACTATGAAAGCCCTGCCATAGAATCGATTTCTGATTTGTCCAAATTGGAGCTGCTGTCCTTACGACTGCCGGAACTTGTGGGTTCCCCTTTGTCCCTGAATGCTTTGCGGCAGGATTTGCAGGTGGCCCATAAAACAATTGACCGCTGGATAGGTGTTCTGGAAAACGTCTATATGCTGTTCCGGCTTTCTCCCTTTGGATCTCCATTGATCAGGGCTGTCAAAAAAGAACAAAAGCATTACCATTTTGATTGGAGTCTGGTTCCGGATATGCCTGCAAGGTTTGAAAACCTGATTGCATCCCATTTGCTGAAATGGGTGCATTACCAGCGTGATGTTTTCGGCGAGCCGCTGGAACTTCGCTATTTCCGGGATACAGACAAACGAGAGGTTGATTTTTGCATCACAAATAATTTTGCGCCTCAAATGTTTGTGGAGTGCAAATGGAAAGACAGCAGCACCAGTTCACATTTGCATTATTTGCAAAAGAAATTTCCATCTGCTACATATTTTCAAGTTTCAGCTACCGGTAAAAAGCAGTTTGAGAATCAAAAAAAGATCATTCATTTGCCGGCCATCAAGTTTTTGCAGGAATTTGTGTGATATGAGAAAAAAAATTTGTTCCCACTCAAGAGGTGATGTTTTTTTCCTTTGAATCCGTGAAGTATCCGATCAGATACTGATTGAACGCATTTTTGACTTCAAAGTTTGGATAATAAAGGGTATGGATTGTCTGGTTGAAGATGGTGCTGGTTTTTTTGATGGTCAGATATCCGGTCTGGAACATCAGGGATTCGATGGGAATATTGCCCACATCAAAGGTGTTTAAAAGCTGTTCGGATACTTCCAGGTTTTCCAGATCCGGCAGAAAATACTGTTTATT
>DATFKQ010000152.1:0-12662 GCA_035268565.1 Desulfotignum sp. | reverse complement strand
GCCCCTGTGGGATGCGCCGTGCTGGCATACAACTATTTTGACTGTGATTTTCAAGAAGCAGCCCATGGACGGGCCCCGGCCATGGCCACCGGCATCAAACGGGTCCGGCCGGATCTGATGGTATTCACCTACCAGGGGGACGGGGACCTGGCCTCTATCGGCATGGGAGAAATCATCCATGCTGCCAACCGGGGAGAAAAATTCACCACCATCTTTATCAACAATGCCATTTACGGCATGACCGGGGGACAGATGGCCCCCACCACCATGGGCGGACAGCGGGCCACAACCGCACCCGCAGGAAGAGATACCGCTGCCACGGGCATGCCCCTGCGCATGGCCAATCTGCTGGCAGAACTGGTCACCCCGGGATATATCACAAGACAGGCCGTGCTCAAACCCCAGCAGGTGAACAAGGCAAAAAAAGCCATAAAACAGGCATTTCAATACCAGATGGAAAACAAGTGCTTCAGTTTTGTGGAAGTGGTTTCCACCTGCCCGACCAACTGGGGGATGACACCGCTGGATGCTTTGAAATGGGCGGAAGACACCCTGCTGCCCTATTATGAACTCGGTGATTATAAAGTGCCTGAATAGACCTATTCTAAATATTTTTTGGAGAAACCAATGCAGACAGAAATAAAATTTGCCGGATTCGGGGGCCAGGGAATCCTGCTCAGTGCAAAGCTTTTGGCCTATGCAGCCATGAAACAGGGGTCCTTTGTGGCCTGGATACCTTCTTACGGTCCGGAAATGCGCGGGGGAACAGCCTATTGCACCGTGGTCATCAGCGACAGGCTCATCGGATCACCCATCATAAAAAACCCCACCCATCTGGTGGCCATGAACCTGCCGTCTCTGGAAAAATTTGAAAATGATGTCAAGCCGGGCGGCATCATTTTCATCAATTCCTCTTTGATTCCGGTGACAAGCAAACGCACCGATGTCACCCAGCTGGTGGTGCCGGTGAATGATATTGCCATCAAGGCGGGTTCTGTCCGGGCTGCCAACATAGTGGCCTTAAGCGCGTTTGCCGCCAAAAGCGAACTGGTGGATCTGGATCTGCTCAAATCCTGCGTCAAGGAGGAATTTGCCGCCAAACCCAAAATCATTCCCTTGAACATGGATGCGTTCGACCAGGGGGTGGAAATCGTCCGCAACGCGCAGACACAGACAGCATAACCGGATGTGACGGCCGGCATGGGCGTATGCACGTCACATCCGGAAAACCAAAAGGGGGCAGCACCATGATCAGAATTGAAATATCGTTGTTTCTCAAAAATGTGCCGGGTGAGCTGGCAAAACTCACCGATCTGTTCGGACAGGCCAATATCAATATTGATGCCATCACCATCCAGGATGCGTCATCCTATGTCCAGAACCTGTTTGAAGCCCGGGGCAAATCCCTTAAACGGCTGGCATCGTCCGCCAGTTACAGTTCCATGCGCAGAGATTCTGCGGAATTTGCCCTGGTCCGCCTGCTGACCGACAATCCTGAAGCCTCTGTGGGCCTGTTAAGGGAAAACGATTATCTGTTTGACACCAAAGAAGTGGTGGCAGTGGACATCACCAACAAACCCGGGGAATTTGCCAAAATCACCAAAAAATTCGGTGAAGAACAGATCAACATCAATTATGTTTACGGATCTGTGTCTGATGCTGACGGCAAATGCCTGTTTGTATTCTGCCCCGAGGATGTGGCCTTTGCAGAATCCATTTTCAAGGACGGCACCTACTAACCTTTGCGCTTGTCTTTGAGTATATTGTTGGATATCACGATGCGCTGTATCTCGGAGGTCCCTTCATAAATAGTGAACACCCGGGCATCCCGGTACAGCCGCTCCACCACGTAATCTTTGGTAAACCCGTATCCTCCGTGCATCTGGATGGCCCGGGCCGTAATTTCGTTGACCATTTCAGAAGCAAACAGTTTGGCTATGGAGGCCTCTCTGGTATACGGTTCTTTTCTGTCCTTCATGGAGGCGGCGGAAAACACCAGCTGCCTGGCTGCCTCTATCTGGGTGGCCATGTCTGCAATCTGAAAACGGATGGCCTGGTGCTTGGTGATGGGCACCCCGAACTGCCGTCTTTTTGAAGCATATTTCACTGCAGCATCAAAGGCGGCCTGGGCCACCCACAGAGACTGGGCAGCAATGCCGATGCGGCCGCTGTCCAAACCGGACATGGCAATTTTAAAGCCGTCTCCCTGTTTTCCCAGCATCTGGGATACAGGCACCCGGCAGTCTTCAAAAATCAGGTCGGTGGTATCTGAAGCCCGCAATCCCATCTTGTCTTCTTCATGGCCCACGATCAACCCTTTGGTGCCCTTGGGCACAATAAAGCAGGAAATGCCTTTATGCCCGGCATCAGGATCGGTTTTGGCGGTCACCAGCACCAGTTTGGCATGCTTGCCCGAGGTGATGAACCGTTTGGTGCCGTTGATAACAAAATGGCCCTTGTCCTTAACAGCGGTGGCAGTCTGGGAAACCGGATCTGATCCGGCATCCGGCTCGGTAAGGCCGAAGGCCCCGATGATTTCCCCGGATGCCAGAGGTTTTAAATACTGCTGTTTCTGCTCTTCGGTGCCGAAATTATGCAGGCTTTCACACACAATGGAGTTCTGTACAGACATGACCACGGATGTGGAGGCACAGGAATAGGCAATTTCCGACAGGGCCAGGACATAGGATACCGTATCTGCGGATTCTCCGCCGTATGCTTCAGGAACCATCATACCCATCAGGCCCAGTTCCCCCATCTGCTGGAAATTGTCTGCCGGAAATTCCTTGGTCTGATCCCGTTCCGCTGCCTTTGCAGCCACCACTTTTCTGGAAAACTCCCGGACCATGTTCCGGATCATTTTCTGTTCATCGGTCAGTTTGAATAACATAGCCGGACACCTCCGTATCTAAGGAACATACACAACCACGATCAACACGGCATCGGTATCTGCGGTATTGCGCAGGTCATGCTTGACCCCGGAATTAAAATGAAGAGAATCCCCGGCATCCAGGATATTCACATGATCCCCCACCTGAACTTCCACTTTTCCTTCCAGCACATGGACAAACTCCTCTCCTTCGTGCTGGAACCCCACCCCCTCATGGCGGGTGCCGGCTTCCACCACAATGCGGAACGCCTTTAAGTGCTTGTTTTCCGCACCAGGGGTCAGGGGAGTATAGGCATATTTGTCGGTTCTTTTGGTATAGGCATTCGAGCGTTTTTCCCGGGCCTGTTCCGTATCCTTGAGCAGAAAATCAGAATCCAGCTGCAGGACCCTGGACATTTGAAGCAGGGTCCCCACAGAGGGACGTTTTTGTCCGCTTTCAATCTGTTTGATGAAATCCTTGGACAACCCGGTCTCATTGGCCATGGTATCCAGGGAAGTTTTTCTGTCCAGCCTGGCCCGTTTGATCCGTTTTCCAATGTGGGGGGGGTCTTTTTTCCTGGGCATTGTATCTCCAATCGTCTAACAGTGGTTCCCGCAATTCCTATCTGTCTGAAACCGGTTCCGCACCAATATTAATCAACTTTTTCAATCCAGTTTTCCGTGTCTTTGGCTGTTCCGTACTGGATGGATGTCAGGGCATCATAAAATTTCATGGCGGTTTTGCCGGGGGTGCCGTCACCGATATGGATCTTTTTGTCTCCATAGCAGATTTCACCCACCGGCGATATCACGGCTGCTGTGCCTGATCCGAACACTTCGGTGAGGGTGCCTTCTGCATGGGCGTCAAACACCTCGTCAATGCTGATTTTACGTTCCGACACCGGCATGCCCCATTTTTTTGCCAGGTCAATGACGGAAAACCGGGTGATGCCGGGCAGAATACTGCCGGTGAGATTGGGGGTCACCAGTTCATCATCAATGAGAAAAAAGATGTTCATGGCCCCCACCTCTTCGATGTATTTGCGCTCCAGGGCATCCAGCCACAGTACCTGGGCATAGCCCTTTTTTTTGGCGATTTCACCGGCATTCAGGCTGGCCGCATAATTGCCTGCGGTCTTGAATTCCCCTACCCCGCCGGGAACAGCCCTGACATGGTCTCTGGACACCCAGATTTTCACCGGTGCCAGGCCCCCGGCATAATAGGCCCCCACTGAAGACAGAATAATGAAAAATTTAAAGGTAAACGAAGATCTCACCCCTAAAAAAGGATCGGTGGCAATGATAAACGGCCGGATATACAATGCAGTTCCCAGGGTTTCGGGGATCCAGTTTTTTTCCAGTTTCAGCAGCTGTTTCAAAGCCCCCATGACAAAATCCACATCGATTTCCGGAATGCACAATCCCCTGGCAGACTGATTCAGCCGGGCAAAATTGTCCCGGGGCCGGAAAAGCTGGATTTTTTTGTCCGGTGTTTTATAGGCCTTGAGTCCCTCAAAAATAGCCTGTCCATAATGATACACCATGGCAGCCGGTGACAGGGCAAAGTCGGCAAACGGTTCAATGCGCGGATCATGCCACCCTTTTTCTACAGCATATTCCATCACAAACATATGGTCGGTGAACACCGTACCAAATCCAAGGTCTTCATCTTTTGGCCGGGTACCGGGCGTATCCACCCGGGTTACTGCAAATTTCATCCTTTCCTCCTGACATGCAATCAGAATTACCCCTTGCATGGTAAAAATAATTATAAGACTTTTCGTATAAGAGCGTTTCACAAAAGCTTTGTCAAGCATATTTTGCCCGGAACCGGGAGCAACTGCCTGTAAAGATGACTGCCATGGGACAGGTACCTGACAAAACACAGACATTGTTTCTCACCTGTAAAAGATTGGCAGACAAAAATTTTGACTGGTCAAGGCAATGGTTCCGTATTATGATGGAACCAAATATGATCACAACTTTTTGGTACACAGATGTAACTGCATGTAAAAAAGTGTTTTAATCAGGGAGAAAATCATGGCTGAAAAAAAATTCAAACAGGTATGCACCTGTGAAAACTGCGGCAACGAAGCGGAAATGATCGTCACCTGCCAGTGGGTTGAAGAAGAAGCAGCAGAACAGGAAAAAACCACGGCCGGCAGCAAACCGCAGAAAATCAAAGGTACCGGTACCTGCACCAACTGCGGCAATGAAGCTGAAACCTGGGTGGATCTGTAATTCACCTGTATACAACCAAAGGAAATTGTCATGGATGACCGCGGGATACTGGAAGGTAAACGCATACTGGTGGTGGATGATGAACCTGATATCCTGGAAACCCTGGAAGAACTGCTTTCCATGTGCCGGATGCATACGGCCGGCTCCTTTGAAACCGCTGTGGATCTGTTGAAAACCAATACCTATGATGCGGCTATTTTTGATATCATGGGGGTGCAGGGGTATCAGCTGCTGGAGATCACCCGCCGTTTGAACATACCCACCCTTATGCTCACCGCACATGCTTTGACACCGGAAAATCTGAAGACCGCCATTGAAAAAGGAGCGGATGCCTATGTACCCAAAGACAAGCTGGTGGATATCACCTTGTTTGCAGCAGATGTCCTCACTGCAAGAAAGCAGGGACGGCAGGCCAATGCCGGCTGGTTTTCCTTTGTAAGACCGGTATTTGACAAATTATTCGGGCCGGGGTGGAAAAAAACGGATCAGGATTTCTGGGATGCCTTTGAGAACCAGCAAACAGAGAACCAGCCAGACCATGGCTCCACCGTGGACAAATAAGGCACAGGGCTGAAAAACAGACATGCGGCAAAAAAAGCCGTCCCTGCCCTTCTAAAGCAGGGGAATGACCACCTTGAATTCAGCTCCCTGCCCGGAATCTGAATCCAGGGCCAGCTCACCGCCCATGTCCCGAAGCAGCACCATGACCCCGGCCAGTCCCAGGCCATGGCTCTGGATGGCATCTTCAATGGAACCGCCTGTGGTGAAATAGGTTTCAAATATCCGCTGCTGGTCTGATCTGGGTATGCCCCGGCCGTCATCTTTCACCCACAAGGTAAAAAGGCTTTCGCGTATCACCCCCCGGATATCAACCCGGGCGGCCCGGTGTTTAAACGCGTTGGTAACAAGATTTCGCAAAATCTGCCGCACCTTGGCCGCATCCAGGCACACACGGGTTTCCCAGGTCTGCTTCTGAAAATTAAGAGTGACCCCGGTTTTTTCAATGGCCTGCTGGAGCTCCCCATAGGTCCGGGCTTTTCTGATGGTATCAGCCACATTGGGATCTGCCATGTCAAACACCTCCACCAGAACCCCCACCACCAGAGATGCCACAGTGAATTCCGAACAGATCTGCACCCCTTCCCTGGAGCGTCCCAGTTCCAGTACATCGTTCACCAGACGCTGGGTGGCAAGGGTGTTGCGCACAATGCGCTTAAGCACTTTGATCTGTTTTTCCGTCAGCGGACCGTATGCATCCTGGCGGTCCAGCAAAGACTTTGCCCCGGCATTGATAACAGATATCGGCACCTTTAAATCATGGATGAGAATCTCTGTTTTGATATTGGAGTCAGGCATCTTATCGGTCACCTTTTAAAATCCTTGCAATTTGATTCAATGATTTTATATAGTGGCAATATCATATCACCAGATTGTTATACGGGGATACGGGGATCTTGTAAAGCCTTTTGGAGTTTTTATGTGCGACCCAGACATTTATGAACTGAAAAAAAAAATCACTGCACTGGAAGAAGAAAACCTGCTGCTTAAAAACATCATTCACAAAGCCCCCATTCCCATATTTGTCCTGGACAGCTCCCATAAGATCATCCATTTCAATCAGGCCCTGGAAGAATTAAGCGGCTTTCAGGCAGAAGATATGATCGGCACCCATCACCAGTGGAAAGCATTTTATGCCAAAAAACGGCCGGTCATGGCTGACCTGATCATTGACAATGCTTCGGATGAGCACATCATTGACCTTTACGGCCCCAAATACAAAAAAGCCTTTTCCAGCAAAAAGCTGTTTGCAGCCACTGACTTTTTTCCCGACCTGCCGCCTTCCGGAAAATGGCTGTTCTTTACAGCCGCAGCCGTCTTTGACAGCAAAGGAAACATTGCCGGGGCCGTGGAAACCCTGCAGGATGTCACTGCTGAAAAAACAAAAGAACAGGAAGTCTTTGATCTTTACCAGACCTACCAGAAGGTGCTGGAATTCATTCCCTATCCCATTATCCTGTATGATGAAAAAGGCCGGGTATCCTATGTAAACCCCTCTTTTTCCAAAGTGTTCGGATGGGGCCTGGATGAGATTAAAGGAAACATACTGCCCTTTGTGCCGGAAAATCTCAAAGATGAAACCACCCGGGTGCTGGACCGGTTCAAAGAAAAACAGCAGCTCACCCGGTATGAGACCCAGCGGCTCACCAAAGACGGCCGGCACCGGGATGTGATCATCTGGGCTGCATCCCACACCCTTTACAGGGACAGGCCAGGGGAACATTTTGTGATTCTCCGGGATATCACTGAAGAAAAACGACTGGCAGCCAACAACCGCACCATCATGCGCATCAGTGCAGCATTGCCCCAATACCCGGATCTCGAAGACCTCATGGATTATATCACCCGGGAAATCAAAGGTCTGCTGAATACAGAAGGTGCTGTGGTGCTGCTGTATGATGAAATCAAAAACGACCTGTTTTTTCTGGGGGCATCCTATGATGACTCAGACACGGAACAGCGTGCCCGGAAAATCCGGTTTGCCTTAGATGAGGTGCTTGCCGGAAAGGTATGGAAAACCGGCCGGCCGGCGGTCAACAACCAGGCGGCCACCTCTTTTGAATCCTATCCGGAAAGAGACCGGAAACTGGGGTATGAAACCAGAAGCATTCTGTGCGTACCCATCAGAAGTGAAAGCCGCATCACCGGGGTATTGTGCGCCATCAACAAAAAACAGAATCCCTTTGACGACAATGACATGGAGTTGATGACCATGATTGCCGGCACCGTGGGCATCTCCATTGAGAACGCCCGGTTTTCCGAGGCCCTGAAAGAGGCCTACCGGGATGTGGCATCCATGAACCGGGCCAAGGACAAAGCCATCAACCACCTGTCCCATGAACTCAAAACACCGGTGGCAGTGCTCACCGGTTCACTGCAGATACTGGAGAAAAAACTGGCAGACCTGCCCCGGATAAAGACCGCATCCACCCTGAACCGGATCCAGCGGAACCTGAACCGCATTGTGCAGATCCAGGAAGAAACCGCTGATATCATGGATAAAAAAGTCTATGCCGCCCGGGATCTCATGCTGGTGATGCTCCAGACCTGCAGGGATGAACTGGCAACCCTGATCCAGCAGCACCTGGATGAAGAAGATCCCATGGAGGTGGTGCAGGCGGTCATTGAAAAAGAGTTCGGCTCCCCTGCACTCAACTACAAAGATATTGACTTTGCCCGGGCCTTTGACAACCTGTTTGACACCTTGCAGAAATCCTTTGATTTCAGAAATCTGGAGATTTTTGTTCACATGGATGAAAATCTTCCCAGAATCCGGCTGCCCAGAGATGTTTTTGAAAAGACCATAACCGGTTTGATTAAAAACAGTATTGAAAACACCCCGGACCATGGGCGGATCGATATTTCCGCACACAGCAAAGACAACGGCATTTTATTTTGCGTGCATGATTTCGGGGTGGGCATTGAAGCAGATGACCAGAAACGCATATTTGAAGGGTTTTTCTCCACCCAGAAAACAGCTGACTATTCCACCAAAACCCCGTTTGACTTCAATGCCGGGGGAAAAGGCGTGGATCTGCTGCGCATGAAACTGTTTGCCGACCGCCTGGGGTTCTCCATTCACATGGAATCAAAACGCTGCTGTTTTCTGCATGACAACCCCGGAGAAACCTGTCCGGGAGACATTCTTCACTGCCGGTTCTGCAATGATATATCAGACTGCCTTACATCAGGCCATACCAGATTTTCGGTATTTTTTCCCCATGAAAAAAAAATATAAAAAAGTCTTTGACAAACCCAAATCAATTGCATTACAACTAAAGTTGTGTTGAGACTGAGCGCTCGTTCTGGTTTGAAATCAGGGCGTTTCCATGTGCGCCGGCATGCAGAAAGACACCATATGTTGGAATTAATCATTTTTCCAGGAGGGTATTGATTCATGGACAACAGTGTGCACCAGTTAAGTTTTTTTGATATCTATGAAAAAAATGCCCGGAACCTTAAAAATATGCCTGCCCTTCACTGGAACGGACAGGATACCTCCCATGCAGATCTTTTTTCACATGCAGCACAACTGGCAGCCGGCCTGTCGTCTCTCTCACCCGGAACCCGGGTGGCTGTCTTGTGCAAAAACCATCCTGTGTTCTTTCACCTGTTCGGGGCTGCCGCTGCCCTGAACCTCACCCTGGTGCTGATCAACCGGCGGCTGTCTGACAGCGAAATCCGCCATATTATAGAAGACACCACCCCTGCCATAATTTTCTGCGACAATGACATGGCAGACCAGGCATCGCAGATGGCTGCTGATTTTTCTTTTCTGAACCAGAGCATTGTGGTGGACGGCCCGGATGAAAACCTGTCGCAGTTTTACCAGGACAGCAAAAATGTCACCCCGGTGCAGTTTCAGACAAATGATCCCTTTGTCATTATCCATACTGCAGCCGTACAGGGCAAACCCAGGGGAGCTGTGCTGGGCCAGGAAAATATCGTGCTGTCCAATATGCAGCTGATCCATTATTATAATCTTGATGCAACAGCATGCCATGCCAATATCCTGCCTTTGTTTCATATCATGGGCATTAACATGGCCCTGGCAACCCTTCAGGCAGGGGGCAAAAATGTCATAGTGGAAAAATTCGATCCCCTGCAGACCCTCACCCTCATCAAGGAACACAAAGTCTCGCTCTTAGGTTCCTTTCCCCCTATATTAACCACCCTATCAGATGCGCTTGAAAAAGGCGGCCATGATCTGACCTCCCTTAAAATCACCGCCGGTCTGGATGCCCCTGATACAGTAAAAAGATGGGAATCCGCCACCGGCACCACCTTCTGGACCATGTACGGCCAGACCGAAACCTCTGGGCTGATCACCTTTTCGCCCTTTTTTGAAAAACCCGGGTCAGCCGGTACCATATCCCCGCTGGCCCATGTGAAGATCGCTGATGATCTGGACAATTTTCTGCCTTCCGGTGAAACCGGTGAGATCCTTGTCAAAGGGCCGCTGGTATTTCAGGGATACTGGAATGCCCCTGATCTGAACAGCCACACCTTCAGACAGGGCTGGCACCATACCGGTGATCTGGGCATGATTGATCCTTCGGGGTTTTTATTTTTCAAAGGCAGAAAAGCAGAAAAGGAACTGATCAAGCCCGGTGGTGAAAACGTGTTTCCGGCTGAAGTGGAAAAAGCCATCATGCAGCACGAGGCAGTCAGAGAAGTGTGTGTATTCGGGGTACCTGATCCCAGATTCGGAGAAGGCATCAAAGCGGTATGCAGTCTCCATCCGGGAAAAGAACTGACAAAAGAAGCATTGATCCAGTTCACCGGATCCCTGATTGCCGGTTACAAAAAACCCCGGTATGTGGAATTTGTCCCTGACCTGCCCAAAACCGAAGACGGGACCATTGACCGTGTACAGATAAAGCAGACGTTTTCGTGAAAAACGGCCTGATTTTATGCAGGGTTTATGCAAAACACTGTTTTGGCTTGACACCGGACCAGCCATTTATTAAGGAAAATCACAGGGTCTGGCACAAAAAAGTTTTATTGTACGTTTTGGCGGTTTTAGTGAATCAACCAGGCAGGGTGGACTGTCACATGCGGCAGGGGCAGATTTTTTCCAGTTAAACCCAAAGTATTTGGATTATTTATGGCGCATTTAAAAATTTCAGATGTAACGCTTTCTTTTGGCGGGCTCAAGGCATTGTCCCAGGTGGACATGACCATTGAGCCCGGGCTGATCACCTCCATCATCGGACCCAATGGGGCTGGTAAAACCAGCATGCTCAACTGCATTTCCGGATTTTATCATCCCACAAAAGGAGAGATCCTTTACAAGGACAAGGACCTGACCAATGCATCCCCCCACCAGGTTTCCACCATGGGAATCGCCCGGGCTTTCCAGAACCTGGAGTTGTTCTCCGGGCTGTCGGTGCTGGACAACCTGCTGCTGGCCCGGCACCAGAACCTGACCTATTCGTTTCTCCAGGCCACCATTTTTTACGGGAAAGCCTCCCGGATCGAAGCGGAAAATCGGGCAGCTGTGGAAGATGTCATTGATTTCATGGAGCTGGAACCGGTGCGCAAGCACATGGTGGGGAGCCTGAGCTACGGGTTTCAAAAAAAAGTGGAGGTGGCCCGGGCCCTGACCATGGATCCGGAGATCCTGCTGCTGGATGAGCCCATGGCCGGCATGAACATCCAGGAAAAAGAAGATATTGTCCGGTTTGTCATGGATATCCAGAAGGAGCGCAATATCACCGTGGTGCTGGTGGAGCATGACCTGGGGGTGGTCATGGATATTTCCGACCGGATCTATGTGCTGGATTTCGGAGAAGTCATCGGATCCGGCACGCCGGAGGAAGTCGCCAACAATCCCAAAGTCATTGAAGCCTATATCGGGGAGGACTGATCATCATGAGCAACAATGAACACCTGCTGAAATTCTCCATCCCCCAGCTGCTGCGGTGGCGGGTGGCGGAATCCCCCAAACGGACCGCCCTTCGGGAAAAAGATTACGGCATCTGGAATGCCTATACCTGGGAAGAATATTATGATTATGTGCGCAAAACCGGCATGGGATTGCGGGCCCTGGGCCTGGGCAAGGGCGACACCATTGCCATTATATCGGACAATATCCCGGAACTGCTGTTTATGGCCATCGGGGGCCATGCCATCGGTACCATCTCAGCCGGCATCTATCAGACCACCATGCCCGCTGAAATCGCCCAGATCATCCAGTACCTGAAAATCTCCGTGGTTTTCTGCGACAACCAGGAACAGGTGGACAAGGTTCTGGAGGTGCGGGACCAGATCCCCAATGTGAAAAAGGTCATTTTTGAAGACCCCCGGGGCATGCGCGATTATATGGCCGATGACTGGTTCATCAACATCCGGGACCTGTTTGACATGGGGGATGCGGCCCACGCCAAAGACCCGGACCTGTTCGAATCCCTGGTGGACCAGGGAAAACCCGATGATGTCTGCCACCTTTGCCTGACTTCGGGCACCACAGGACTGCCCAAGGGCACCATGATGACCCATAAGAACTACATCAACATGGGGGTCAGAATCACCCAGGCAGACCCGCTGGAAGAAACCGATGAATATGTCTCTTTTCTGCCCTTTGCCTGGATCGGAGAACAGATGAACTCCTTCGGGGTGGCCATGGCCACCGGGATTACCATCAACTTTCCCGAATCCGTTGAAACCGCCATGTCGGATTTAAAGGAGATCGGCCCCCATTTCATGTTCGGTGCCCCCCGGATCTATGAAGGCATCCGGTCGGAAATCTGGCTGAAGATCGACCAGTCCTACTGGTTCAACAAACGGATGTACAACTATTTCATCCAGGTGGGGATTGCGGCGGCTGGATACCGCATGACCGGCAAATCCATGCCGGCGATGCTCCGGTTCAAGGCCTGGCTGGGCAAACAAATCATCTTCCGTCCCCTGGTGAACCAGATCGGACTGCTGCGGCTGCGGCGGGCCTATACGGGCGGGGCCGCCCTGGGACCGGAACTGTTCACTTTTTACC
>DATFKQ010000151.1:0-39437 GCA_035268565.1 Desulfotignum sp. | reverse complement strand
CCGGTGGACGAACCTGGCGCTGAAGATCCTATACTAATGGGTATTATGGCAGAAATCCTATCTGAAAAATTTCATGCCTTGAATATGGATGTTCCTTTTCTTGAATTACCGATTCAACAGCCACCGGAATCGGAACAACGGACCAAGTTCTGGCTTGATCTGAAACATTTGGTTGAACCCCGAAATCCGGAATATATGACAACCGAGTTCACCGGCAAATGAATCATATCAGGGTTGGCTTTTCCATTCACAGGCCGGAGATAGTTCCGGTCACAGCCCGGATCATGGAGCAGCATGACGTAATTTTCCTGGAAGAACCCCCGGAAGCCGGCTTTGAGAATATGTTGAACAGATCCCTTGGCGTGGAAGACTATTTGATGCCGTTAGATCTGGAATACCCTGAATTCAGTCGGAGCATGTGCTATCTTGAGCGGGACCTCTATGCCAGGGGTAAAAAATTAATCCAAATTGAACCCTTTGTCGAGGCCCTGTTGTCTGTTCATGAATTTTTTGCGCAGGGAAATAAGCCCGGAGACTTGAAACGGAACACACTGCCATATTTTGTTTATCTTGTGGAACGAAATGCATCCGGCGCCTTGTTAGAGTATTATCAAACGGCAATGATCGGCTCTTTTGAACAGACCATCGCCTCTGTCAAAAAATTTGCCCGGGCAGATGCGGCCCGCTTCCGGCTGCGGGATTCTCTGCGATCTCAGGAGATTGCCCGTCAGGCAGGCAGTCACCTGTCCATATTTGTAGAAGCCGGCATGATTCACTTTTATCTGTGGCAGCAGCTCCGGCGCAAACTGAAGGGTTCGTTCCGGGTGCAGCCGGTTTTTCTGGACCGTGCTGCATTACAGCTGCCAAAGCGGCATCACCATACCTACAGTCCGGGGGATCAGCTGACCCTGGCCTATGTTTTTCATCCCGGGCTGTCCTGTGACAAATGGGAATCGCTGATGGCAGCCCGGTCCATCGTCTATTCCAAAATTATCCAGAAAGAAGAAAACCGTGGAGATCCCACCCTATTTTTCCATTTGACCGATGAAATCGACTGCATCCGGACGGCCCGCATGCTTTCTTTCAAGGACTGTAAACTCCTGTATAATCTTATCCGGCATGCTGTTACGGAAAAGGCCCGGCTTGCCGTTGCAGATTATATAAAAACCCATTATCACAAGCATGTTTTGCTGTAACCTGTCAACCTGTAGGTGTTGATGGTAAACGAAATCGCTTCTGGATGTTGCTCCTTTCCTGCAGCAGACACATCATCTTCACGCTGATCTCAGATAGTTACATTACAGCGTATGGTCCAGGTAATCCAGAAACCGCTGCCAGGATTTGCGGTCCGCATCCTCCCGGTACCGCTCCGATCCAAACACGCTGAACGCGTGGGGTGCACCCCCGTAGGTGATCATTTCATGGGCTGCGTCGTACTGTTCCAGGGTTGTGGCCAGTTCGGCAAATTCGGTCATGGTCACTGCGGTGTCCGCACTGCCGTGGAGGATGAGCAGGCTGCCGGAAGTCCGGGCATAATTCTGGCCGGAGGGAGTGGCCAGCCCCCCGTGAAAACTGACAAACCCTTTCATCTCTGCCCCTGACCGGGCCAGTTCCAGGATCACCGTTCCGCCGAAGCAGTACCCCATGGCCACGGCGTTTCCAATATCAGCGCCCTGGTCAGCGGCAGCGGCAAGTGCTCCTTTTAACAGGCGGCGCATGCGTTCCCGGTCCTGGTACAATTCCCCGGTCAGGCGCTTTCGTTCGGCAATTTTTTCGGGCCGTATGCCTTTGCCGAACATATCTGCGGCAAACACGGCATATCCCTTTTCAGCCAGCATATTTGCACGGCGGACTTCATAATCCCCCAGACCGTCCCAGTCATGAACCATGAACACCAGCGGGGCCCCGGGTGCCGGGCTGATGAAAAATCCCTCAAACACAGCATCGTCAACCATATACTCCACCCGGCTGCCTGCGGCCTGGACCGCAGCACCAAAACACAATATTATAAATAAGATACAGAATCGTTTCATGACAGACCTCCCTGACAAACCATTTGACATCTTTAAGAAAAAAATAAGAATTTTCCTCCCAAAGTCAAATCCCGGAAAATAAAGATGCAGCCAAAGCGGCGCTGAATAAACAGCATACCATACACTTAGGATATACATAATCACCTCGAACTGGTTCGGTTCCGGGACATACCAGTATTGACCTTTTGACGGGCCGATGTTACAAATTGGAAGGAGATCTGGAAAAGCATGACATAATGGTGAGCGTATGGCAAACAACCTGTTTATAACCGCCACTGAGGCCCGGAGCGGCAAATCCGCCGTATCTCTGGGAATCATGGAAATGCTGATCCGGAAAGTGGGCCGGGTGGGGTTTTTCCGGCCACTCATTGATGCAGACGCGCCCGAACACGACAATGATATCCAGCTGTTCTCCACCCACTTCAAACTGGGTATTCCCTTTGACAAAATGTTCGCCTGTACATTGGCAAAGGCCAGCAACCTCATCAGCAGCGGCAGGCAGGATGACCTGCTGGAAGAAATTTTTTCAGCCTACAAAGAACTTGAAAAAAACCATGATTTTGTTTTGTGTGAAGGTATTGAACTGCAGGGATCCTCAGCCTCCTTTGAGTTTGATATCAATGCCCGGATCGCCAGAAACCTGGGGTGCCCCATCCTGCTGGTTGCCAACGCCCGGGACAAATCCGTGGACGAGGTGATTCAATCCATCAACATTTACCACAAGTCCTTTATCCAGGAGGGGTGTGAAGTCATTGCAACCATCGTGAACCGGACCCGGCCGCACCAGGGCCCTGAGATCCTCTCCCGACTGGCCGCACAAAGCCCGGTTCCGGCACAGCTGCTGTATGCCATACCCAATGACACCCATCTTGGAAACCCCACTGCAGGTGAGATCGCCCATATACTGGGCGCTGACGTTCTTTACGGTAAAGACCAGCTCACCCGGCATGTGCACGGTTTTACAGTGGCAGCCATGCAGCTGCGCAATTTTCTGACCCGCATCACCCACGGCACCCTGGTCATCACCCCGGGGGACCGGTCCGATGTCATTGTTGCCTGTCTTTGTACCGTATCCTCCATGGCCATGCCCAATATCTCCGGAATCATGCTCACCGGCGGATTGACACCGGAAGAGCCGGTATGCCGGCTGATAGAGGGATTTTCCACCATGGTGCCCATTCTGTCGGTCAAAACAGACACCTTTCCTTCCGCAGTTGAAGTGAGCCGGGTCCATGCAGGCATCTCCCCGGACGATAAACGCAAGATCACAAGGGCTTTGGAAGTATTTGACACCCATATTGATTCCCGAGAGCTGGCAAATAAAATCATCAGTGCCCGGACCTCGGTGGTAACCCCCAAAATGTTTGAATACGGCCTGCTGCAGAAAGCCAGGAAAATCAAACAGCACATTGTACTGCCCGAAGCAGAGGATGAACGCATTCTGGCGGCAGCGGAAATCCTGCTACGGCGGGATGCCGTGCATCTGACCCTGCTGGGTGATGCCGCCCGGATACAAAAGAAAATTTCCCGGCTGGGGCTGCGCCCGGACAAGGCAGATATTCTGGACATTCAGACCTCTCAACGGTTTGACGGGTATGTCCGGACCTATCACCAATTGCGCAGCCACCGGGGCATCACCCTGGAAACAGCCAGGGATGTCATGAGTGATGCCAACTTCTTCGGAACCATGATGGTATACAAGGGAGATGCCGACGGCATGGTGTCCGGCGCGGTGCATACCACCCGGGATACTATCCGGCCCGCCTTTGAAATCATCAAAACCCGTCCCGGCATCTCCTTTGTCTCCAGTGTGTTTTTCATGTGCCTCAAGGACCGGGTCCTGGTATACGGGGACTGCGCCATCAACCCGGACCCGGATGCAGCCCTGCTGGCTGAGATCGCTGTCAGTTCGGCCCGTACGGCCCGGATCTTTGACATCGCCCCCCGGGTGGCCATGCTCTCCTATTCCACCGGGCTGTCCGGCACAGGGGCAGATGTGGACAAGGTACGGGAGGCTACCCGGCTGGCCAGAGAACTGGCTGCTGTCCAGGAGCTGGACATCAAGATCGAAGGCCCCATCCAGTATGATGCGGCCATTGATCCCATTGTGGCAGGCATCAAGCTGCCGAAAAGCGATGTGGCCGGAAAAGCAACGGTGTTCATCTTTCCGGATCTGAACACCGGCAACAACACCTACAAGGCGGTGCAGCGGTCTGCCGGGGCCGTTGCCATCGGTCCGGTTCTCCAGGGACTGAACAAACCGGTCAATGACCTGAGCCGGGGATGCACGGTTGCCGATGTGGTCAACACCATCGCAATCACGGCCATCCAGGCCGCAGCGGAAAAAGAGACATCATGAAAATCCTGGTGATCAACACGGGCAGCTCCTCAATCAAATATCAATTGTTTGACATGGCAGACGAAACCGTGCTGGCCACGGGCATGGCCGAAAGAATCGGCAGTGATGCCGGTACCCTGTCCCACACCGCCACGGCAACGGACGGCACACCGAAAACCATCAAGATCACCGAAACCCTGGACCACGGCCGCGGCCTGGCCCGCATCGCCGACCTGCTCACGGATAAAACCCACGGGGTGATCAAGGATACTGCCGATATTGCCGCTGTGGGACACCGGGTGGTGCATGGGGGAGAAACATTTCAGGATCCCCGGATCATCGACCAGGACGTGCTGGATGAAATCGAAAAAAACACCCCCCTGGCCCCGCTGCACAATCCGGCCAACCTCACCGGCATCCGGGTGGCTGTCTCTGTGTTCCCAAATGCCACCCAGGTGGCGGTGTTTGACACCGCCTTTCACCAGACTCTGCCGAGGCAGGCCTTTATGTATGCCCTGCCCCGGAAACTGTATGACACCCACCGGGTGCGGCGGTACGGATTCCACGGCACATCCCATGCCTTTGTGGCCGGCAGGGCTGCCGCATTTCTGAACACGCCCCTGGACCGGCTGAACCTGATCACCCTGCACCTGGGCAACGGGGCCAGTGCAGC
Source organism: Desulfotignum sp. (assembly GCA_035268565.1). Classification (GTDB taxonomy): domain Bacteria; phylum Desulfobacterota; class Desulfobacteria; order Desulfobacterales; family Desulfobacteraceae; genus Desulfotignum. Next base: position 34,393 of record DATFKQ010000151.1, on the reverse strand, counting down.
AGCCATCCGGAACGGCAAATGCGTGGACACCTCCATGGGACTGACCCCGCTGGAGGGCCTGGTCATGGGAACCCGCGCAGGAGATACCGATCCGGCGGTCCCGGTTTTTTTATCCCGGCACCTGGACATGTCCCTGGACGAAATCGATGCACTCTTCAACCGGCAGAGCGGCCTCAAAGGGCTTTGCGGAGAAAATGACATGCGCATTGTGCTGAAAAAGGCGGCCGCCGGAGATGACCCTGCCCGGCTGGCCCTGGACGTGTATACCTACCGCATCAAAAAATATATCGGGGCCTATACAGCCGTACTGGGCAGGGTGGATGCCCTGGTGTTCACCGGCGGCATCGGGGAAAATGCTTCCGTTATCCGGGAGCGCTGCTGTAAGGACCTGTCTGGCCTGGGCATTGAGATCGATTCGGTCAGAAACCAAGACAAAAAAAACCTGCCGCGTCAGATCAGCCCAAAGAACACCGCTGTGGCGGTTCTCGTGGTGCCCACTGATGAAGAACTGGAAATCGCCAGACAGACCGGGAAAAAGATCCTGGAATGACCGGTTTTCCCCCAGAACATACCGGACCGGCCGGCCCCTGCGGCACACCGGCGTATCCGGTTCTGGCACCGGAACTGTACAGCCGGTTTGAGGATATTCTGAACCGGGTGTCTGATGAACAGGTGTTGACAGAACCGGCACAGCTCAAGGAACATTTGGATACATTCATCCGTCATATGCTCTACAGCCCCACTGACCTGGCAGATATTTTCACGGCCGTCTCTTTCATCCATGACCGTCTCACCGCGCAGATCATCTCTTATCATGTCGCGGTTTTCAACACCCGTGACCACCGCCCCCTGCCCGGCCCTTTCTGCTGGATCTCCATGGGCAGCGACGCCCGGCAGGAGCAGGTGGTGAGAACCGACCAGGACAATGCCCTGATTTATGCGGACCCGCCGCCGTCCGAAGAAAGATACTGGGACCGCTATTTTGGCGACCTGGCCCGGCAGGTGGTCACGGATCTGGACCGGTTCGGATTTTCCCTGTGCAAGGGCAATGTCATGGCCACCAACCCGCAATGGCGGCGGTCCCGGACCCGGTGGCACCAGGCCCTGGACCAGTGGATCGGATCATCTGAACCCGCAGACATCCGGATCCTGACCATTCTGCTGGATTTCAGACCGGTCTGCGGAGAGTTTCCCATGGCACAGGCCCTCTGGGAACGGGTATCTGGATTGTTTCAGGAAAACCCGGTGGTCAACCACTTTCTGGCCAGGGATGATTATCTGTTCAGCTCTCCCAAAACCGTTTTCGGCCGGATCCGGACCCATCGGGTGAAGGGATGCAGGACCTGTTTCAACATCAAGACCGCCGGCCTGGCCCATCTTATCAATGCCATGCGCATCCTGGCATTGAACAGCAGGATCTTCTGCCCGTCCACCCTGGCACGGATGGCTGCCCTTAAAGACCAGGGTGTGCTGGACAGTGACGAATACCACCGGAGCCTGGATGCATTTTACCATCTCAACAGGCTGAAAATCGCCAGTCACCTGAACCGGGAACAACATCCGGACCTGCCGGTCAACTGCGCTGACCTGTCCCTTTTGAACGGCAAAGAAAAAAGACAGCTCAAGACCATTCTGGATACGGTGATTCACCTCCAGAAACGGATCCGCCGCACTTACACCATGAGATGGATGAATTTTTTCAACTGACCGGTTTTATGGAACCGGTCCAGGGAGGAATATGACCCCGGACTATCACCAGTTTTTCACCCTTTTTGCCCGGATCAGCAAAAAAATCCATGCCAACAGCGATACCAGAGACATTCTGGCATGCATCGTGGAAAACATCACCCGGATCCTGTCTGCCAAAGGCAGTATCTTCTGGATACTGAATACGGACAAACAGTGCATTGAAACAAAGATCTTCCATGGATTTGACTACCGGAGCCTGATGCAGGTCGATTATCCCACCCTGATGGCCCTGTTTGAAAACCGGAAAAAAAACTGTGTGACCATTTCCAACACCCGGGAGGACGACCGGATCCCGGATCTGGAGCGGCTGGGAAAACGGAAAATCAATTCCGTGACCGGGCTGTTTTTTGACATTGCCGGGCCTTACACCGGACTTCTGGCTGTTTATTTCACCGGAAACCGCACCCTGGCTGCCCATGAACTGGAACTGGTCACCGCTTTGGGAGAACAAGGGGCCATTGCCCTGGAAAAGGCCATGGGCCATGACAGAAAACTCCTGGACATTTACCGCAGTATCGTGGAAGGGTTTGCTTTGGCCATTGAGGCCCGGGATCAGGTCACCCACGGCCATTCCCGGCGGGTGGCTGTTCTGGCAAAGCTCACGGCCCGGCAGATGGGCCTGGATGAGGCCATGGTAAAAAATATTTTTCATGCCGGCATTCTCCATGATATCGGGAAAATCGGCACCCGGGACACGGTGCTGGACCGCCTGGGTCACCTGACCCCCGGGGAGATGAAACAGATGCGGCAGCATCCGGTACTGGGGGCGGAGATCATTTTGCCCCTGACTTTTTTCAACCGGATTGCCCCCATGATCCGGCACCATCACGAACGGTTTGACGGCAGCGGGTATCCGGACGGGATCAAAGGAGAGGACATCCCGCTCGGGGCCAGGATCCTTGCCGTATGTGACGTGTTTGAAACCATGACTGCCGGCCGGCCGGGCATGCCGCCCAAAGACCTGTCTTCCGCCATTTCTGCACTGAAACACGGGGTGGGCACCCTGTTTGATCCGGCCGTGGTCCAGGCATTTTTCGCTGTGATCCAGGCCCATCCCCGGGCCATGGAAATCCATGCATCCATTGATGATGTCCTGGACATGCTCCGGCAGAATGTGACAGACCTGGCCCTGCAGAACCGCCTGGAAAAAAGAACCGCGCGCCTGTTTCCTGCGGGGTTTTGACAAAAGCGCCTGCCTGGGACGGGCAGGGTTATTACAACAAAAAAAATTTTACCGGGGTGTCATGAACCTGTTTCATCAGTTTGGAAATCTACCCATCCGCTATAAGATACTGTGCATCTTTTCCTTCACCTTCATCGTGATCATGGGCCTTTCCAGTCTCACCATTTATGCCATTGTGAAGCAGAATGTTGAAAAAAACATGGAAAATGTCCTGCACAATGCAACATCCGCCATGGTCAACAACGTAAAAACCGCTGCATCCGTCTCCATCAGAAATTATCTGCGGGCCACAGCAGAAAAAAATCTGGATATTGTCCAGTACCTGCATGGTCTCCAGACCGATGGCAGGCTGACACAAAAGGAGGCAAAAAATCAGGCTGCAGAGATTATGCTTTCCCAGAAAATCGGCACCCACGGCTATATCTGTGTGCTGGATGGGTCCGGCCGGGTGGTGCGGCACCCCAAAAAACCGCTGGAAGGCCTGGATATTTCCGACCATGCCTTTGTCCGGGAAATGGTGAATAAAAAAAAGGGGTATATTGAGTATGACTGGCAGAACCCGGATGATGCAGTCCCACGGCCCAAGGCCCTGTATCTTGCATATTTTGCCCCCTGGGACTGGATGATCACGGTATCTTCCTACAGAAATGAATTTTCCCAGCTGATGCAGATCTCTGATTTTGAAAAAAGCATCCTGGAACAGCGTTTTGGAAAAACCGGATTTGCCTGTGTGCTGGACACTGCCGGCAATCTTATCATCCACCCGGAACAAAAAGGTGCCAATGTGTTTTCAATCCCCGGTTATGCGGATGCGGGTTTCCAAAAAATCCTGGAACAAAAAAACGAAAACCAGGTGGTCTCATGGCAGGGAAAAATCGGAGAACAACCGGGCAGAAAGATGATATTTTTCAACCATATTCCGGAATACCAGTGGATCGTTGCCTCCACCATTCACATGGCGGATTTTTTCTCTCCGCTGGATACCATTAAACACTTCATCATACTGGTGGGACTGGTGTCCCTTGTGGTGTTCATACCCATCACTTTTTTTTTCAGCGCCACCATCACAGAACCTTTGCGCAGTCTCAAGGACCGTCTCAATGAAGACATCAAAGACGGGTTTTCCAACCGGATGGTCACCATGCATTCTCTGGATGAAGTGGGACAGATCACCTTTTACTACAACTCCTTCATGGAAAAACTGGAAACTTACAGCCGGGACCTCAAAGCCCAGATCAGCGAACGCAAACTGGCCCAGGAAGCACTGCAGGAAAGCGAAGAAAGATACCGCTCTGTAATGGAGGCGGCCCCCGACCCCATCATCGTTTATGACATGAACGGCTGTGTGACCTATTTCAACCCGGCGTTCACCCGGGTGTTCGGCTACACCCTGGAAGAAAGCCTGGGCAGAAAAATGGACCATTTCGTGCCCGAAGAACAGTGGAACCAGGCCATGGAAGGCATCCACGCCATTCTGGAAGGCCATGTGCTCCCCCGCACGGAAACCACCAGAAAAGCCAGAGACGGCCGCCTCATTGACGTCACTCTCCGGGGATCGGTGTACCGGGATAAACACAGCAGCCCTTTAGGCACGGTGATCACCCACCGGGACGTATCCCGGGTGAAACAACTGGAAAAAGCGATCATGGAGACCGGAGAAAAGGAACGCCAGAAAATCGGCAATGATCTTCACGATGATCTGTGTCCCCATCTTATCGGCGTGGAAGGGTTGAGCAAGGTGCTCAAGACCAAAGTGGAAAAAACCGCGCCGGAAGCAGTCCAGTCCGCACAAAACATTACCCGGCTGATCCAGGAAGCCATACGCAAAACCCGAAGTCTGGCCCGGGGTCTGTGCCCGGTGTACTTCAAACACGGCCTTTTGTCCGCCATGCAGGAACTGGCTGCCAACACCAGAACAGTGCACCAGGTGAACTGCGCGTTTCTGTATCATGAAACAATTCCCGCCGGCAGTGACATGGCCAACATCAATCTGTACCACATCGCCCAGGAAGCCGTGCACAACGCCATCCGTCACGGCAGGGCAGACCGGGTTATCATTGAAATGGCACACAAAAAAACCTGGTTCTCCCTGAGCATTACAGACAACGGCACAGGGTTCACCCCTTCCGGAGATTTTCAGGGCATGGGGCTGCGCATCATGAACTACCGGGCCAAACTCATGGGCGGGTCCCTGGAGGTCGAATCCGCTGATACCGGCACCTGTGTCACCTTGAAACTGCCGATCAGTGCCCTGCAGTCCCGGGATGGTACCGGTCAGGCAAAAAGTCCGACCCGATAGGGTCTGTGGATGGTGCAAATATGCCTTTTCTGGTTTTTGAGGGGATTGCATAAAAAGCAAAAACATGGTATTTGCCTGCCAGCAACAAACAAACAACCAACCGGTGTTATGGACATAAAAATGAAAATTTCTGCCCTGATCCAACCATTTAAGGAGAATTCATGCGACAATCTTTAATGCGTTCATTGGGTTATGTCTGCTTCGTCCTGGCATTATCTGTTTTCATACTGCACCCGCTCAAGGCAAACGCCCAGCAGGACAATTCGGGCAGCACCGATCCTTCCAGAGCCAGTATTGAAAAATTACTGCAGGATCTGGAAGACCCGCAGCAACTGGAAAACCTGAAACAGGAACTGCGTTTACTTCTCCGGGCCGGCGAAAAAGCTTCCGGCAAAACCGGGGCTGAATCCAAAGGGCCTGGCGGCCAGCTGCTGATGGCAATGTCCGGTTACATGCAGGAAATCAATCACGTGTTGGCAGAAGTGGGGCATAATCTGCTCCAGATACCCGATCTGACCAGGGACATTGCCGGGCAGGCCCGGAATCCGGAAACACTCATGAACTGGGGGGAAACAGGTGGCAAAGTCATACTGGTCCTGCTGGCAGGTTTTCTGGCACAGCTGCTGGTTTCCCGCCTCTTGTCCCGGGCCCGCAACTCTCTGGAAGATCGGGTAACTTACAGCAAGGGATTCAGAACCTTTCTAATGTTTGGCAATACCTTGCTGGAATTGATTCCCATCGCTGGTTTTGCCGCTGCAGCCTATGGACTGCTCCCCCTGCTCGAACCGCGCGAAAGCACCCGGCTTGTGGCTTTGACCCTCATAAACGCCACCGTCCTGGTCAGGGTGGTTCTGGCCTTTGCCAGGCTGCTGTTCATGCCCGGGACACCTTCCCTGAGGATATTGCCTCTGGACAGCGAGTCTGTGCAGTATCTTTATATCTGGATCAGAAGAATCGTCAGACTTTCGGTTTACGGCTACTTTATTCTTGAAGCGGTCTTGATTCTCGGACTTGCCGCAAGTCTTTACCTTTTTCTTCTCAAAATGCTGGGGCTGATCATTGCCCTGATGGTAATCATTCTTGTGCTGCAGAATCGAACGCATGTGGCCGGATGGCTGCGCGGAGATCATAAACAGCCAGAAGGGCCCGCCCCGCAGACAGAGGCGGAAACCGCTGATCCCCGTTTGCAAAAGGTCGAGACTGTAACTGCTTTGCGCAGACGATTTGCCGATTCCTGGCACATCGCTGCCATATTGTTTACCCTGGGCTTGTTCGCAACCTGGGCTCTGGAAATAGAGGGGGGGGTTTACTTTGTGGTCAGGGCTCTGATCCTGACCATCATGGTTGTTGTCCTGACCGCCTTTCTTTTACGCATCAGTCAGCGGAGTCTGGATCAGCTGTTCAAGATCAGTGATGAATTGAAAAGGAATTATCCGGACCTGGAAGCCAGAGCCAACAGGTATCTTCCCCTGCTCAGGCATACAGTCAAATGGGTCCTGTACATCATTGCCGCCTTTTCAATAATGCAGGCCTGGGGAATCGGCACCTTCAGCTGGATATTATCGCCCCAGGGAGGCACTATTATTTCCAAGCTGCTGGTGATTATCCTGATTGTGGGCAGCGCTTTTGTATTTTGGGAACTGGTCAGCTTGAAAATTGAAGCTTACATCACAAGAGAGCAGGAGTGCGTTTCCGGAAAGGAACCCAACAAGAGAATGCTGACCCTGCTGCCGCTGTTTAACAACGTTATACGGATTACCCTGATTCTGGTGGCAGGCATGAGTGTCTTATCCCATATCGGCATCAATATCGCCCCGCTGCTGGCCGGTGCAGGGATTGTCGGCCTGGCAGTGGGCTTTGGGGCCCAGACCCTGGTCAAGGATGTCATTACCGGTGCCTTTATCCTGATGGAGGACTCCATTTCAGTGGGTGACTGGGTTGAGGCAGGCGGACATGCAGGAACCGTTGAAAACCTCACCATTCGCACCCTGACCCTGCGTGACCTTACAGGCGCGGTATTTGTGATTCCCTTCGGGGAGGTCACCACCGTGAAAAACAGCAACCGTGACTTTGGTTATGCCCTGGTGGACGCAGGCGTTGCATACAGGGAGGATTACGGCGAGGTGGTCCAGGCCCTGCAGGATGTGGCAACAGAACTGCAGCAGGATGAAACCTGGGGACCGGATATCATCGGGGACCTCGAACTGTTCGGCCTTAACAACCTGGGAGATTCCGCAGTAGAAGTCCGGGTGAGGATGAAAACCAGACCCCTGCGCCAATTTGCGGTTCGCCGGGCTTTTCTGGAAAGAATGAAACGTCTTTTTGATGAGCGCGGCATCGAAATTCCATTTCCCCACCAGACTATCTGGTTCGGAGAGGACAAAAAAGGATCTGCTCCGCCCATGCGTCTTCTCAAAGCATCTCAACCGGAAGCTGAACCTCCCCGATCCATCGCATCAGTGCCCAGCCAGGATCAACCGGAAGCTGAAATTCAGCAATACTCTGAATCCGAAGCATCCAAAGACGTGGCGGACAGCGTTGAGGAAGCTGAAGAGAACCAGGATGAAAAGAACAGAACCTCATGATGCACCCGGTAAACCGAATAAGTAACCAAACCGGTGTTATGGGAACAAAAAAGAAAATACTGCTGGTGGAAGACCACCCCATCTTCCGGCTCGGGCTTGCCGAACTGATCAACCAGGAAGAGGACCTCACAGCTTCAGGAGAGTCAAAGGATGTGGCATCTGCCGTCAAAGAGATCGCCTCGGTCAAACCGGACCTGATTATCGCAGACATCTCATTGAAAAACTCCGACGGCATTGACCTGGTTCGGCACGTCAAAAAACACCATCCGCACATTCCCGTGCTGGTGCTGTCCATGCACGATGAATACCTGTATGCCCAGCGGGCCCTTCATGCCGGTGCCAGAGGATACATCATGAAACAGGAGGCCATGGAATCGGTGGTGGCAGCCATTCACCACGTGCTGGCCGGCAGAATCTATTTAAATGAAACAGTTAAAGAACATATCCTTTCCAATATCACGGGCAGCTCAGATCTGCGCAAAAAATCTCCGGCTGACTGTCTCACCGATCGGGAAATGCAGGTATTCAAGATGATAGGCCGCGGATTTTCCTCCCGGGAAATCGCAGAACGGCTCTTTGTCAGCATCAAAACCATTGGTACCTACCGGGAGAGAATAAAAACCAAACTCACCCTGAAACACGCCAATGAACTGGTACGGTGTGCGGTCCATTTTGAAAAGACCGGCCAGGTCCGCACCATTCCGGATTGACATTATCCGCCACCTGAACTCAGGCTTTTTCCCTTCTGCTCTTCAGGTCAAAGCCCTTTGAACAAGGTTGTTTTTTCAGCCCTGTAGGAATCCACCCTACAGATACGTACTTTTTTTGCCTACAAAGCCCGGTCATTGCACCTACATAAAAAATCGGCTTTGCACCGATTGTGGTATTTGTTTTCCTTTAATATATGAACACAGGCGATGCGCTCTCCTTATAAACCCTATCTTGAAGAAAGGTAACGCTTATGACGGTACAACCCAACATGACCGACTATGACAAAGAGTACAGGGAATTCACATGGCAGGTTCCGGAATATTACAATTTTGCCGGGGATGTGTTTGACAAATGGGCAGAGGACAAGGACAAGCTGGCCATGCTCTGGGTGGATGACCACGGCACGGAAATCAAAAAAACCTTTCATGACATCAGCATGGCTTCCAAAAAAATGGCCAATGTATTCAAGGAACATGGTATCGGCCAGGGAGACGTGGTGATCGTGGTCCTTCCCAGAAACATTGAATGGTGGATCGCTTTCACTGCATGCATCCGGTGCGGGGCCATGATCGCACCCGGCACCACCCAGCTCACCGCCAAGGACCTGGAATTCCGGGCCAACAAATCCAATGCTGCCTGTATTATCACCACACCGGCCATTGCCGGCACCTTTGACCAGGTTGCGGACAAATGTCCCACGGTGAAGACCAAAATCGTCATCACCGAACCCAAAGAAGGCTGGTTGTTTCTGGATGATGCCATGGCACAGGCATCTGAAACATTTGAAACCGCAAAAACAAGAGCGGATGAAAACTGCCTGGTGTATTTCACCTCCGGCACCACCGGATTTCCCAAAATGGCCCTGCACACCCATTCCTACGGGTACGGTCATATGGTTACCGGAAAATACTGGCTGGATCTCAAAGAAACCGACATGCACTGGAACGTATCCGATACCGGGTGGGCCAAAGCTGCCTGGTCCAGTTATTTCGGTCCCTGGAACCAGGGGTCTGCCCAGTTCGTGCACCATACGGACCGTTTCGATCCCAAATTCACCCTGGAACTTTTGTCAAAATACCCCATCACCACCATGTGCGGGGCCCCCACCATTTACCGGATGCTGGTGCTCCAGGATCTGTCCAGGTATTCATTTCCCAGCCTGCGTCACTGCGTAGGGGCAGGTGAACCTTTGAACCCGGAAATCATCGAGGTGTGGAAAAAAGCCACCGGCTGCATTATCAGGGATGGATACGGACAGACCGAAACCGTGCTCCTGGCCGGCAATTTTCCCTGCATCACCCCCCGGTTCGGTTCCATGGGCAAACCCACGCCAGGCATAGACCTGCATGTCATAGACGATAACGGCAATATTCTGGGCCCCAATGAAGAAGGGGATATCGCGGTCAGGATTGAACCGGAAAGACCGGTTGGGCTGTTCAAGGAATACTGGAAAGAGCCGGAAAGGACTGCATCTTCCTTTATCCCGGGGTGGTACCTTACCGGGGACCGGGCCTATGTGGATGAGGACGGATATTTCTGGTTTGTGGGACGCTCCGATGATGTCATCCTTACCTCGGGATACCGCATCGGCCCCTTTGAGGTGGAAAGTGCCTTGATCGAACACCCGGCTGTGGCTGAATCAGCTGTGGTTTCCAGCCCTGATGACACCAGAGGAGAGGTGGTGAAGGCATTTATCGTACTTGCACCGAATTTTGCACCCAGTGATGCCCTTGTCAAGGAAATACAGGACAATGTCAAAAAAACAACCGCCCCCTACAAATATCCCAGAAAAATTGAATTTGTGGAAGAACTGCCCAAAACCATCAGCGGGAAAATACGGCGCATTGAACTGCGCGATGCAGAGTGGGGAAGATAAAGCGGCCATACAACCTCAAAGGAAAGGCAACCCATGAAAGAAAAAGAAAAGATTTATAAAAAAGAGATCCGGATCACCATTTTGTTTTCAGTGCTGCTGCTTTTAGCCGGGCATTCCGCATCCATTTTCGTCCTGTTCCCCGGCCTGCAGCAGGGGACTTTGTGGGGGTTTCCGGTCCAGTATATCATCCCCATTCTTCTGGGATGGTTCGGCATTGCCCTTATCTGTCTGGTAATGACCCTTGTGTGCAACAAGTTTGACGATGAGATGGATGCCTATGTCCAATCACTGCCTCCGGAAACTGAAACCCAAACCAAAATCACCACTGAATAAGGAGAATACAATATGCCGGCTGAATATGCGTTAAGCAATGTCTGGATAGGACTGGGGGTTGTGATGGTCCTGTTTGTTATCTTTTACGGTGTCGGTTACATGGCAAGCCAGAAGACAACTTCTGATGAAGACTTTTATGCAGCAGGATTTTCCATCGGGCCGGTGACCAACGGGCTGGGCATGGCCGCCACCTGGGCCAGCCTTGCCACTTTTTTAGGAGTAATCGCCCTGATACTGAAACTTCAGGTACCTTTTGTGTACCTGTGGATTCAATGGGCTATTTCCATTCCTCTGCTTACTTTGCTGTACGGCACAAGTCTGCGCCGGATGAAAGCCTTTACACCGGCCACGTTCATACGGCAGCGGTATGGCAGCCCTGCCACGGTGGTCATTGTCTGCTGGATGATCCTGATCATGGTCATGTATGCCCTGGGCCAGATGATCGGACTGGGACGGGCCTTTGAACTGCTTTTCGGGGTTCCCTACAATGTGGCCATCATTGTGGCCGGGCTGGCCACGGTGGGATTCATCACCATCGGGGGCATGTACGGGGCCACTTACAATGCCGCTTTTCAGATGATCGTGATGACCATTGCCATGATCGTTCCCATGGGGGCCATCATGAAAGCCATGGGATCTTCCGGGTGGTGGTTTCCGCCCCTGGCCTACGGGGATATGGTGCCGGAAATGATCAAAAACATCCCTACTTTTTTTGACATGAAATATGATTTCCGGTGGTATTTTGCCCTGATTCCGGCATTCACCCTGGGACCGGTGGCCCTGCCCCACCTGGCCATGAAGGTATTTACCTCCTCATCAGTGAAAAGCGCCCGGTGGGCGGTTGTCTGGTTTGCTCTCTTTTTGGGCCTGCTGTTTTCGGGCACCTATGCCGTGGGGTTTGCAGGCAATTTCTTTACCGCCACCACCGGCAGAATCATTGAAAAACCGGACCAGACCCTTTTGATCCTCAATGTCTTTTACAACCCGACCCTTGTGGCAGCTTTTGTCATGGGCGGGGCGGTTGCAGCCGGTCTGTCCACCATCGGCGGGAACCTGATGGCCATTGCCGGCCTGGTGGGCTCGGACCTGCTGGGCATTGTCGCTCCGAACATGACGTCCGCCAAAAAAATGAAATGGGGCTATGCAGCCCTGGCACTTGGCGGACTGGCAGCCATTCTCATGGCATTCAGTCCCCCGAAATTTCTGGTCACCAGTATTCTGTGGGCCTTCGGCCTGCTGGCCACCACAGCCACACCTGCCATTCTGCTGGGGGTCTGGTGGAAAGAGGCCAATAAACTGGCCCTGATCATTTCATCGCTGTGCTGCGGCTTTCTCTTTATTTTGATTTCCCCCCATGTGATCCCTTCCATCTGTATCGGATCCGGTCTGGTCGCGGCCCTGGGCATGTCCGGCGGCATGGTGACCATTCCTTTGAGCTTTGCCATGTTCATTGTGCTTTCCATTGCCTTCAACCGCATGGCAGTGTTCAAGGCCTATGCACCCACCCTTGCAGACAAAAAGGTGATAGACCGAATTCACGGCTGGGGCGCTGATTATGAAGAAGTCCGTTACAACGGCATCACATGGCCCTTGATTATTTCAGGTCTGTGCATGGCCGTATTTTTCTGGGGACTGCAGCCCTGGACCTGATACTGTTTCACCTGCTGCCCGGACCGGTCTGCCGGTCCGGGCAGGACCACCCTGCCAAAAGGAAATGCGATGCATTATATTACCGCTGTAATCCGGATGCTCAGACTTGATCCATCCGGTGTAAAACAACTGCCCCTGCACCTGCTGCCCTATATCTGCATTTTGCATGTGGCAGTACTGGGCCTGATTTACGGGGGCACGGCATCTTTGCTCAGCCAGGGGGTGCTGGCCGGACAGGGACTGGATCCCGGTTCCTTTGATGCGGTAAAAATCACCATTGCAGGCATACCTGTGGCCTTTCTGATGCACGCGGGAGCAGCCTTGTTCATATGGGTGTTTTTAAAGGGCCTGGGAGGACATGCCGGGTTTTTGAACGCTTATATCGCCATGGGGATTGCCGCTGTTTCCCTGTGGCCCCTGGCCCCTTTTCTTGTCATGCTCCAGACAGCGGCAGCCGGACCGGCGGCTGCTGCAGGATCTTTTATTACAGCGGTTTATGCCCTTTTCGTCCACACCAAAGTGATCCAGGATGCTTCCGGACTCTCCCTTATGAAAGTGATCATTTCCCTGTCCGCGGCCATTGTCTATATCGGCTGTTTTTTGTATCTGTGGGTATAGACCAAAACAAACCATTACCGGATCCTGCTGTACCCGATCATATGGCGCAGATCGGCATTGCATTTTTACTTTTCCCTTAGACATCATTTTCTTTTCAATCAGCCCAATGCATGGTAGACTTTTTTTCCAGGGAGACAAAAATGTAATTTCATTTCTTTTTGCTCCCTGCACACATGGCAGTTTGAAACCAGCACCTATGGGAGAAACAGATGGCATCCGTTAATCTGTCATTCAAAAGCGCACCTGCCCGGGCACTGCCCGGCACCAGACCGAACAGCAACGCAAATGCGCTGCGAAAAAACATGTTGTTGATACTTGTTTTTCTTATTGCTGCAGCCTGCAGTGTCCTGCCGGACGTATCCCGGGCCGCAGACAATCTGCTGACCATGGAAACAGCCATTGCAGCCGCCCTGGAAAACAACCCGGATATCCGGATGGCCCGCATTCTGATAAAAAAAGCCGAAGCTTCGGTTAAAAAAACTGAAGCTGTCTTCTGGCCCCGGGTGACGGCTTTCAGTGAATTATCAGCAGGTGATGCCCCTTCTGCCTTTCTGTTTAAAACCATTGACCAGAGAGAACTGCCGCGTGATGTTGACTTTAACGATCCCGGCTCGTTCACCAATACGGAAGTGGGCATCATGGCCGGGATAAGCCTGTATAACGGCGGAAAAAACCGGCTGGAAAAACAGCTGGCACAAAAAAAACTTGCAGACCAGACCGCACTGGCGCTTCAGACAGAAAATGACCGCATATCTGCGGTGATCCAGATGTTTTTCACTGCGCTCAAAGCCAGGGAATATACCATCATAGCCCGGACCTCGGTGCAGACAGTGGAAGAACAGCTGGATATGATGATGGTGCGCTTCCGGGGCGGCAGTGTTCTAAAATCAGACATTCTCTCTTTGAAGGTCCGCCTGGCTGAAGCAAAAAAAAATCTGGTGGAAAGCAAAAACACCCTTGCCACCACCATGACAGCTCTGGCTACCCTGCTCGGGCACACACCAGGCCATTCTTTTTTCCTTGATCCGGACCCGGACAGCAACTGTCAGGTAATTTTTCCCGAATCCATTGACCAGGCCTGGGCCCTTGCCCTTGAAAAACGGCCGGAACTGCACCGGGCAGCACAGCAGATCGACATGGCAAGGACAGCCGTATCCCTGGCAGCCAGCGGGTACCGGCCCCGGGTTGACCTGCAGGCACGCTGGTATATGGACAGTGATGATCTTTCCTATAATACGTCAAAGGACAATTACACCGCCAGCCTGAATCTTGCGTGGGACCTGTTTGACGGCTTTGCCACCCGGGCACGGATTGCCGAAGCCCGCCATGAACTGGAACGGGCCCTGGAAGCCCGGCAGAAAATCCAACTGCAGATTTACCAGGATGTGAAACAGGCCTATCTGCGGCATGAAAACGCAAAGCAGCGGCTGCATGTGGCCCGGTCCAGTGTGGATATGGCCAAAGAGTCCCTTCATATAGTTAAAAAACGCTATGAGGGCGGTGCTGAACCCATTACCCGGTATCTGGAGGCAGAACTGGACAGAACCAGGGCCGGTATCAACAGGGCTGCCGCATTTTATGACGGCAAAATGGCAAAAATCGAGATTGCCCGGGCCGTTGGAACCCTTTCCAGACTCTGGACACAGGAGAAGTAAAAAAGATGCATTCCCATAAAAATAACGCTGCCAGCAGTTTGATCGCAAAAACAGTATTGGCAGCCCTGCTGGTACTTGCTCCGTACCACTGCACAACAGCTGATGCAGATGCAGGGTATCAGCCCCGGAAGACCGTCACGACAAAAGAGCAGACCATTGCCCAGACCTATCCGGCCGTGGGAACTGTCCGGCCCAAAAGTGAAACCAGCATCAGTGCCCAGATTCGGGCCCAGATAACGGATGTGCATGTCAAAGCAGGTCAGATCGTAACATCAGGCACCCTGTTGATCACCCTGGACAGCAGAGAGGCCGCAGCCAGACTGGAAAGTGCCAGAGAAGCGCTCCGCGGGGCCAAAGCCTCCCGGGACAAAGCCCGCCAGGCCATCAAATCTGCTGAAGCCTCTTATACCAATGCAAAGCAGCACTTTGCACGCATCAAAAATTTTTATGCCTCAGGTGCGGCCACGGAACAGGAATTTGAAAATGCGCAAGCCGGTTATCTGAAGGCCCGGGCTGCCCTGTCCATGTCCCGTGAATCACTGGTGGAAGCAGAGGCAGGTATCCGGCAGGCCACAGAAACCATTACCCAGGCAAAGGTACACCGTGGTTTTTCAAAAATCCTTGCGCCGGTGGACGGAGAAATTATCCGCATCCTGGTGGAACCCGGAGATCTGGCCCTGCCGGGCAAGCCCCTGGCAGCGGTGCGGACCAAAGGGGGTTACAGGGTGGAAGCCCATGTAAGGGAAGGCCTCATCAACACCATCAAAACCGGTTCCCATCTGCATGCGGTTATCCCCACCCCCGGTCTTTCCTTGAATGCAGTGGTTGAAGAAATAATTCCCTATGCCGATCCCCAGACCCGCACCTTTCTTGTCAAAGCCGCCATCCCGGCCAAAGAAGGCATCTATTCAGGCATGTATGCCAAGCTGATGGTCCCGGAAGCCCGCAGAACCATCATCACTTTAGACAAAGAAGCGGTTATACATGCCGGACAGCTGGAACTTGTCATGGTCAAAACCAATGGCACCTGGCAGCGCCGGTATATTACAACCATTTCCCTGGACGAGACCTTCGTGGAAGTTCTGTCAGGACTGTCTGCCAATGAAACCATAGGCATCGGGGAGGCCCGGTGATATGACAGACCAGCAGCCCGCTGATCCCAAAGGCATTATTCCCGCGACAGTCAAGGTATTCCTCGGTTCAAAATTTTCCCTGATTCTTATCATTATTGCCCTTTGCCTGGGTGCTGCCGCCCTTTTTGTCACCCCGAAAGAAGAGGAACCCCAGATCGTTGTGCCCATGGCAGATATCTTTGTCAATGCCCCGGGCGCCAGCCCCCAGGAAATTGAGCAGCTGGTATCCATTCCCCTGGAGAGGTTTTTATGGCAGCTCGACGGCGTGGAATATGTCTATTCCATCTCACAAAAGGACATGGCCGTAGTCACGGTCCGTTTTTTCGTAGGGGAAGACCGTGAAGACTCTCTGATAAAGCTGCACAACAGGATATCCATGCACATTGACCAGGTCACCCCCATTGTCAGGACATGGGTGGTAAAACCTATAGAAATCGATGATGTTCCCATCGTCACCATCAGTTTGTTTTCCGACCTGCTGGACGATGCCCAGCTCCACAGAACAGGCCAGGAAGCTCTGGCCAGGCTCAGCCGGGTGGAAAACACCTCCAGAACAGTTCTGCACGGGGGAAGGCCCAGGGAAATCCGGGTTGAACTGGATCCTGAAAAGATGACCGGGTACGGGATTTCCTATCTGGATGTGCAGCAGGCCCTGCAGGAAGCGGATGCTTCGGTCAATGCGGGAGATTTTTCCAGAAGCGATACCAGTTTTCCCGTGACCACCACCTCCTTTGTGTATGGTGCCGGGGATGTGAAATCTCTGGTTGTCGGGATAAAAGACAATATTCCGGTGTACCTCAGGGATATTGCCCATATCCAGGATATACCCAGAGAGTCCGAGGCATACACGGCCATCAGTTTTTCAAACGCCTATGCAGAAAAACAGGACAACGTTGTGCCCGGCAAACGCTATCCTGCCGTAACCCTTGCGGTTTCCAAGAAAAAAGGGTCCAATGCCGTAGATGTCGCCAAAAACATCATAGATGAATTTGAGCGGATCCATGATCAGGTCCTGCCCCATGGCGTATATTATCAGGTCACCCGCAATTACGGGGAAACCGCTGCCCAGAAAGTGTGGGGCCTTATCAGCTCTCTGGGATTTGCCATCGCCTCTGTGGTGATTCTCCTGGCGGTTGCACTGGGATGGCGGGAGGCTTTGATCGTTGCCGTTGCCGTACCCATCAGTTTTTCTCTGGCCCTGTTTGTCAATTACCTGTTCGGCTACACCATCAACCGGGTGACCCTGTTTGCCCTGATTCTTTCTCTGGGTCTGGTGGTGGACGACCCCATCACCAATGTGGAAAATATCCAGCGCCATATCAAAATGGGCCTGCTTGAGCCGTTCAAGGCCACCCTGGCTGCGGTTGACGAGGTACTGCCCCCGGTGATCATGTCCACTTTGGCAATTATTGTCTGCTTTGTGCCTTTGTTTTTCATCACCGGCATGATGGGGCCCTATATGGCGCCCATGGCGGTGAATGTGCCCCTGACAGTGACGTTTTCCACCCTGAGCGCCCTGACCATCGTGCCCTGGCTCACCCTGAAGCTGCTCAGGTCCACAGCGCCCGAACTGCTCGACCAGAACGATCCGGATGCAGCATCATCAGACCGTATCTCAAAACAAAGCCGTTTGTTCCGCATCTACCGCAGCATTGTCCAGCCGTTTCTGGACTCGGGCCCAAAACGCACGGTATTGTTTGGGCTGGTCATTGTACTTTTGCTGATTTCCTGTTCTCTGGCCCTGTTCCGGCTTGTGCCCCTGAAACTTCTGCCCTTTGACAACAAAAACGAATTCCAGATCGTTATTGACATGCCTGAAGGCACCACCCTTGAGCGGACCAATGCGGTTGTACAGAATTTTGAACACTATCTTAAAACCGTTCCGGAAATCACCAGCATGGTCTCCTATACCGGGGACGCTTCTCCCATGGATTTCAACGGCATGGTCAGGCACTATTATCTGCGCAAAGCAGGCAATCTGGCTGATATACGGGTCAATCTCACTGCCAAAGATGTACGGGACCAGCAGAGCCATGGCATTGTTTTACGGCTGAGAAACGATCTGGAGGCCATTGCCCGTAAAAACAATGCCAAAGTCAAGCTTGTGGAAGTTCCGCCCGGACCGCCGGTGCTGTCAACCATTGTAGGCGAGCTGTATGCTGATGCAGATGTCCCCTACCGCCAGCTTATCCAGGCCGCAGACCACCTGAAAAAAATCATGGAAAAAGAAGCCTTTGTGGTGGACATCGATAATATGGCAGAAACGGTTCATGAACGCATCGATTTTATCATCGACAAAGAAAAAGCCGCCCTTCACGGTATCTCCACCCGGCAGATCACCACCACCCTTCAGGGTATGATTCAGGGCATGACCCCGGCACACCTGCATCTGCCCAGGGAAAGAAACCCCTTATACATCCGGGTAATCATGCCCAGAGAACACCGATCAGGCATCGTGGCCCTGACCACGGTGCCCCTCCGGTCAAAAACCGGCAGCATGGTGCCCCTGGCTGAACTGGTGCATGTTCAGACACTGCCCAACCAGCAGCCCATTTATCACAAAAACCTTGAGCGGGTGGTGTATGTGCTGGCAGATACGGCCGGCAGGGCCCCGGCAGAGGCCATCCTTGACATGCAGAAAAAACTCAGACAAGACCCCCTGCCCCCAGGCATTCAGGTGAACTGGGCAGGAGAAGGAGAATGGAAGATCACCATCCGGGTCTTCAGGGACATGGGTATCGCATTTGCTGCGGCCTTGATAGGCATATACATTCTTCTGGTCATCCAGTCCGGATCTTTTTTCATGCCGGTGCTGATCATGATGGCAATCCCCTTAACCCTGCTGGGCATCATGCCGGGCTTTCTTGTTCTCAACCTGGTGGCTGCCTCCCCGGTGGACCAGTTTTCCAATCCGATTTTTTTCACCGCCACCAGCATGATCGGCATGATCGCCCTGGGCGGCATTGTCATACGCAACGCCCTGGTGCTCATTGAATTTATCCAGGATTCCCTGAAACAGGGCCTGGATCTGAAAGAAGCTATTCTCCAGAGCGGGGCCATCCGGATGCGGCCCATCCTGCTCACCGCACTGACAACCGCCATCGGTGCCTTTCCCATTACCCTGGACCCGGTTTTTTCAGGGCTTGCCTGGGCCCTTATTTTCGGCCTGGCTGCGTCCACCCTGTTTACCCTGGTGCTGATTCCGGTGGCCTATTATGCTGTGTATCACAACCGACAGACCTCCTGAGTGCAGTTGCATGGGTGGTTTGTTTTATCGAAAAAGGGAAGGGATATCCCTGGAATGCCCTCTTGAATACAGCTGAATATTTGCTACAGCAGCGTGCGCTTCTCTGGGAAGCCCCTGGTGGTGTCCTGTGAACGGACCGTCAGATCCGGAGGGGGCCTGGTAAAATATGCCGGTATGGTTTTAAACCAGAGGGGGGTTGCCGCACTTCATTGTTCGTATGCAAACAGGCCCCCGCAGATCTCGGGCCGGTCACAGGGCACCACCAGGGGCGGGGCCTGGGACAGAGGACAGAATGCTGCACAGAGCGCTCGAAAACCTGGCACGCTTACAGCAAATATCCAGGAACACAATCCATTCATTGCAATACATCCCGTGATTTGATAATAATAGCTGTATACAGGCACTGCAAAATTGTATGACCAGCCTGTTTTTAATAACACCCATGCCCTGGCGGGCACAACAAAGCTGTTAGCTGTTAGCTTTTAGCTGTTAGGTATTGGCTTAGCACTTAACGCTTTCATATAAAATCTGACGTCTTTATCTGGTACTTTAAAATTATGGAACGATTACTGGTAATTTGTGCAGGGGCTGCCATTGGCACCGGGTTTTATTACTGGTTTGCCTGGATGTTGAAAAAAAAGGCCATGCAGGACTATGTGATGACACACCAGTGGCTTTTGCATCCCAATGCCATCTGCTACTGGCGGACCGGCATGGCCATGATCGGATTTTTCCTTTACTTCTGGACAGGGTTTCAGTCTGCTGCCATCATCATTTTCACCTTTGCGGCAATTCTTGACGGGGTGGACGGCCTGGTTGCCAGGAAATGTGATCTGGTCTCCCGTCTGGGGGAATGGCTTGACCCCTTATGTGACAAGCTGACCTATCTGCCACCATTGGTGGGATTTGCCTATTTGGGCATTATCTCGGTAAAACTGGTATGGATTCTGGTGGTTATTGAGGTTTTCGGACAGTTTGGTGCCCGCAGGCTGCTCCGCATGATGAAAACGTCGGGTGCTGCCAATAATTTCGGCAAAATAAAAGCCATCATCTGCTTTGCCCTTGTCATCTTCTGTGCGCTTGTGGATGCAAACCCTGATGTTATTCACCTGGGCAACCAGATTCTGCTGGCCTGCATTGTGCTGTCTGCGGCCTCCATTGTCTTTAAATTTGTTCCCAACCGCCTGTATGCAGACATTTTGTCCACCCTTAACCTTTTTTGCGGGGTTTTCAGCCTGTTTTTGACATATCAGGGGTTTTTTGCCAGGGCCATCATTATTATTATTGCAGGCCAGCTGTTTGATCTGTTTGACGGCAGGATGGCGGAAAAACACGGGGGCACCCGATACGGGCCCTATATGGATGATATTGCCGATTTTGTCAGTTTCGGCGTGGCCCCTGCCTATGTAATGTATAAAATCGGGGGCGCCTATGCCTGGCTGTTTGCCGCCGTTTATATGGCCGGGGTGGCATTCCGGCTGATCCGTTTTCTGGTTGTCGATAAAAAACGCTCAGATCTGCCGCCCGGGGTATTCAGCGGCCTGCCCTGTCCGGCAGGTGCGCTGTTTGTTCTTGGTGCGGCCCTGATCATGCCTCCCCAGTTCCTGTGGGGGGTGGTGGTCATTGCCACCGCCCTGATGGTGAGTACCATCAGGTTTGCCCATCTGGGGCGGGTTATATTAAAGCAGGTTCCCAAGCCATTGTTTTACACTTTAAGTGCAGGCACAATTATGGTAATCGCCTTTGTCCTGAAAACCAGAAATGTGGAGTTGTTCGGCACCATTATCCTTTGCTGCGTGCTTGCCTATATTTTTATCGGCAGAAAATTTTTTGTGGGCCGCTCCTCCTGATTATCGGCTGCATAATTACTTAATCGGATTGACCTCAGGGGATCTGTTCACCAGATAGATGCCGGTGCACACAAGGGCCAGGCCCAGCCAGACCATCATGCCTACGGGTTCGTTTAAAATCACGGCACCGAACAGCACCCCGAACAGGGGCGCCAGAAAAGTGAATGCCGTAAGTCCGCTGACAGCAAAATTATGAATCATCCAGAACCAGAGGGTATAGCTGAGAAAGGCAACGACCACGATCTGATAGGCCATTGCCCACAAAACAACCCCGGTCAACTGGATGGTATAGCCATGTTCAAATAAAAGCGACCCCAGAAGAAGCACCGGCACGGCAAACACCAGCTGGGAAAAAAGGGTCTGGTAATGATTAAGAGTCACAGACTGGCTGATGCGTTTGATATACAAGGTTGTTGCTGCCCAGAAAACAGCTGCAACCAGTGCCATGGTGTCGCCGATCCAGCTGTTTTCCGGCAGCATGGGCGAATGCATGCGGAAAACCATCCATAACCCGGCAAAAGCCAGTATCAGTCCTGATACCTTGCCCGGGCGCAGCCGGTCCTGGTTTACAATAAAATGCGCCCCAAGGGCCACCCAGAACGGATGGGAATACAAAAAAATAGTGGCCCTGGAAGCGGTTGTAAAAGAGACACTCCAGTATAAAAAAAGAAAATCAAGACCGAACAAAAGCCCGATCATCAAAGCGTGAAACCTGCTTCCTTTGGGAAAAAGTACGGCATGCCCCCTGCCTTTTGCCAGAAGCAGCACAAGAACGCCGGCAGCAAGGGACCGGATGGTTGCCGCCAGCAGAGGCGGAATGCCCTGGTTGCTGAATTTGATACTGACCGCATTACCCCCCCAGACTGCACAGACCAGCACCAGCAAAAGCCCTGCAGACAAAGACAGTTTTCCATTACCAGATGTATTTTGAACAGCCATGCCGTGTCACCTCCTAAACTATGCAGGAGTAAACCAAAACAGCGGTCTGTGTCAAACAAAATTCCCGGACAGTTCAGGCAGACTGCAAAACCCAGAGATGTTCTGTTCTCCCCACTGGCTGCAAATTGGGCTTTATATCTTACACAAAAAACTGTATATAGTGCGGATTTATACGCCTGGCAAAAAAAGGATTAAAAATATATGTCATGACAAAACAATTAATCCGCAATCCCATGTACCGCTATCTTCTGGTTCTCACCATCACTGTTTCCGGCGGCCTGCACATATGGCAGACCCTTTTTGACAATTTTGCCGTCACTGTGGTGCACCTGGAGGGACACCATGTGGGGATCATCCAGTCCATACGGGAGATCCCCGGGTTTCTGGCCCTGCTGGTGGTCTATGTACTGTTTGTCCTCAGAGAACACAGGCTGTCTGCACTGTCCGTTCTGATCCTGGGACTCGGGCTGGCAGCCACAGGCCTGTTTCCCACCTTTTACGGACTGATTTTCACCACCCTTATGATGAGCTTCGGGTTCCACTATTTTGAAACCACCTACCAGTCCCTGGGGCTGCAGTATTTTGAAAAAAATGTCGCCCCAGTGGTTTTTGGCAGACTGCGTTCCTTTGCCGCTCTGAGCAGCATGGCTGCAGGAATTCTGGTCTTTGTCCTGGCCTCTTTTTTATCCTATACCCAGCTGTATCTGTTCTTTGGTGTCCTGGTGGCAGCAGTGGGGCTGTGGGCATTTTCCCGCAACCCTGCATCAGTGGATATCGTTCCCCAGCACAGGAAAATGATTTTTAAAAAGTGTTACTGGCTTTACTATATGATGACCCTTATGGCCGGGGCAAGACGGCAGATATTCATGGCGTTTGCCGTGTTTCTGCTTGTGAAGAAATTCGGATACTCAGTACAGGCCATTGCCGCTTTGTTTTTTATAAACAACATAGTGAACTATTTTCTGAGCCCGTTCATCGGTAAATGCATTGTCCGGTTTGGTGAAAGAAAGGTATTGAGTCTGGAATATGCGTCCCTGGTCATTATTTTTATTTCCTATGCCCTGGTGGAATCAAAGATGGTTGCGGGATTTCTTTATATTCTGGACCATGTGTTTTTCAACTTCGCCATTGCCATCAATACGTTTTTCCAGAAGATTGCCGATCCAAGGGATATCGCCCCGAGCATGGCAATGGGATTCACCATCAACCATATTGCGGCAGTGGTCCTTCCGGCTGTGGGCGGGCTGCTCTGGATTGTGGATTACCGCATCCCTTTTATAGCAGGTGCAGGATTAAGTGTTATCTCTCTGCTGCTGGTGCAGTGCATCACCGGTCAGCTTACAGCTGCAGAAAACAAAAAAACCACTGGTCACCGCCTCAAAACCGTTTTGTCACCTGAATCAAAGGTGTCATCCGGATAAGACAGAAACAGAATCCATGATTTTTCTGATTTCCCTGATTCTGTCTGCAATATTCAGAGCACTTATGATTTCCGTGACCAGACAGACGGTTCCGGCGCCCCTTGCGATCACTTCTTCTAAATTGTGCCGCTTGATACCGCCGATGGCCACAAAGGGAATATCATGGGTGTCTGCCACATATTCAAGATATTCCAGACCCACTGCATCACAGACATCTTCTTTGGTTCTGGTGGTAAAAACAGGGCCTACCCCGATATAATCTGCTCCGTCTGCGATTGCCTTTTTGGCCTGAACAGGACTGTGGGTGGAACATCCGATCATCATGCGGGGAACAATTTTTCTTATCTTTTTTATGGGCAGATCATCCTGGCCCTGGTGGATGCCGTCTGCTCCCACCATCATGGCAATACCAAGATGATCATTTATAATAAACGGCACCCGGGCATCTGCGGTTATTTTCCGGATCTGCTCACATTCTGCAAGCATCTGCCGAAAGGATTTGTCCTGAACCTTTTCCCGGTACTGCAGAACATCGATACCGGCATCCACCATCATTGCCGCCACCTCAACATTGGAACGGCCAAGAGAAAATTTTTCACCGAGGATACCATAGATCCCTTTTGGCAATTGCTTTTTGCACAGACAGCGGTCTGATGCTGCTACAGTAAGCGCGGCATACGGGGCTGGAAAATCTTTCATTTTTTTTATTTCTCCATTTGATCTAAAACAATACCGGCCATGACAGCCGCCACCAGGGCAATTTTGGGCGGAAAAAGTGCGTGTTTTCCCTGGTCTGATAAAAAATCCCCCACAATATGGCAGGTCCCGATTTTCTTTATGGTGACTGTACCAAGATCCCTGCCTGCAATGCCTGAGGCTGACACAATTTTTTTATCTGCACCGGCCAGCTTTTCTATCAGCATTTTTTTTAAGTGGGGGTGATCAAACCCTTCCACAACAATGGGGCAGTCCTGAAAAATCGAAACAACATTTTCCGGTGTAATTTTTTTGTCCACCCGTTCAATGACCAAGTCTGGAGATATGGCATGGAGGTTGGCTTCCAGGCTGCCGGTTTTTTTACAACCCACCTGATCTGTCCGGTAAAACTGCCGGTTCAGGTTGGCTGTTTCCACACAGTCAAAATCCACGATTTTGACTGTGGGAACCTTTGCCTGGGCCAGGTGCCTTGCCACATTGGACCCGATGCCCCCGATGCCGGCTATCCCGATTTTCATATCACAGCTTCCCCCCAGTCCTTGAATACCGGCTGAAAACCGCTTTTTCGGATCATCCGGGTGATCTGAGCCACGCTTCTTGCATCTGTCACTTCAAACTGGACCGTGCTGTCCTCCAGATTCTGGGCATAGCCGCCCACATCGGTTCTTGATCCGGCAGAATACCTTGTGGCACCCAGATGAATCAGCCGGTCCCTGAAGGCGGCTGATTCCCGTGTGGAAATGGTAATTCCCAGGCGGGGCATGAACAACCGCCAGGCCAGCATGCACTGGACAAAGGATATGTCCGGAAAACTGTGGCACGCGGCTGTTGCCCCTTCCGCTCTGGTCATCCGCGGCAGAGACAGGGACACCTCCACATCCGGATAGGCCTGCTCCATGTATCTGGCATGCAGCCCGGCCATAAACGCCTCGGCCATGGGGTTTCCCAAACCGAACAAAGGACCGATATTAACGGCGCGGAAACCTGCCTTGGCCCCCCTTTCCGGTGTCAGCAGCCGGTAAACATAATCTGCTTTTTTCCCGCCGGGATGCACCTGTTTATAGATGCTGCGGTCATAGACCTCCTGGTAAACAGTGAGTGAATCCGCACCTGCGGCAACCAGGATGCGGTAATCATCCTCATCCATGGGAAATATCTCCAGGGCAATGGAAGAAAAATATTTTTTCAGGATCCTGACGGTGTCCGTAAGGTAGGACATGGGTGTCTGGGCAGGCGCCTCCCCGGTTAACACCAGAATATGACGGATACCGGTTTTTGCAATTGTTTTGGCTTCCTGATCAATCTGGTCCAGTGTCAGTCTGGTGCGGGCAAACCTGGTATGGGCATTGAACCCGCAATAGGTGCACCGGTTTTCACAATAATCTGATATGTACAATGGTGCATACAGGCCGATGGTCCGGCCAAAATGCTGCCGGGTCAGGTGCCCGGCCTTTTGGGCCATCGGTTCCAGAAAATCTTGTGCACAAGGGGACAAAAGATGCAGAAGATCACGGAAGGTCAGGATATCCCGGTGCAGAGATTTTAGGACATCCTGTGGGGAAACTTTTTCAAAAAAGCCTTGAAAATCAAATTTTTCCCAGGCAATGACCTGGTCCATAAAAGTCATGATGTCAATTCCTCAAAAATCCGGTCAACGGGGAAGACGCTTTGGCAAAATGCTGTTCATCCGCCATGTCAGCCAGATATGCCATCCGTCCGGCAGCAACCGCCATGGCAAATGCCTTTCCTGCTGCGACCGGATCTGCACTGGTGGCAATGGCCGTGTTCACCAGCACGGCATCTGCACCCATTTCCATGGCCTGTGCTGCCTGGGACGGCCTGCCGATACCGGCATCCACCACCACGGGCAGGCTGCTGATCTCAATAATTCTTTTGATCATGGATTTCATCTCAAGGCCCAGATTTGTACCGATGGGAGATCCCAGAGGCATGACAGCAGCAGCCCCTGCATCGTGCAGCTGCCGGGCAACGGTTATATCAGGCATCATATAGGGAAGAACGACAAATCCTTCTTTGGCCAGCACTTCTGTGGCTTTCAGGGTTTCCCGGTTGTCGGGCAGCAGATACTGCATGTCTGTAATCACCTCGATTTTGATAAAATTTCCGCAACCGGCTTCCCGGGAAATTCTTGCAATCCGGACCGCTTCTTTGGCTGTCCTGGCACCGGATGTATTGGGCAGCAGGGTAACGGTATCAGGGATACAGGTGAGAATATTTTGTTCTTTTGATCCCATATCCACCCGGCGCAAAGCCACGGTAATCATTTGGGAACCGCTTGCTTCCAGCATAGGCGATATCAAAGACCGGGAGGCAAATTTGCCTGTTCCGGTGAACAGCCGGTTTGTAAATGATTTTTCGCCCAGCACCAGTGCATCATTCTCATTTTTTGCCATCTATCCCCCTCCCACGAAACTGAGCAGCTCGATTTCATCGCCGTCTTTGATCCAGGTGGATTCCCATTTTTCCTGGGTGACAACTGCCAGGTTGACTTCGGCAACAACAGAAGACGGCGCAAGCCCCATTTCAAGGACAAGTCCCATAAGCCTGGCACTGCGGCACTCAACTGTTTTACCGTTAAGCCTGATTTTCATAATATCTCCATATATATGGTGTGTTTTTACAAACTGACCCGGTGTGCACCGGAAAATAAGGAGAAAAGACAGGAAACTGCTAAGAAAGGCTTTGTTTTTACCTACCCACTGTCCCTACGCCGGTACTAACCGTATCAGGTTCCAAGGGTTGAAGTGTGCAACTTCTCTCAGCTTTTTTAAAAAAGCACCCCCAGTGAACAAATTTATCATTACCTACATGAATTTGTGCAGCATGTCAACTGATATAGAATACCGCCACATACCGGAGCCCTTTGCCGATGGCCACAAGAAGAAGAAACACAGACAGACGGACCTTCATTATCCCGGCCACCAGGGTGAGAGGATCTCCGCCAATGGGCAGCCAGGCCAGCAGAAGGGTCCAGTATCCATAGTGCTGAAACCAGTACTGGGCCCTTGCAATCTGGGCCGGGGTGAAATAAAACCACCGCCGGTTCTGGAACCGCAGCAAAGACAGCCCCAGCCACCAGTTGACCACAGATCCCAGGGTGTTGCCGGTGGTGGCGACAACCAGCAGGAAAACCGGATCCCCCCCCTGCCGCAGCAGGGCAAAAAGCACAACTTCAGAATAAAAAGGCAGAATGGTGGCGGCAAAAAAAGCGGAACCAAATAAAAGTAAAGTGGAAGTCACCATAAAAAATTATGCCAGCAGCCATTTGAACAGGGCAAACTGCGAGGGCAGGTAAAAAAGGTATTCCGGATGCCACTGGACCCCGATGATCTTCTGGCCGTTGGCTGCTTCCACAGCCTGGATAATGCCGTCAAGGTCCCGTGCCACCACCTGCAGTGTTTTGCCTGGTTCCCGGACAGCCTGGTGGTGCAGGCTGTTTACCCGAAGGGTCTTTCTGCAGCAGACTTGGGAAATCAATGATTTTTCCTCCAGAAACACATGTTTGGTGGGCAGCAGCCCGGGCCGGTTGTGGGTCAGGCGCCGCAGGGACCGGATATCCTGAAAAAGGTTGCCCCCCAGAACCACATTGATGAGCTGGGCCCCCCTGCAGATGCCCAGCAGGGGAATTTTATGTTCCAGGGCATATTTTATCCATTTTATTTCCAGCAGGTCCCGCGCTGGATCAAATTTCACCGGTGCGGTCAGATCCCCTTTGTAATGTTCGGGTGCGATATCATTGCCGCCGCCGATAATCAGTGCATCCAGAGACATATCCGTGATATCATGGTTCACACTGATCCTGCGGGCAGATCCACCGGCCAGGTGGACCGCTGTTCCGGAACACCACCATGCAGGTGCCCAGCGCCGGGAAGACCCGGTTACGCCAATGCGTGGTCTTGCAGCCATGTGCCCATCAATGCGGTCCAGTCGTTGCGGGAAACCCCCAGAAGCGGCCTGTGCATGGCCAGAAACTGCCGCCCGAGATCCTGCAGATCATCCGGCCGCTGTGCCAGTTCTTCCACCACCCACCAGGTATTCCAGGGGCGGGCCAGGGACCAGTCTGGTTTATCGATCTGGCAGTTGGGCAAACGGTAATGAAAGGCCGGACGGGCCTTGATTTTTGTGTCGGAAACCGCCCTGAGGACCTGTTCGGCATTCATATAGGCAAACAGGGGCAAAAGGTCAAGGGCCCGGTTGCGGCTGGCATTGTGCTGGAGATAATCATCTGTGATCTGGTTCCAATCCGGTGCTGTCCGGGCAAACAATTGTTTAAGATATGCCTCAGGATACAGGTCGACAAAGGGACTTATGCGGCGGGCAAAATCCACCTGATGGGCATCCACCAGCCACCACTGCAGCAGGGAAAATGCCCGCAGGTAACCGGACAGACAAGACGTATCCAGATGCGGAACTTCTGTGTTGATATGGACACCATAGGCGGCAATCATAGAGTCTTCAGTACCCCTGGCCCCTGCCCGGCGCAGTTCTCTGACCAGAGGATCAAGGCAGTCCAGATCGGACATGGCAATCGGCGGACAGACGACCTCCATGGGTACAAGCAGGGCAGCTGCCTGGCTGAGCAGGTCAAGCCAGTCCCCTGACCTGACCTGTTTCTGCTGTACTGCTATCTTTTTAAGAAAGTGCCAGTCCAGTTCAATGGTAAAATCTCCCAGTTCCTGTACCGCTACCACACATGCAGCAGGAGATGCAGTGGTACGTTTTCCGGAAAATACCTGTTCCACCACCGCGGTTGCCTGGTTAAGGTCAAGACCGGTAAATTCAAGTTCAAACCCCACTTTGCGATTTTTTTTATTCCGGGTATGGGTAACTGACGGCAATTTGTAGGGTATGTTCTGTGTCATAAATTCTTTTTTTTAAACGCCACCGTGAAGACAAAAACCTTTTAACAATATCTGTTTCCCGCAGCGGATTGTCAAGAAATTAATCTTGCGGCAGGTATGTCCTGCCGGGCAAACCCTGTATTTCTGACCTGCAAATTGACGGATTGCCGCAATTTTTCTTGTTCATACACTCTATCAGGTGGTACTATAGGAATGTTTTTACTTAAAAGTGCAAAAAGTTTCAGATACTGTTTCGGATCTGGCTAACCACATCATCAAGGAGGTCCATATGAACACCAGCCGCACAAAACCCACTGATCCCGGGTTACACCCGGGTGCTCACCATCGCTGAAACATTGTATATGGCACCTGTGAAAAAATTGTACTGCTGCTGTTTTTCAGTATCCCTGCTGGTATTATGCCTGATTTTTCCAGGCATGGCTATGTGTGCAGAAGACAACAGCCTGCCTTTGAATGTGCACATATCAGAATCCTATGATGACGATCTTCCCGGGCTGCTGGAAAAAAAATATATCCGGGTTCTGACAACCCTTAACAGGACCAATTTTTATATTTCCGAAGGGCATCTGGTGGGATATGAATATGCATTGATCAAAGGGTATGAAGCGTTTCTCAACAGCCGGATGGACCAGAACGGGTTACAAGTCGTACTGGAGTTTATTACGGTATCCAGGGACCAGCTGATTCCCAAACTGGTCTCCGGATATGGTGACATAGCTGCAGCAGGGCTGACCATCACACCCGAAAGAAAAGCCAGGGTGGATTTTACAAAGCCTTATTTAACCGGGATCGATGAAGTGGTGATAACCCGGAAAGGAAAATTTCAGCCAAAACATGTTTTTGATTTAAGTGCAAAAACAGTCCATGTCCGCAAAAGCAGCAGCTACTATGACAGCCTGCGCAGGCTGAATGAAAAATTGCGCAAAAAAAACAAAAAACCGGTAAAAATAACTTTTCTCAATGAAGAACTGGAAACAGAAACCGCCCTGGAAATGGTTGACAATGGTGCCATTGCCATCACTGTCGCAGACAGCCATATTGCCCGGGCATGGTCAAAAGTGCTCAAAAACATCAAAATCAATGAAGATGTGGTGCTGCGCAAAAATTCCAAAATTGCATGGATGGTGCGAAAAAACAATCCGCAGCTGCTGTCCAGCCTTAATGCATTTTTAAACACCCATAAAAAAGGGACCCTGCTGGGCAATATATATTTTAAACGGTACTATAAGGATGCCGACCGGCTGCGGAACCCTCTGGACCCTGAAGAATGGGAAAAACTCAAACAATACAAAGAGATCATTAAAAAATATGCCCGGGAATATGATTTTGACTGGCTGCTTATTCTGGCAATGGCATTTCAGGAATCAGAGCTGGACCATAGCCAGAAAAGCAGTGCCGGTGCAGTAGGTCTTATGCAGGTGCTGCCTGCAACAGCCATGGACAAAAATATCGGCATCCCCCATGTAAACAGACTGGATAACAATGTCCATGCCGGGGTCAAATACCTGGCCTTTCTCAGGGACCGCTACTTCAGTTCTGAAAACATATCCCCCAGGAACCGGATCCGGTTTTCCCTGGCAGCCTACAATGCCGGCCCGGCCAATATCAGAAAAGCCAGGAAAATGGCAGAAAAAATGGGCCTGGACAAAAACAGATGGTTCAGAAATGTTGAACTGGCAGCCCTTCGCACCATCGGCCAGGAAACGGTCCAGTATGTCAGCAATATCAACAAATATTATGTCCTCTACCAGTCCATCCTGGCTGATTAACCGGCTGGCCTGGCAATTTGCAGAAAGGAAAAATAAACTCCCATGCATGAAATACAACCAATAGGCACAATTCATTCCCCCCATGAAAATATCAGGGACATGCCCATTCAGCCCAGAGGCGCCGCAGGCATAGAAGGCCGCGTACTGGTAGATGACGTCTATATGGAGGGATTGCAGGACCTTGAGGGGTTCAGCCATATTTATCTTATATACTGTTTTCACAAAACCGAGCGGACCCAGCTGCGTGTCATCCCGTTTATGGACAGCCAGACCCGGGGGGTATTTTCCACCCGCTCTCCTTTGCGGCCCAACCATATCGGGCTGTCCATTGTCAGACTGAAAAAAATCGAAGGCAATACCCTTGTGGTTCAGGATATCGACATTCTGGACGGCACACCGCTGCTGGACATCAAACCCTACATAAAAAAATTTGATGCAGTGGCAGACAGCCGCTCCGGATGGCTCCAGGCCAGTGAAGAAGACATCAAAAACAAACGGTCAGATGACAGGTTTGAATAGAGAACAACCCTCTTTGGTATAAGGGCCTGCGGGGCCGGTAAAAAAAACACACCTGATCCGGGAAGATCCGGGTATCCTGCCAGATCCGGTCGGAGCAATCACACCAGAATCATTTGTTCTATGGTTTTTTTTGCAGGTGTGGTATTTAAAAAAAAATAATTTTTCACTGGAGATATCCCTGCCATGCAACCTGCAAATAAATGCAATACATACCTGGTCCTGCTGCTGTGCATTCTGGCATATGCTTTGCCGGCCCGGGCCGGGATCGATGTGACAGCTGTATCCCAAAGCCGGGACATCCAGATCTTCATTTACAACCCCGCAGATCTGACTATGGTCACAGACAGCCGCAGCCTTCATCTTGCACCCGGCATGAACCAGATCCTGTTTTCATGGACCAATACCCGTATCGATCCAACCTCCCTGGCCCTTGCCGTCACAGCGGCATCTGCTCCTGTCACCATTGAACAGTTGCAGTTTCCTTCTGACACAAATAACCTTGCCATCTGGCATGTCCGTGCTGAACAATCCTGCCAGGCTGAAATTGATATCACCTATTTCACCTCTGGTCTCTTTTGGGAGCCCCGTTATATGGCATTTTTGTCTCCGGACAGATCCTGGATCCGCTTCACAGGGTATGTCCGGGTGCAAAACCGGTCAGGAGAAGATTATGATAATGCCCGGATTCGCCTTGTGGTGGGGAAAATCCATCTTCTGGATCGGATCTCAGACCTGGCCGATCGATCCTACCCCTATGGCCGGCCAGAAACACAATTTCCTGACAACCTGCAGCAGGATGCATATGCCCGGGGGAAAGCCCTGCTGGAATCCGCACCGGCAATGGCAGTGCAAAAATCCATGGCAGGACCCGCCCCGAAAAAAATTGAAAAAACCGGGCTGTCAGAATATTTTTTATATTCCATAGAAGGCACCCAGACCATTGCCCAGGGGTGGTCCAGGCAGCTTGTTTCCTTTGATGTACCTGCGGTTTCAGCAAAGACCTTTTACATGTATGATGAGCAGCGTTATGGAAACCGACCGGTGCAGATGCTGACTTTTAAAAACGATACTGCATCAGGCCTGGGAAAATTTCCCCTTCCCGGGGGCGGGATCAAAATATTCCATAAAATCGACCAGAAAGGGGAAATGACTTTTGCCGGCAGTGATCAAACTGATTACATTCCTGTGGGGAAAAAAGTGGACCTCTTTCTTGGGACAGCCCGCCGGGTAAAGGTTGCACCCAAGGTTGCAAAATTTGCCAAAACCAACCTGGTCTTTGATGACCAGGGCAACCTGTCCGGGTTTGATGATGTCCGGACCATGGTCCTGGACATCACCAATTTTTCAGACCAGACCGCAGCATTTGAAATTACCCGCCATAGACCTGATCCGAATTTCACCATCACAGACATCAGCGGCCAGGACCGGTTTGAAAAGATTGATCAGACCCGGTTCAGATTTTTTGTCACCCTGGATCCAGGCACTGAAAAGGCCATCTGCTACACCATCACCACATATAAAGGAGACAGAAAATGGCAGCAGACACCTGTCCCATCTTCATAAATCCGTCCAGGCATACCAGGCTGAACCTGAAAAGGCTTATGGCTGCATGGTTTATCCTGCTCATGGGCCTGGGCTGCTTCCTTGCTGTACCTGGCACCTCTTTTGCCGGAACCCGTCTGGCAGCCCTGCCTTTGCAGGAACAGGTTTTCATCCGCCTGGCGGGCCAAAACACCGCCCTGGTGCAGGAAAAACGGGTGCTCGCCCTGGTTGCGGGCATCAACAAGATTGATTTTTCCTGGCAGAATGTTCACATTGATCCTGATGCGGTTTATCTGGATACGCTGGCAGAGGCTGATGATATCACTCTTTTGTCAGTGGCCCGTGCTTCAGATGCATCTGCCCTTACCTGGGAACTATACAGCAGCAGGGATACGGACCACACAGTTATGATTTCCTATCTGCTGGCCGGCCTGGACAATCTGGTCACCTATACCGCCCTGGCAGATGGGGCACAAAAAAACCTGGACCTGGATGCCCGCCTCATCCTGCGCAATTTTTCAGGGCAGGATTTTGATAATGGCGTATTCTGGCTCAACCCGGACAGTATTTTCAAAACCCGGCTGCAGCATCTTGAAACCCGGCAGGTTCTGTTTTTTGAACAAAAGAATCTGTCTGTGACCAAGCACTACATGTGGGATGGAAAAACCATGCCCCATGACCCTGAAAACGCCCCCCATGCGCCGGGCATTCCCACAGGATACAAGATCAAAAATACCAGTGATGCAGGCCTGGGTGCCTTTGATCTGGTTTCAGGAAAAACCAGAATATTTCAACAAGACGGTCAGGAAGGCACCATCTTTTCAGGAGAAGACATGATGCCGTTTGTCCCCAGAGGCGGCACCGCTTTTCTGGAAATTGGAAGGAGCCGGGATATCCTGGTCTTCAAGCGCAGGATAAACAGTGAACAGACCCGGGTCCGGCGCAATAAAAAGGGGGATGTCCAGGTATATGACGAGCTGATCACCGACCGGTTCATCCTGGAGAACACCAGGAATGTTCCGGTGATGCTGACCCTCACTGACACGATTTCAGGCCAGTGGGAGCCTGTGGACATGGGACATGCCTATACCCTTGCAGACCACCAGACCCTGGTGTTTGATATCCATCTTGATGCAGAAGAAAAAAAGACCGTTGATCTGACCTATAAGCTTGTAAACAAATTTACCGGCAATTTTGCCCGGTATAACAAGGTTGCACCCGGCAGCTGAAGCATGGCTGCTGCGTCCCGCAAACCATCACTTTTTATATTTCATTTGGGTTGCTGGTCGGTTTGGTGCCGGGCATTGCCCCTGCAGGGGCGCTTTTGACAACCCAGACAAAGAGGAAATCATGATTGTTCTGCATGCACCAGGTTTTTGCAGCTGCCCACCATCCCCCCGGCTGTTGCGGTTTGTGCCTGTTTTTGTATTATTGTACCTGGCCTGTGTTCTGTTTGTTACAGCAATTTTCCCCTGCCAGGGACAGGCAGACGCTCCGGCACACTCTGTGGAGCAGGCCAGCGGTCAAAAATCAGGCCCAGCCCAGGAACTAAACGATGCTGCCCTCAAGTCCAGTATTGCCCAGAGGATCCGGATGACCCGGGGGGCCAAAGATGACCGGTACAAAATGTTCAGCCCGGATCTGGTGAAGATAGATGAAAAAATTTTGGTCCACATCCGGGGAATGGATTTTTTCGCAGTCAAAATAATATTGC